>JAJZQR010000104.1 GCA_021806765.1 Chloroflexota bacterium | reverse complement strand
GATCGCGTGCACAATCCGTCGTCATGCCCGCGAAGGCGGGCATCCAGGGTCCTCTCCGAGCGGTGATGTCCTGGACCCCCGCTTTCGCGGGGGTGACGAAGGGCAGACTATCTGGGGCCAGCTGCTTAGGAAGGGATACAGGCCGGCATCCGTGGATACATGACTTCGAGACCAAGTACGGCCTGTGCGACTAGCGAGACGGGAGGAAACCTTATGGCGGGTCCTAGCCTGGGACGGCTACAGCAGGTGGATCTGCGAGAGGTATGGACCAGCAAATCCTCTGATTTCACACCGTGGCTGGCCAGGGAAGACAACCTCGCCCTGCTGGAGGAGGCCGTCGGCCTCGACCTGGAACTAGAGGCGCAAGAGAAAAACGTCGGCCCCTTCAGGGCGGACATCCTGTGCAAGGACACCATCTCCGGCACGTGGGTGCTGATCGAGAACCAGCTGGAGAAAACCGACCACACCCACCTCGGGCAATTGATGACCTACGCCGCTGGGCTGAATGCAGTCACAGTGGTCTGGATTGCCGAGCACTTTACCGAGGAGCATCGAGCCGCCCTCGACTGGTTGAACGAGGTCACCGACAAGAGCATCAACTTCTTCGGCCTCGAGATAGAGCTGTGGCGGCTCCACCCTCTCGAAACTCGCCACTCGGGTCGGACCGCACGTCTTCATCCCGACCGGTATATCAGCTGCATGGCGTAGCGGGGTCAGCGGTGGGAGTGGTGGCGACGAAAGGGGTCTACCTGTAGTCTAACACTCAGCCGTTCTGCGCGGGTAGCGAGTCCGACGCGGAGGAGCACCCTGTGGGGTCGAAACTGCGCCGCGACTGTGGCACAATAGCCCACCATCAGGACCGAAAGGAGCCCCGTCCCTTATGTCGTTAGCTTCGACGGAAACCATCAAGGATCGCATCGCCAAGGAGGTCAGGGGCCTCCATCCCAGACTGACCGAGATATCCCACACCATCCACGACAACCCGGAGCTGCAGTTCCAGGAGCACCGAGCCGTCGCCCTGCTGACGGAGGAGCTGGCCAGAGAGGGCTTTGCCGTCCAGCGACCGGTGGCGGGGCTGGATACCGCCTTCGTCGCCAGCATCGGCCGGGGCAAGCCTGCCGTGGCCTTCCTGGCGGAGTACGACGCCCTGCCGAGCCTCGGCCATGCCTGCGGCCACAACCTGATGGCCGTCTGGGCCCTGGGCGCCGGGATCGCCCTGAAACGAGCCCTTCCAGACTTGCAGGGGACCATCCAGGTGATCGGCACGCCGGCCGAGGAGGGTGGCGGCGGCAAGGTGATCATGGGCGAGGCCGGGGTCTTCCGGGGGCTGGACGCCGCCATCATCCTCCACGCCAAGGACACCACCTACCTGGAGCAGGGCTTCCTGGCGATGAACCTGTACCAGGTGGAGTTCTTCGGGAAGTCGGCCCACGCCGCCGCTTCGCCCGAGGAGGGGATCAGCGCCCTGGACGCGGTGATGCAAGTCTTCTTCAGCGTCAACGCCTGGCGGCAGATGCTGAAGCCGGACGCCAGGGTCCACGGCTCCATCACCCACGGTGGCGACGCCCCCAACATCATCCCCGAATACGCCTCCGCCAAGTTCATACTCAGGGCCAGGGAGCAGGCATACCTGGAGGAGATGGATCGCCGGTTCAGGAACATCGTGGAGGGCGCATCCCTCGCCACGGGCGCCCGCGCCCAGCTGACCATCCAGAGCAGCTACTCGGCCATGGCTTCCAACCCGGCCCTGATCGAGCAGCTCCGGCAGAACATGGAGGCGCTGGGGATCCAGTACGAGGATGCGCCCGTCGGCAGCGGCACGGGCTCCAGCGACATCGGCAACGTGAGCCAGTTGGTGCCCGCCGTGCATCCACTGCTGCAGATCACCGACACGGGGGTCCCCCTCCACAGCCCGGAGTTCGCGAAGGCGACCGGCGACGAACGGGCGGACAGGGCCATCGCCACCGGCTGCACCCTGATGGCCTGGACCGGGGCCGACGTGCTGCTGAACCCCGAGGTCCGCCAGCGAGTGAGGGACAGCTTCCGGGAGCAGTTGGGGCGGGATCCTCAGGACTGAAAGGAGCGCCTTCACCATGGGTGGAACCCCAGTAGACAGCGCCAAGGAACTCATCGGGAAGGAGGTAAGGGGCCTCCATCCCAGACTGACCGAGATATCCCATACCATCCATGCCAATCCGGAGATCCAGTTTCAGGAGCACCGGGCGGTGGCGCTGCTGACGGGGGAGCTGGAAAAGGAGGGCTTCACCGTCCAGCGACCTGTGGCGGGGCTGGAGACGGCCTTCGTCGCCAACTACGGTCGGGGCAAGCCGGCAGTGGCTTTCCTGGCGGAGTACGATGCCCTGCCAAAGCTGGGCCACGCCTGCGGCCATAACCTGATGGCCGTCTGGGCCCTGGGCGCCGGCCTGGCCGTGAAGCGCGCCCTCCCGAATCTGGAGGGAACCATCCAGGTGATAGGCACCCCCGCCGAGGAAGGGGGCGGCGGCAAGGTGATCATGACCAACGCCGGAGTTTTCCAGGGGCTGGATGCTGCCATCATCATGCACCCCAAGGATGAGACCTACCTGGACAGGGGCTCCCTGGCTGTGTCCCACTTCGACGTGGAGTTCTTCGGTAAGTCTGCCCACGCCGCGGCCTACCCCGACAAAGGGATCAGCGCCCTGGACGCGGTGCTCCAGCTCTTCTTCAGCCTGAATGCCCTCCGCCAGATGCTGAAGCCGGACGCCAGGGTCCACGGCTGCATCACCCATGGGGGTGACGCCCCCAACATCATCCCGGAGTACGCCTCCGCCAAGTTCCTGCTGCGGGCCAAAGATCAGGAGTACGTGGAGGATCTGGAAAAGAAGTTCCTCAACATCGTGGAGGGCGCTGCCCTGGCCACCGGCGCCAGGCCGGAGGTGCACAAGGGAGTCAGCTACGCGGCCCGGGTCTGCAACCGGGAACTGATCGAGGTTCTGCGAGGGAACATGGAAGTCCTGGGCATCGAGTACGAGACCCCTCCGGCCGATGGCGGCGTGGGGTCCAGCGACATCGGCGACGTGAGCCAGGTGGTCCCCACCATCCACCCCTACATGGGGATTTGCGAGAAGGGGATCGTGGGCCACAGCCCGGAGTTCGCCGCCGCCGCCATCACCGAACGGGCCGATCAGCTGATTGCCACGGGCGCCACCCTGCTGGCCTGGACGGGGGTGGAGGTGCTGCTGAACCCCGAGGTCCGGCAGCGAGTGCGAGCCACCTTCCGGGAGCAGTTGGGACGCGACCCCCAGGAGTGACACGGAGACACGGAGACACGGAGACACGGAGACACGGAGAAATGGTAGCAGGTTCTTCTCCGCGTCTCCGCGTCTCCCCCTCTCCCCCTCTCCCCGTCTGCGGGCTAGGCCCTTTAGGCGGCTCGCCTTTGCTGGGCCGCTCCGGGTTCCGAGTCGATCATCAGTTGCGGCATCTGCATGGATGAGAACTGACTCAGGTCGATCCCGTGGATCTCGTACACCTGCTGGCTGAACCACCGGGTGAAGGGATCGTTGGTAGCAGCGAAGCGGCGGAAAGACTCTACCGGGTCGTCACCTTCCAGGGTGACGATCACCATATCACCCTGGGGAGCAGACTGCAGGAAGGTTCGCTCCCGCACACCGTGCCGCCGGCGGGACTCCTCATACTCTTTCTTGCGCGGGCCGTTCAACTCCTCCGCGAAACGTCTCCACTGCTGGGTCTTGCCCGGCAGAATAGGGGCAACAAAGGTCGCTAGCGCCATCTTCAGTACTCCCTCTCGGATGCAAGAGTCGACTGTACCCACTGCCAACCGGCAGGAGCAGTAGGGGGCGGCAGGATTCGGACCAAGAAGCTTAAGACCGGCCTATCGAATATAATTGGCCCGATTCTCGCGGTGCAAAAAGAAGCACTACCTAACACTCACTGGGAGTGCCGGTATGCCGGCTTTTGGCACCCCCCAACCTGACAGAGGAGGCTAACCCCCGTGAATAGCCCGGAAGACTCCGCAGTCCCTGAGGAACTGCTGCTACAGGGCGCTCGTAACGCCGTCAGGACCTGCATGGCTATTGGAAAAGGGGACCGAGTCAGCATCATCAGCGATCGCGACACCCAGCGCATCGGTCTGGCTCTAAGGGATGAGTGCCGCCGGGCTGGAGCCGAGGCGGAGATGACCTGGCTGGAAGACTACGGGGTCCGCCCCTACACCTCACTGCCCGAGAACCTGGCCAACGCCCTGCGGGCTACCCATCCAACGGCCACCTTCTTCGCCGCTCGGGGGCTCAAGGGCGAGGTCTCCTTCCGCATTCCCATGCGCCACCTGCTGGTGGACGAGCTGAACGTCCGGCACGGCCACATGATCGACATCGATGAGCGGCTGATGGTCCAGGGGATGCTGGCGGATTACCGTGTGGTGTCCCAGGTGGTGGAGAGGGTGACCGAACTGGTCCGGCCGGCCAGGGAGATCCACGTCACCAACCCCAGAGGCACCGACTTCCGGGCCACCTTCAGCCAAGAACTGCGGTGGAAGCCCTGCACCGGCATCTATCACAACCAGGGCGAGTGGGGCAACCTCCCGGAGGGAGAGACCTACACCTGCCCGATGGACGCCGAGGGGGTGCTGGTGGCGGAAGTGCTGGGTGACTACTTCAGCCGAAAATACGGGGTGCTGGACCTGGGGGTAACCTTCACCGTGGCCCGGGGTCGCATCGTCGACGTGACTACCGAGAACCAGGAGCTGAAGCAGGAGCTGAAGCAGTACCTGGCCACCAGCGAGTACAGCGACCGGGTGGGGGAGTTCGCCATAGGGGCTAACCTCTGGGTTCGGGCGCTGACCGGGAACCTCCTCCAGGACGAGAAGATCCCCGGGGTCCACGTGGCCTTCGGCGATCCCTATCCGGAGGAGACCGGGGCCGGCTGGTCGGCCAAGACCCACGTGGACGTGATCCCCACAGAGTGCACCATCGCCGTGGATGGGCGGGTCCTGATGCGAAACGGACAGTTCGCGCCGGAGGCGCTGGCCGGGATCAAGGGACTGCCGGAGTGAGCCCCCTTCCCCTGCCCTTCCCCCACAAGGGGGGAAGGGAGGGTTGGACTCCCCTCCCCCTTTCATGGGGGAGGGGTAGGGAGAGGGGGTAGGAGCCCTAGAAAACGACTGCCGCCGGCACCCGCTTCTCGAAGGTGTGCAAATGGGTGTAGCCCGCCGCACGAGCCAAGGCCACGGCCTCCGACAGGTGGCGGCCTACGGTTTCAGGCCGGTGGGAATCGGAGCCTATCGTCAGGACCTTCACTCCCCGATCCCGAGCCAGCTTCAGCAGATCGAGGCTGGGGTACGCTTCTCGGGCATCGTGGATTAGGCCCGAGCTATTCACCTCGATGCCGGTCCCGGTTGCGGCCATTCGGTCGAGGATCGCCACGATCCGATCTCGCAAAGCCCCCCGCAGGATCAGATCGCCGTTCTCCAGCCGAAACCGCTTCATCAGGTCCAGGTGAGCGAAGGAGTCGAAGAGGCCGGTGGCGACGGCCCGCTCCACGACCTCGTAGTAGTCCAGGCAGCCCTGTTCGACGCCCCTCTCCTCGAAAAAGGCCAGGGCCATCTCCTTCGGGCCGGAGACGCCCATCCCGTCCACATTGTGGACAGAACCCAGGAGAAAGTCGAAGCTGAACCGGCCCAGCAGGTCCCGGATCCGGCCCTCGGTCTCCGGCTTGTAGTCCAGTTCGATCCCCGCGCGCACCCTGACCGGACCGCGTCCCCGGACCTGCCGCACCTCCTCCAGATACCGCTCTAGCTCGGCCTCCGAGGGGACGGTGGAGCAGGAGAGGCCGTCCGCGGAGGGGTAGAAATCCAGATGCTCGGTAAAGCAGAGCTCGGTGAGGCCTATCTCGGCCGCTCGCCGGACGTGCTCCTCGATCCTCCCCGTCCCGTCGTGGGATATGTGGGAGTGCAGGTGATAGTCAACCAGCATCAGAGACCGTCAGGCAGTTGGGGCCCAGGATCTCCTTCAGTTCCGCCTCCAACTCCGAGTTGAATGAGGTCCTGGCGTTGGGGCTCTCCAGAACAGCCCGCCGGCCGCCGGTCTCGATGCACAGCTCGTAGCTGTCCTCGCCGTGCCAGGCGGACAGCACCTGGTACACTCTGCGCAGCAGTTCCAGGTCCTGCTCGTCGCTTCCGCGCCGCACCAGGAGGATCCGCAGGCGGTACGGCTTTCGCCCGTTGCCGGCCTTGCGGCCGTTGGCCAGGCCGTTCGTGACGGTCTTGGAGCCGTTGCCGTTACCGTGGTGGCCGTTGCCGTTGTGGGCATCGTTGGCAGCCGACGGGGCGGCAGGAGTCCCGGCCGCCTCCCTCTCCCCCTGGAAGAGGGTCGGGGTGAGGGCTATGGCGCCAGTTGCTGCGACGGCATACGCGGTGTCCTCCTCGCCCACCGACGAGACCGTCGGGCCGGCAGGGACGCCGGCCCCTACAGTAGCCAGAACGGCGGCAGGCGCCTCCTCCGACAGATCCTCCCACTGGTAACCCGGCTCCTCACCCGGGAACTCTTCCCCATCGAAGCCGCCGGCGCCCTCTGTCTCGTAGCCACCCGTCCCCTGCAACTCCTCCATAGGCGGGGGCGTGCCCTCGGGCACTACGAACAGCTCCGCCTTCTCGGCCAGAACCTTCTTGCGATCGTCCTTGGCATCCACCTTCCCCTCGACCACCACCACCGCGTCGACCTGCCAGAGGTCCCGGGTCCTCTCGTAGGTCTTGGGGAACACCACCACCTCCAGACCACCGTGGAGATCCTCGATCTGCACGGCGGCCATCCGGTCGCCCTTCTTGGTGGTCAGCGCCTTAACGCCGGCGATCACTCCTGCCACCACCACCTTCTTACCCTCCAGATCCTCGCCGATCTGCCCGCTGTTAGCCGTCACCCGGTTCTGAAGCCAGGCCGCGGCGTGCTGGAAGGGATGGCTGGAGATGTAGATGCCCAGCACCTCCTTCTCCCAGGCCAGCTGCTCCTTCAGGCTGGCCGGAGCAACGGAGCCGGGGGCCGCGGCCGGCGCCTGGGGAGCAACAGGGGTCGCTGAGGCGTCGAACATGCTGTCGAACATGGTGATCTGACCGACCTCTTGCGCCCGCTGCTCCTGCTGCGCCGCATCCAGGGTCTGATCCAGCCCCTTCAACAGCCCCGCCCGGTCGCCGAAGCCGTCCATGGCGCCGCACTTGATGAGGCTCTCCACAACCCTCTTGTTGATGCTCCGCATGTCCACCCGCTTGCAGAAATCGGTCAGGGAACGGAAGGGGCCGTTCTTCTCTCGCTCGGCGATCATGCTCTCGATGGCACCCTCGCCCACGTTCTTCACGCCGATGAGGCCGAAGCGCATCGCCAGGAGCCCCTTGGAGGAGCCGTTGGTGGGCTTGAGAGGACTCCCCGCCGCGGGGAGCGGCTCGACGCTGAACTGGAGCTGGCTGCGGTTGATATCGGGGGGCAACACCTGGATCCCCATCCGGCGGCACTCGCCCAGGGTGAGGGCGATCTTGTCGGTGTCGGACACGTAGGAGGTGGAGAGGGCCGTCATGTACTCCACGGAGAAGTGGGTCTTCAGGTAGGCCGTCTGATAGGCCAGCAGGGCGTAGCAGGCGGCGTGAGCCTTGTTGAAGGCGTACCCGGCGAAGGGCTCTATCTGCTCCCAGATCGCCTGGGCCCCCGCCTCGGGTATGCCGTTCTTCTGGGCACCCTCGACGAAGAGGTCCTTCTGCTTCGCCATGACGTCCCTGATCTTCTTGCTCATGGCGTTGCGCAGGATGTCGGCCTCGCCCATGGAGAAGCCGGCCACGGCCACCACGATCTTGATGACCTGGTCCTGGTAGACGATGACCCCGTAGGTCTCCCTTAGGATCGGCTCCAGCTTGGGGTGGACGTACTCGATCTTCTCCCGGCCCTCTTTGCGGGCGATGTAAGTCGGGATGTAGGCCATGGGACCGGGGCGGTAGAGGGCGATGATGGCCATCAGGTGGCGGACGGTGCTGGGCTTCAGCTCGCGCACCCATCGGCGCATCCCCGTGCCTTCCAACTGGAAGATGCCTGTGGTCTCACCGTCGGCCAGCATCTTGAAGGCGCCCTGATCGTCCAGGGGGATGGTGGACAGGTCGACCTCCTTGGCCCGGGTCTCGGCCACCAGCTTCAGGGTGTTGGCCACGATGGTGAGGTTGTTCAGACCCAGGAAGTCCATCTTGAGCAGGCCAACCTTCTCCAGCATCTTCATGGAGTACTGGGCCATCACCAACTCTTCGCCCTTGGTGGCCTTCTGGACCGGCACTATCTCGGTGAGGGGATCCCGTGAGACGACGACGCCGGCGGCATGGGTGGAGGCGTGGCGTGCGACCCCCTCGATGCTCTTGGCGGCGTCGATCAACCGCTTGATGTGGGGCTCGGCCTCGTACATCTGCCGGAGGTCGGGGTTCTCCTCCATCGCCTTGTCTATGGTCATCCCCACCGGCAGGGTGGGCACCAGCTTGGCGACCTTGTCCACCTCCGGCAGCAGCAGCCCCATGGCCCGGCCGGTGTCCCGAATGGCGGCCCGGGCGGCCAACCGCCCAAAGGTGACGATCTGGCTAACCCGGTCGGCGCCGTACTTGCGGGTGACGTAGTCGATCACCTCGTTCCGGCGGTCGTCCTGGAAGTCCATATCGATATCGGGCATCTGGGCTCGATCGGGGTTCAGGAAGCGCTCGAAGGTGAGGTCGTACTCCAGGGGATCCACGTCGGCCACGTAGAGGCAGTACAGCACGATGCTACCGGCGGCGGAGCCCCTCGGCTGACAGAAGATCCCGTGCTTGCGAGCCCAGTTGACGTAGTCGTAGACCAGCAGGATGTACTTGGGGAAGCCGGTCTTGTCGATGACCGACAGCTCGTACTCCAACCGGTGCTTTATCTCGTCGGTGACGTTGGGGTAGCGCTCGTACAGCCCCTTCCAGCACAGCTTGGCCAGGAACTCGATGGGGGTCATCCCCTCGGGGATGAAGTCCAACTCCGGCAGGATCACCCGGTTGAAATCGAACTGCAGGTCGCACTGCTCGGCCACCCGCAGGGTGTTGGCGAGGGCCTCCGGCACCTCGCTGAAGACTGCTGCCATCTCCTGGGCGCTGCGGAGGTAGAAGTTCTGGGTCTCCAGTCGCATCCGGTTGGGGTCGTCCAGGGTGGTGTTGGTCTGGATGCAGAGCAGGATCTCCTGGGCCTCGGCGTGCTCCTGGCGGACGTAATGAACGTCGTTGGTGGCGATGACAGGGATGCCCATCCGCCGGCTAAGCTCCAGCATCCCCTTGTTGATCTTGGGCTGGTCGGCGAGGCCGTGATCCTGGATCTCCAGGTAGTAGTTCTCGGAGCCCACCAGATCGCGATAGTAACCGGCCACCTGGGCGGCAGCATCCAGATCGTCCCTCATGATGGACCGGGCCACCTCGCCGGAGGGGCAGGCGGCGGAGATGATCAGCCCGTCGTGGTACTTCTCCAGGAGATCGCGATCGATGCGGGGTTTGTAGTAGAAGCCGTCCAACTGGGCAGCGCTGGCCAGCTTGACCAGGCTCTGGTAGCCGGTGTAGTCCTTGGCCAGAAGCAGCAGGTGGCTGGAGGACTTGTCCCCGGCATCCTTGTCGAACATCGTACGGCGGGCCATGTAGGTCTCGAGGCCGATGATCGGCTTGATCCCGGCGGCCTTGGCCGCCTGGTAGAACTCGATCACCCCGTACATGGTGCCGTGGTCGGTGAGGGCCAGGGCGGGCATGCCCAACTCCTTGGCCCTGTTCACCAGGTCCTTGATCTTCCCCAGACCGTCCAGCAGGGAGTACTCCGAGTGGACGTGGAGATGGACGAATTCAGGGTTGCCGGCGCCTGAGGACGCCTCAGCGGAACTCATACAGAACGAACCTCACAACCGTAACGGTCAGGGCAACGACACCGATGATGCTCCAACGGATGTAGCCGCACCCTTTACGGGTGCGCGTAGCCCTTACGGGTGTGCGACGCGCCGTGGGGCGGGGAGGCAACGCCCAATCGGGACCGCGCAGGCGTAAAGCCTGTGGCTACAACAACCTAGCGCAGGAAAAGGGCCACTGCTTGGAACAAGCTAGCGAACAACTCTCGGTCAGCCCATGCGATTCAGACCAGCGCAGATGGATCGAGACGGCGAATCTCTGAGCATCGATCGAAATGCCGGTCCGCGCTGACCACGACCTCGATACCGTGGTTCAGCATCACCGACAGATGAACCAGGTCCCGAGCGGGCAACTCGGGGTACCTGGCCGAGAGATCCCTGGCCAGCTCGATCTCATCGAGACTCACGGGCAGGACGAGCGGCACGATGTACTGGAAATCCTGGCTGACCTCGCGCCCCTTCGCGGTCAGACCGATGGCTATGTACCGATGCAGGATCTCCTGGTGGACCTCGACGTTGGTCACAGCCTCCAGTTCTCCCGCCACTATCCGTTCAAGCACCCTCCGGCATGGGTTTCGGTAGGGATGCTCCTGTCCGGCAGCGTACATGGGAACGTTGCTGTCCACCATCATCAACTCACTGGTAGTCATGACCGGCCCAGCGCTCCTCCAGCTCGCGTTCGATGACATCCCAATCAGCGGTGGGAAGCTGCTGGCCGGTGAGTCGACTCAAAGCAGCCTCGCGACGCCGGCGCTGCAGGGATGCGATGAGAGTACGCTCCAGGCTCTCTCGCAGAAGAGAACTCACCGTCATTCCCTGCGCTCGAGCGTACTCATCCAGAAGCTGATACTGGTCTTCGCTCAGGACCACCTGCGCCTTCTTTGCAGCTGCTTTTGCCATTGACTCCCTCCATGTATACTCTCCATTCGAGGAGTATCATACCATGGAATATGTCAATGCAGAGTAGCCAGAGCGCCTCAGCGCAGAAAAAGGGCCACCGTCTCCACGTGGTAGGTCTGCGGGAAGAGGTCGATAGGCTGGACCCGTTCCAGCCGGTAGCCAGCGCCCACCAGCAGGGCGGCGTCCCGGGCCAGGGTGGTGGGGTCGCACGAGACGTAGACAATCCGCCGGGGCGACAGCCCCAGGAGGCCACTCATCCCCTCGGGGGCGATCCCTCCTCGAGGCGGGTCTATGACGACGCCGTCGACCCGATCCACCGGTAGGGATACCTCGCCGAAGTTCCCTTCCACCAGATCCAGGTTGGCCAACCCGGCACCGTTTATTCTAGCATCCACGTTGGCCGATGGACTGGCCTCTACGGCGATGATTCTGCCGGCTTTTTCGTCCAGCTGTAAGGAGAAGGTGCCGACGCCCGAGTAGGCATCCAGGATGGTCTCGCCGGGCTGGGGATCCAGCCAGCCCAACGCCGTCTGGATCAGCACCTCGACCTGGGTCCGGTTCACCTGGAAGAAGGAGGCGACGCTGGCCCGGTAGCGCTTGTCCAGCAGCTGGTGCTCGGTGTGCTCCCGGCCGAAGAGGACCCGGCCCTTCTCGGAGCCTCGTCCCTTCCGCTGGACCACACCGGCGATCAGGTCGGGCCGCTCCCTCACCATCCGGTCGGCAATCTCGGGCCAATCGCCGTGGCCGAAGAGGCCCACCACGACCCGAGGCCCTGGACCATCACCCACCCGAACGAAGGCGTTGTGGGGCAGAACCTCCGCCATCTTATCCTGGACGAAGCACGCCCACAGCAGGTCGAGCACCTCGTTGATCTCCCGACGGGAGATGATGCACTCCTTGATCGGCACGATCCGGTGGCCCCGCAACCGCCGGAGGCCGGGCTCGCCCTCGAAGGTAAAGCCGAACTCCATGGTGTTGCGGTAGTGCCAGGGATCCTCCATCCCCAGGGTTGGCCGGACCTCGGTGGGCAGGTGGCCGATCCGCTCGAAGGCCTCAGCCACCAGGTGGGTTTTGGTGTTCAGCTGCTCCTGGTAGCGAATGTGCTGCCACTGGCAGCCGCCGCAGTTGCCGAAGTAGGGGCAGGGGGGCTCGGTGCGCAGATCCGAGGGCTTGATCAGATCGACGATGCTGCCTCGGGCGAAGCTCTTCTTGGTGACGGTGACGTCGACGTTGGCGATGTCCCCTACAGCTCCCAGGTAGGCGAAGATCACCAGCCCCTCGTGGCGTCCCACCGCCTCCCCGCCGTAGGCCATATCCGTCAGCTCGACCGGCCCTATTACCTTGCGTTCTTTCTTAGCCATGCTTCCTCATCGGCGCCCGCTGTCTCGAATCTTAGTGCCCGCTCGCAGTCGTGATGATGCACCCACGGGCAACATGGCAACAACCCTACCATGATGGCATCACCTGCTCCCTGCGGAGCGCACACGCACAGTTCGCTCCGTTACTACGAGAAACCGGTCGAGGCGGTCCGAGTAATGACTGAGGATGTGGTTGAGGCGCTCGATTTTCGCTGCGAGGCTGGTCGTGTTTAACCGGAGGAAGATTACCCCCGAGTGGGCCTGTTCGAGGCGGAACACCAACTCGCCGAAGTCGCGATCGTTGGTGATCAGAACGCGCTGCTCGCGCCGCGCGATTGCCAGGACGTCGGAATCCGCCAAAGATGAGCCATAATCACGGGCTACGGTAGTGGCATCGTGACCGAGGCCTTTCAGATAGGCAGCCAATCGAGCATCGGAGCTTTCGTCGACGAGGAACTTCATGCCTTGCTACAGGGACGACAACTGGCACACGTCAAGCTGCGCCTCGGCGCTCTCTCTCCAGGACCGCACGAGCGTACGCGAGACATGCTCGCACGTCTTCCCTGGTTAGCCTGGGGAAGGCAGCAAAGAGGTCTTCCAAGTCTGGATTCTCCTCCAGGTGCTGAAGGATCAGTTCGACTGGAATGCGCGTGCCCCTAACCACGGGCTTACCCACCATGATATTCGGGTCACGGATAATCCGCTCTTGATAGGATGGCTGATCCTTTGCCACTGCACTCACATCTCCTTGCTGGACAAGGAAGAGTATAGCAGATCTGCAACGATGGACAGCGACGGTTCAAGGAGCTGAGTTAGGTTCCGCCCTTCATCTCTCCCCACGCTCTCGCCACTTCGGCAAGCACCATGGCAGCGGCCTCGCGAACAATGGCGCTCTGGTCGTGCAACGCTTCCTTCAGCGCAGTATCGTCCCATCCGGACGGGAATCGCGCCAGAGCGCGCCCCGCCGCCTCTCGCACTTTCCAGTCCGCATCCCTGAGAGCGGTGGAGATGAGTGACTCGATCGCACGAGGGTCACCCAGCTTGCCGAGCGCAGTCACCACGCTGCATCTCACATTTGCGGCATCTATGTCTTGAGTCCTCCTGCCATCCTCCAACCTCCACAAGAGGGGCTCGACTGCGCGCAAGTCACCCAGTCCTCCCAAAGCATCCGCTGCGGCCTGGCGGATCCTTGGCTCGGGGTGCGCGAGTGCCGAGATGAGGGCCTCTATCTGCCCACGATCGTTGACGTTTCGCAGAAGCCGCGCGGCTCTCTTACGGATTTCAGCGTCGGGGTGCTCCAGCAGCAGAGGCAGCACTCCCGCATGTGCCACATCACCTAGCTTCGCCATTGCCAAAGCGGCTGCCGTTCGCACCCCTGTGCTGGCGTCTGATAGCTTTGCCGCTAGAGCTTCACACGCACGAGGGCTCCAAGCGGCGGTGTCGCCAAAGGGCTTGTCGAGATCACCAAACTCGCCCAGAGCCTCTGCTGCTCTCATGCGAACCCAGGGACTTCGGTCCTCGAGCGCTGCGATCAGGGGATCGACGACGATGCTGCTTGGCACAGCGGATACGTCGAACAAGGGATCGATGGCGGCGCTATTTGGCATAGCGAAGAGATCGAAATCATCAGCGAACGTGCAATCAGGGTCGTGAAACCTCCCAAGGGCATGGGCCGCCTCGGCCCGGACGGGGGCGCTTCCGTCGCGCATCGCTTCAATCAAAGGCTGCAGCGTGCGCATATCGCGCAAGTAGCTCAACCCTCTTACTGCCCAAACGCGGACTACCACTGCCTCATCGTGGAGTGCCGGGAGCAGGGCATCCAACACGCGAGTGTCCCGCAGGTAGCCGAGTCCCTTTACGGCCCAAAGCCGAACCACGACGGCCTGGTCGCTGAGGGCCGCCATCAAGAACTCAACAGTGCGGGGATCCTTCAACAGTGCAAGTGAGCGTACCGCTGCAGACCGGACCGGCAGACTCTCGTCACGCAGCAGCGAGGTGATGCGGGCAGCGACCCGAGGATCGTCGAAGTGGACCAGGACCTCGGCAGCACGGCTGCGGAGCTCCTCGTCCTCCTCCGTGAGAATCCCCAACAGGGGCTCAACGGCTTCAGCGCGGCCAAGCCGACCCAAGGCGACGGCAGCCTCCTGACGAAGGTACTCGAACTCCTCGTCAAGTTCGTCGAGCAGAAACGCTAGCCCGCGGGAGTCACCCAGCTTCGCGAGTGCCTCAGCAGCCGCTACCCACAGTTGCCACCCTTCACCGTAGTTGAGCGCCCGAGCCAAGGGGTCGACTACCCTTCGATCGCCCAACTCCCCCAATGCAGATGCAGCGCGCGCCCGGATCATCCTGATGTCAGTCTCAAGCACTCGCACCAGCGGCTCGAAGGCACGGCGATCACCGAGTCTGCCCAGCGCGAACACAACGGCGTCACGCACTTCATTGTCCCCGTCCGCCAGAGCCGCGACCAGGGCATCAACGGCCCGGGCATCTCCCAGTGTCGCCAATCCTATCGCCGCTCTACACCTCACCCCCGACCTCTGATCCTTGAGCGCCGAAACCAACCTGGCGAAACCACTCTCGGTAGCCATGCTCACCTCCCGCCGTGGCAGCTACCACATCACCCATAGCAACCATGATCCGCAACTCCCTCATCGACTCCAGGGAGATCTTGCCGCTAAGGAGATCCTGCCGCTCTCGTAGTCGGCCAAGACCGCGAGGGCCTGCTCGGCGTGGTCTTCGTCGTCCAGGTGCCACTTGACGGCCACGGAGGCGTCCAAGACGTAGCGCGGCACCTCAGCCACGCTCGGCTTCCTCCCGGACCTCGCGGACCAGATCCTGGGCGCGAATGCCGATTGGTCCGATCCTGCGGCGCCGCTCCAGGATCCTGGCTACTACTCGACGACGGCGTTCGAATTCACGCGATGTGATCGGCTCGGATGGCGGGAGCTTGATCTTAGGAGATGGTGCATCGAACTGTTTCATGGTTGGCCTCCCATGCAACATTATACGGCAGAAGGGAGAGGAAGCGGAGATAGGGGAACAAGCGAGACCTCTCCCCCGGCCCTTCCCCGACGCGGGGAGGGGAGAGAATAGGAACCCCCTTCCCGCATCGGGAAGGGGGCAGGGGGTTAGGTATCCTACCCCAGTTTGTCCTTCAAGAGCTTGTTCACCACGCCCGGGTTGGCCTGGCCGCGGGTGAGCTTCATCACCTGGCCCACCAGAAAGCCAATGGCCGGAGCCTTGCCCGCCTTGAAATCGACCACGGCCTGAGGGTTGTTCTTGATCACGTCCTCGACGACCACCTCCAGATGGGCGGTGTCGCTGATCTGAGAGAGCCCCTTCTCCCTCACGATGGTTGCAGCCGTCGCGCCGGTGTTGAACATCTCCTCGAACACTTCCTTGGCGGTGCGGGCGTTGATGGACCCCTTCTCCACCATCTGCAGCAGCTCGGCCATCATCTCGGGGGTCAGCTTGGTGCCGCTGACGTCGCCCTCGCCGTCCTTCAGCAGCCGGAACAGTTCACCCTGCATCCAGTTGGATATCGCCTTGGGGTTCGGGTAGAGGCTCACGGTCTTCTCGAAGAACTCCGCGGTCGCCCTGCTCTCCGTGAGCAGTCGGGCGCTCTCGACGTCCAGTCCGAACTGGGCCACGAAGCGGTCCCGTCGGGCATCCGGCAATTCCGGCAACTTCGCGCGGACGCCCTCCACCCACTCCCGGCTGACCACCATGGGCGGCAGGTCGGGCTCCGGGAAGTAGCGGTAGTCGTGCGCGAACTCCTTGGTGCGCTGGCTCACCGTGACGCCCCGCTCCTCCACCCATCCCCGGGTCTCCTGCTCTATGCGGCCTCCCTGGTCCAGAACGGCCGCCTGGCGCTGGATCTCGTACTCCAGGGCTCGCTGGACGGCACGGAAGGAGTTGAGGTTCTTCACCTCCACCTTGGCGCCGAACTCCTTGCTCCCCTTCGGGCGGATGGACACGTTGGTGTCGCAGCGGAAGGAGCCCTCCTCCATGTTGCCCGTGGAGACCCCGAGGGCCTGGAGGATCGCCCTCAGCTTGACCAGATAGGCTCGAGCCTGCTGGGGCGTGCGGATGTCCGGGGCGCCCACGATCTCCATGAGGGGGGTCCCGGAGCGGTTGACGTCCACCAGACTGTAAGCCTGGCCGTTCTCGTCGGTGACGTGGAGCAGCTTGGCGGTGTCCTCCTCCAGGTGGACCCGGATGATGCCCACCCGAGTCGTCTCGCCCTCCACCTCCACCTGCACCCAACCATCGTGGCTGAAGGGCATGTCGTACTGGGAGATCTGGTACCCCTTCATCAGGTCGGGATAGGGGTAGTTCTTC
>JAJZQR010000103.1 GCA_021806765.1 Chloroflexota bacterium | reverse complement strand
ATGGGTTCCCGCTTTCGCGGGAATGACGATGGGCTGCGGGAGCGGGAATGACGATGGGGTGCCCCACCCCTACAAAGGATTCCTTCCTGCGGCCGTCGCCAAGACGCTCCCTTATGGTGCAATTCCAGAACTGCAGAAGAGGGGCTTGACAGGATGAAAGAAGCTGCTAGAATGCGAACGATCGTTCGTTTATGTGGAGGATGCCATGGTTGAGGCGGCCAAGCGACCCGCGGGGCTGAAGACCAGGGAGGCCGTCCTGGAGGCGGCGAGGCTCCTCTTCCTCCGCCAGGGATACCACGCCACCGGCATGCGTGAGATCGCCCGCGAGGCCGGCATCAGCCTCAGCGCCGCCTACAACCATTTCTCCTCCAAGGAGGAGATCTTCGCTGCTCTCCTGGACGAGCGAAATCTGTACGGGGCCTTTGCCGACGGGTTGTCCCGAGCCCGCGGTGAGACGGTGGCCCAACTGCTGGATAGCGGCTTCGCCGAAGTGATGGCCCTGCTTCAGGGCAGGGGGGACTTCCCCCTCCTGTTCTTCATCGACGTCCTGGAGTTCCAGGGGCGCCACGTCGCCCGGTTGATATCGCAGATGATCCCCGACCTGCTCGGCTTCTTCCAGCAGGTCGACTCCCTGGGCAGGCAGACGGGGGAGATGCGGGACGTTCCCCCGGCGCTGCTGGCGCGCAGCTATTTCGGAATGGTCTTCTCCTCTTTCATCGTCGAGAACGCGCTGGGGGTGATTTTCCCCAGCTTGCCCAAGACCCCCCTGCAGGTGGAGAACTGGCAGCAGGGGATGGTGGACATACTCCTTCACGGGGTTCTCAAAGAGACCCCAGAACAGGAGGGATAGCAGCCATGGCGCATCGACCCCATCCGCGAGTCCTTGCCCTCCTGGCGGTCGTGGTCCTGGCAGCGGCCGCCTGGTGGTACTACACCACCCTGACTGCGCCCTCTCCCAGGGGTGTCGTCGCCTCCGGCACTGTCGAGTCCGAGGAGGTCGACATCGCCTCGGAGGTGCCCGGGAGGGTGGTTCAGCTGCCGATCGATGAGGGAGCCGCGGTGAAGGCCGGTGACGTCCTGGTCAAGCTGGACGACTCCCTTCTCAGACTGCAGCTCCGAATGGCCTCGGTGGCCGAGCGACAGCCCCTGGAGCTGCAGCTGGACAAGATGACCCTGCGCTCTCCCCTGGATGGGGTTGTGGGGCGCCGCTCCATCCACGTGGGCGAGGTGGTCTCTCCGGGCTCCACCCTGATGGTGGTGACCCAGCTGGAGCAGGCGGAGCTGACTCTCTACGTGCCCGAGCAGCAGATCGGACGGGTGAAGGTCGGGCAGAAGGTGGATGTGCGGGTCGATTCCTTCCCCGGCGAGAGCTTCCCGGGGGAGGTGACCTTCATCAACAGCAAGGCGGAGTTCACCCCCCGCAACGTCCAGACCCAGCGGGACCGGATGAACCTGGTGTTCGCCGTCAAGGTGAAGATCCCGAACCCGGACCTCCGGCTGAAGCCCGGCATGCCCGCCGACGCGACCATAGTTCAGGACTGAGCTGTGAGGACTGAGGACTGAGTCGCGGCGATCGCAGCTCTGCTCTCAGTCCTCGGTCCTCAGTCCTCAGTCCTGGAGCGAAGCGAGTGAACGGCCGTATCCTTCCCATAATGCGCAAGGAGTTCATACAGATCCGGCGGGATCCCCGCACCCTGGCCATCATGCTGATGGTGCCCGCCATGCAGATGCTCCTGCTGGGCTACGCCGTCACCACCAACGTGGATCACATCGCCACGGTGGTATACGACCAGGCCATGGATTCCCGCAGCCGCGACTTCGTTCGTGCCTTCACCAACACCGAGTACTTCACTGTGGTGGACCAGGTGTCCAGCCTGCAGGAGGCCCACGAGTCCATCGACAGCGGCCGGGCGAAGGTGGCCTTCATCATTCCTCCCGATTTCTCCCAGAACGTGGATGCCGGCAAAGCTGCCCAGGTTCAGCTGATGGTGGACGGGTCGGATCCCAACACCGCCAGCACCGCCCTCTTCACAGCTACTGCCATCAGTCAGGCCAAGGCGGCCGATCAACTGCAAGGGGTGATGAGCAGGCTGGGTCTCAGCCGTGGGGCGGAGGTGCCCATCGAGATCCGGCCGGACATCCTGTACAACCCCAGCATGCAGAGCGTCAA
Source organism: Chloroflexota bacterium (assembly GCA_021806765.1). The sequence continues at coordinate 14,469 of JAJZQR010000103.1, read as the reverse complement.
CTTCATGATCCCTGCCCTTATCGGGTTGATCATCCAGATCCAGGCGGTGATCCTGACCGCCTTCGCTATCGTTCGAGAGCGGGAGAAGGGGACCCTGGAGCAGTTGATCGTGACCCCCATCAAGCCGTGGGAGTTGATGGTGGGGAAGATCCTTCCCTACGTGCTGATCTCTTTCGGACAGGTGGCGGTGGCGCTGCTGGTGGGAACCCTCTGGTTCCAGGTACCGATTGCCGGCAGCCTCCTTCTGCTGCTGGTGCTGTCGGTGGTGTTCCTGGTGGGCTCCCTGGGGATGGGCCTCTTCGTCTCCACCGTGTCCAAGACCCAGTCCCAGGCGTTGCAGATGGCCATGCTGATGGTGGTGCCATCCTTCGTCCTATCGGGCTTCGTGTTCCCTCGAGAGGCGATGCCGGCGATCCTCTACTACCTGGGCTACTTCATACCCCTCACCTACTTTCTCAAGATCCTGCGGGGCATTTTCCTCAAAGGGATCGGTCTGGAGTACCTCTGGTTCGAGGTGCTGCTGCTGGCCATCTTCGGTCTCGTCGTCTTCGGCATGAGCGCCAAGCGGTTCCAGAAGAAGCTCGAATAGGGAGACGCATTTCAATGTCTATTGGGGATACCCCAAACCCCAGCACTCAGCACTCAGCACTCAGCACTCAGGACCGTGCGGTGGAGGCGATCGGCCTGCGGAAGAGCTTCGGGGAGGTGGAGGCGGTTCGTGGCCTCGACCTGGCCGTGAAGAGGGGCGAGATTTACGGGCTGGTGGGCCCGGACGGGGCCGGCAAGACCACTACCCTGCGGATGCTGTGCGGGGTACTGACGCCCGATGCCGGCAGGGTCTCGGTTCTGGGCCACGACGTGGTCGCCGAGGTGGAGCAGGTGCGGGAGGGGATCGGCTACATGTCCCAGCGCTTCTCCCTCTACGGCGACCTGACGGTGATGGAGAACCTGGCCTTCTTCGCCGACCTCTACCGGGTGCCGAAGCGGGTGCGGGAGGAGCGATCGGCCGGGCTGCTGGCCTTCAGCCGGCTGGCGCCCTTCGCCGGCCGGCGGGCTGAGTTTCTGTCCGGGGGGATGAAACAGAAACTGGCCCTGGCCTGCACCCTGATCCACGACCCGGAACTGCTGCTGCTGGACGAGCCCACCACCGGAGTGGATCCCGTCTCGCGGCGAGAGTTCTGGCGGATCCTCTACGGCCTGCTGAGTCAGGGGGTGACCATCCTGGTCACGACCCCCTACATGGACGAGGCGGAGAGGTGCAACACCGTGGGCTTCATGGCCGGGGGAAAGCTGGTGGTAAGCGGCACCCCCGGGCAGCTGAAGGCGCAGGTGGGTCGGGAGATCCTGGAGTTGAGGGCGGAGCCTCGCCGGGGGGCGATGCTGGCGGCCCGGAGGATAGCCGATCTGGAGGACGTGCGGGTGTTCGGGGACCTGCTCCACCTGGTGACCGCCGACGGGGACAGGGCCGAGGCGGCCACCAGACGGACGATGGAGGCTCAGGGGATTCGGGTGGAGAGCCTGCGGCGGATCGAGCCCTCCATGGAGGATGCCTTCATGAGCCTGACCGGTAGAGTGCTGAGTGCTGAGTCCTGAGTGCTGGGTTTGGGGTGTCCCCAGACTTCCACACTATCCTTCGCTCGAGCGGGTAAACATGGTTTACGCAGTAGAAGCGATCAACCTGACCAAGAAGTTCGGCGACTTCACCGCCGTGGACGGGGTCTCCTTCCAGGTGGCGCGTGGGGAGATCTTCGCCTTCCTGGGCCCCAACGGCTGCGGGAAGACGACCACCATCCGGATGCTGTGCGGGATCCTCGCTCCCACCTCCGGCTCGGGACGGGTGGCGGGCTACGACATCCGCACCGAGGCCGACCGGGTGAAGGAGCAGATCGGCTACATGTCCCAGCGCTTCTCCCTCTACGAGGACCTGACGGCCCGGGAGAACCTGGAGTTCTACGCGGGGGTCTATCAGGTGCCGGGCCCCAAACGGGCAGCGCGGATCGAGGAGTTGATCGCCCTGGCGGGGCTGGAGGGCCGGGAGGGAGAGTTGACCGCCAACCTGTCGGGGGGCTGGAAGCAGCGGCTCGCGCTGGCCTGCTCCATAGTCCACGCCCCCCCCATCCTGTTCCTGGACGAGCCCACGGCCGGAGTGGATCCGGTCTCCCGCCGCCGCTTCTGGGATATGATCTACGACCTGTCGGAGAGGGGGGTATCGGTCTTCGTGACCACTCATTACATGGACGAGGCAGAACACGCCCACCGGGTCAGCCTGATGCTGGCCGGAAAACTGATCGCCTGTGAGAGCCCAGAGGCCCTGAAGTCGGCCGCATTGCCCGGCTCCCTCCTGGAGGTGGAGTGCGAGCCCCTGGTGCCGGCCCTGGATCTCCTTTCCAACGTGGAGGGGGTGCGGGAGGTGGCTGTCTACGGCAGCCTGCTCCACCTGGTGGTGGAACCTGCCGAGGAGCTTCCCGGTCTAATCCGGGAGAGCCTGGAGCGCCACGGCGTGAGGGTGGACCGGGTCGAAGCCGTCCGCCCCTCTCTGGAGGACGTATTCATAAGCGCCATCGGGCCTTCCGGTGCTTGACAAAGTATCGTTTTCTATTTCACTATCGACGCGTTCAGTGCGGGCTTATTAGCTATCAGCTATCGGCGATTCGGTTGCCGGCCAAGAGTTGGGATCTGATCGCTGAGGGATGATGGCTCAGAAGGAGGATAGGATGCGCAAGTGGGGGGTAGGGCCGAGGGTCCAGATTGGTGGATTGCACCGCTGGAGACCATCGTTGCCGGCGGGACTGAGGTCTTGGACTCGCGGATCACATCTTTGGCGATGGCCGGTGGCGGCGACGCTGGCGCTGGTCCTGGTTCTTGGCCTTTGGGGCTTTGCCACACGGGCCCAGGGGGCGGAGCAGAGGGCTCCCTCCTACCAGGGGGCCGGATCGGTATCCGTCAAGACGGCAAAGGTCACGGAGGGGCCCATCTCGACCAGCCTTTCCTACACCGGCGACGTGAAGGCGGTCTCCCAGGTGGCGCTGCTCCCCAGGGCCACGGGCAGGATAAAGAAGCTGCTGGTGGACGTGGGGAGCAAGGTGAAGAAGGGGGACGTTATCGCCCAGTTGGATGCGTCCTCGTTGAAGGCCCAGGTGGCTCAGGCGAAGGCCAACCTGGCGGCTGCCCAGGCTCGGATGGCCAACATGCAGGCGGGCTCCAGGTCCGAGCAGATAGCCCAGGCCAAGGCGGCGCTGGATGCCGCCCAGGCCAAGGCCGACACCGTCCACAAGGGGGCTACCGATGCGCAGATGGCGGCGGCCCAGACGGCGGTGAATGCGGCGACGGCGAACCTGCAGGCCGCCCAGGCGCGGCTCGCCCTGGTGAAGCAGGGGCCGACCCAGGCGCAAATAGCCGCGGCGGAGGCGGCCGTTTCGACCGCCCAGACCAACCTGAAGAATGCCCAGGTCCGTCTGGACGATGTAAAGCAGGGGCCTAAGCTGGCGGACGTTCAAGCGGCCGAGGCGGCGGTGGAGCAGGCCAGGTCTGCCCTCTATGCCGCTGACGACAAGAAGAGCTACGCCGGCGACAACAACAGCCTGCCATCTCTGGCGCAACTGGGGGTCACCAGTGCCGGGCAGGCCGGCAGGAACTCCGATGCGGCGCAGGCGAACTACGACGCCGCGGTGGCGAAGTTGAACCTGCTGAAGAGCTACCCTCTGCCTACCGATCTCCAGGCTGCCCAGACGGCAGTGGACCAGGCGCAGTACGCCTTCAACCAGACGAATGCAGCTCTGGGGGATCTGAGGAAACAACCTAAGCCTGAGGACTTGCAGCAGGCTCAGGCGGCGGTGGATGCGGCCCAGGCGACCCTCGACGGGGCCCAGGCGCAGCTGAAGCAGCTGCAGGACGGGCCCACGGAGGACGATCTGAAGGTGGTGGACTCGGTGGTGGCGCAGGCCCAGCAGGCCTACAATCTGACGCTGAGCCCCTACACCAAGAACGACATCGCCGGAGCCAAGGCTGGTGTGGACCAGGCCCAGGCTGCGGTGGACCTGGCGGAGATAGCCTTCAACGATGCCTCGGTGACCAGCCCGGTGGATGGCGTGGTATCCGACAAGCTGCTGTCGGAAGGGGCGCTGGTGAGCCCTCAGACTCCCATCGTTTCGGTGATTTCCAGCGACGTGGAGATGGTGTTGGGGGTAGAGGAGAGCCAGATCGGGCAGGTGAAGGAAGAACAGAAGGCCGAAATCTCTGTGGCTGCCTACCCGGGAGTGGTCTTCCCTGCCAAGGTGGCGATGATCGCTCCGGCTGCCGATCCCAAGAGTCGAACCTTCCAGGTGAAGGTCAGGCCCGACACCAACGATGGCAAACTCCGGCCGGGGATGTTCGCTCAGGTGAACATCGTGACCCAGGAGAAGCCGAAAGCGATGCTGGTCCCGAAGGAAGCGGTGGTGACCCGATCGGGCAAGACGGTGGTGTTTGTGCTGCAGGGTGATACGGTCCGGATGCAGCCCGTGAGTCTGGGTCTGAGCAAGAACGGGACGGTGGAAGTGCTGAGCGGCGTGCAGGTCGGGGATGAGGTGGTGGTCGCCGGCCAGAACGACCTGCGCGACGGTGACAAGGTGAAGAAGAGCTAGTCGGACTACTGCCATTCGCCTCTACAGATCGCTGTCGAGATGCCGATACATATAGTGTTTAGTGGTATCTGCGGCTACTGTTGGCCGTTTTCGGGCCAACTTGGAGAAGAAAGGTCGGGTGGGCAGATGGCGGCTGGTTACGGGCGGCCGGGGGCAATGAGCGAGCCAAAGGGATGGCCTTCTCCAACCTCGCAGGGGGTTGCGCTTCGGGTGGCTGGGGCCGGCTCGCGGGAAGAGGATCCTGTAGCGGCGTTTCTGCTGGAGTTGGTGGAAGGGAAACGAGATCTGCAGGCTCGGCTGCAGTTGCCGCCGGGTTCGCCGGCAAAGGAAACGTCACGACTGCTAAACCGCTTCCTGGACGAGATAGCCCAGTTGCTGCGGGGGGTGGACGACCAGACCAATCGGGTGGGGGTCGGTGCCGCCAAGAACATTCGCGGTATCGCGGTGACGGCCAAGGAGCAATCGCGGGAGACGGAGGCGGCCGCCGGCTCCCTCTCCCAGGCCAGGCAGGCAGGCGAGGAGGTGGCGGACGCCGCCGGGCGGGCCAGCGAGACCTCTCAGCAGACCCTGCGGGTATCCATGAAGGGGCAGGAGGCGGTGGCCGCGGTGGTAGCCAGGGTGGAGGGTAGCCGCCGGACGGCCCAGGACTCCGCCGAGACGGTGGCGAGACTGATAGATCACTCGACCGAGATAGACAAGATCACCGAGACCATTCAGGACATCGCCGATCAGACTAACCTTCTGGCCCTCAACGCGGCCATCGAGGCGGCCAGGGCCGGTGAGCATGGCAGGGGCTTCGCCGTGGTGGCCAGCGAGGTGCGGAAGCTGTCCGAGCGGACTCGGGAGAGCACCAAGGAGATCTTCCGAACGGTGAAGGGTCTCCAGTCGGAGATGAGGGATCTAGCGTCCGTCATCCAGCGGAACCTCCAGGAGGTGGAGTTGGCGGCCGGTGAGGCCTCTTCCTCCAGGGCCACCCTGACGGAGATCTCTGATCTGGCTCGGCGCTCCACCGATGAGATGGGCTCTGTGGCGGCAGCCAACCAGGAGATGGCGGCAACCATCGACGACGTGGCTGCCCGGGTGGGCAAGTTGAACGAATCGGCCGGGGAGATGGCCAAGAGCGTCGAGGCCTCGGCGACCTCTCAAGAGATCGGCTCTGCCACCATGGAGATCCACCGGCTGCTGGCCCGTTACAGGCTGGGGACCTTGACGGAGCAGGTGCGGGAGTGGACCATGGAGTGTGCCGAGGAGATCAGAGCTCTCATGGAGCGAGCCGTCGACGAGAGGAGGGTCTCCCTGGATCAACTCGTCGCCTGGCGCTACCAGGAGATCCAGGGCTCCATGATCCAGAGGGTCGGTCGCCTCTTCGACGTCCGCCGGGTACCCCCCGAGGGCTTCTCCCCGCCGAAGTACGCCACTTCCTGGGACCACCTCCTGGACGCGGAAGTCCGCACTATCCTGGACAAGTATCTGGCCAAGGACCGGCGGCTGAACAACGTGTGCATCCCGGACGTCAACGGCTACAACTTCACCCACCTGACCAAGTACTGCCCCGCCTGGAGGGAGGATCCCAAGGTGGACTCTGTCTTCAATCGAGCCAAGTGGATCACCGACTACCCGGTGGTCCTCCACGCGGCCAGGGTGGGGCTGAAGAGGTGGGATAAGGTTCCGAAGAGGGCGTCCCGGCCCCAGTTCCTGGCGGCTGGGGTCGATCCCGATCAGCCCCTACCTCCAGACACCTTCCTGCTGCAGACCCAGGCTCGGGACACCGGGGACACCGTCTGTGACATGGCCGTGCCCTTCTACGTCAAGGGCAAGCGTTACGGCGCCGTCCGCATCAGCTTCCTTGCCGAGTAGCTGAAGCGCCCTGCCACGAGCACGAGACCTGTTCTCTACTGGGCGAAGGGCAGCCCCATCAGATTCCACCAGGGGATCGCCACGAGCAACACCACGCCGATGGTGACGGCCAGCATCCCCAGGCCGATCTTCAGCACGTCGCCCGAGTCGAAGTGGCCGGTCTCGTAGGCCAGCAGGTTGGTGGCCGTCTGGACGGGATAGAGGACCACCGTGTCCACGACGATCCCCACTATCAGGCCGGCAGCGGTCGGACTGACGTGCATGGTGCCGGCGAAGGCGGCGACCACCGGTATCAGCAGGGCGATGCAGGCGGACATGTTGGGGATCCCCAGGTGCACCACGGTGGTCACCAGGATCACGAAGAGCGCCACCAGCGCCGGAGAGACGGCGTTGCCGCTGAAGAGCCCCAGGAGGGTCTGGGCGAACCAGGAGGCCGCCCCCGTGGAGATCAGAACCTGGGCGAGGGACAGGGAGGCCCCGACCACGAAGAAGTTGGACCATCCCACCGTCTTCTCGAACTGGTTCCAGGTGAGGACCCCCATCCCCGGCGCCATCAGCAGCACCGCTGCCAGGAGGGCCGGCACCGCCGAGTTCCAGTGGTGCACGAAGTCGGTAAGCCAGAGCAGGGAGGCGCCTGCCACCACCAGCAGCGTCATCTTCTCGTCCCGGGTCAGAGGCGCGGGGTTCTGAGTTCTGGGTTCTGGGTTCTGGGTTCTGAGTGCCGGGACCGCGGGCGTCTCGCCCGCCCGATGCTGGGTACTGAGCGCTCCAGCCCTGACCCTCTCCCAGAGGGAGAGGGGATCTCTGCGTGTCCCCGCGTCCCCGCGTCCCCGCGTCCCCGCGTCTCCAGGTTTCCCCGTCTCCCCGTCTCCTTTTCTCCCCGTCTGGCCCGGATCGGCGGGCCTGTGCAGCAGGTAGATCATCGCCCCGCCCAGGGCCAGCAGGGCGTAGTAGGGGAGACCCATCAGGGCGAACCAGCGGAACCAGGTGAAGCCGCCCAGCAGGGTGGAGGTGGTCATGGGGGCCATCCCCCCGGTCATGAAGGCCGAGGAGGCGAAGGGGTTCAGCAGCCCCAGGATCAGCATGACGACCCGAGCCAGAGGGTCTCCCCGTCCTACCCCCAGGGAGCGGAAAGCGTGCTCGTAGGCCGGAATCAACATGGCGTTGCGGTTGATGGCGGAGGGCATGACGAAGGCCATGAAGGGGAGGGCCAGCAGCAGTTGAACGGTAAGCCTCTTGGAGTTGCCCCTGGAGCGCTCTACCAGGAAGGCGGCCAGCCTCTCCGCCAATCCCGACCGCATGAGGGCGGCTCCCATCGTCTGGGAGCCCACCAGGAAGTAGAGGATGGGGGAGGAGAAGCCCACCAGGGCCTCGGAGGGGGCCTTCACCACCCCCAGCACCATCAGCAGCACCACCACCAGCAGGGAACTGACGGCTACCGGCACCACCTCGGTGGCCCACAGCACCACTGCCGCGGCGACGATGGCCAGCACCCTCTGCCCCTCGGCGGGGAGCCCGGGCTGGGGAGGGATCAGGAGGACGGCCGCCATAGCGAGCCAGGGGGCCAGCATCCGGCTGTAGGGCAGGGCCGCCCCGACCCTGCCGGTTCTCCAGGATCGACGGGCGGGTTGGGGGCAACCCGCCCTACTGGAGTCCAGTCCATCGTCGATCATAGGCCGATGACCAGGGGCGCCGTTCGGTGGCGAATCGCCTTCACCAGGCTCATGGCGGTGAGGCGGCCCGTCTTGGCCGAGCCCTCCGAGGGCAAGTTGCCAATGGTCACCCTTATCTCGCCGAAGGCGCCTCGGGCCACGATCTCGTGGGTATTGTGCTGCACCGTCGGGTCGGCGTAGATCCGGGATCGGGTTCTATCCGGCCCGACCCCGGCCAGGGCGAGGGCCGCCTGGACGTTGACGTTCTGGGGATAGAGTAGAGCAGCCTGTCGGGCCGGGCCCTCGTAGAGGCACACCGGACCAGCCAGGTCCTCCAGTTTCACCTGCTGCTCGGCAGCGGTGCCCTTCCAGGCCTCGGGAGGCTTGCGGGTGGTGATGGTCACCTCCTCCAGCCCCCCCACGGCTGCCGCCGAGATGGCGTCGAGGCCCCCGATGGCCCCGGAAGGCACCAGGATCTGCCTGCCGGAGGCCGTAGCCGCCTCTTGAAGCTGAGCCAGGAGGGTCTCGTCGGCGAGGGCGCCGACACTGAGGGTGAGGAAGTCCCTGCCGGAACGGAGGGACGCAGCGGCGTAGCGGCGGACCGCCTCGTGGCCCGCGGCCTCCACCACCAGATCCATGGGTTGATCGAAGAATAACTCCGGCTGATCGGTGATGGGCCACGGGAAAGATGTGACGTCGTTGGCGTGCTTGCCCGCGTCCCTGACCAGCACGGCCACGACCCGGGCATCGCCCGCGGAGCCCTCCAGAACTGCCCGGGCTACGGTCCTACCGATAACCCCCAAGCCTATGAGCCCCAGTTTCAGGGTCAATCTACCCTCCTCTTAGTGGTTGAGCAGCGCTCCCGGCAGGTTACCACGGGGAAGGGCGCCGGGCAACGCCGAAGCTACACCTCTCCCAGGACGACGAAGGCGATGTTGGTGGCGTGGGAGTTGATCCGCTCCAGGTTGGAGAGCACGTCCAGGTGGATGGCGCTGGTTTCTATGCTTTCCTTAACCCCCTCGTGCAAGCGGTGGATGTGGGCCTGTTTCAACTCCCGTTCGATGCGAGTGATGTTCAGCTTGTGGCGCAGCAGTTTCTCGGCGAGTTCGGCGTCCTGGGTGGCGTAGGCCGACACCGCCAGGTTGAGATTCTCCGCCACTAACCTGGTCAGGTGCTCGATGTCCTTGGCTCCCTCGGCGGAGAACTCCGACCCGTTGGCGATCTTCTTCTTCGCCAGCTCCATCAGGTTCTTGTCCACGATGTCGCCGATGTTCTCCAGATCCTGGATCATGAACAGCAAGCTCACCTCGCGTTTCGACTGCTCCGGCGCCAGGCTCTGCTCGCTGAGGCGGGTCAGGTAGTGCTTGATGTGCTCCTCCAGCCGGTCCACCACATCATCCCGGGACTGAAGCTCCTCCGCCAGGGCCAGGTCGTTGCTGCGGAACACCGTCATGGCGTCCCGGAACATCTCCTGGACCAGGTCGGCCATCCGCAGGGTCTCCCGTGTTGCCTGCCCCAGCGCCAGGGGTGGGGTGTCCAGGACGGCATCGTCCAGGTATCGGGGCTGCATGGGGTCGCCGGCCTTCTTTACCTCCGGCACCAGGCGGGTCACCAGGTTGGCGAAGGGCCTGGTGAATGGTAGGAAGACCAGGGCCAGGGCCAGATTGAACAGGGTATGGAAGTTGGCGATCTCTCGCGGGACGTCGTTCCCCATCAGGGCGACCAGTCCGGATAGTGGCTGCAGGAAGGGGAGCAGTAGCAGCACCCCCGTCGATTTGATCAGTATGTGGGCGATAGCGACCCGCCTAGCCTCCGGCGCCGTGCCCAGAGAGGAAACGAAGGCGGTGGCGCAGGTGCCGAGGTTGGCTCCCAGGACGATGGCCATTCCCACCGGCAGCGGCAGTAATCCCTGGAGGGCCAGGGTGATGGCCAGGCCGATGGTGGCCGCGCTGGAGGCAACGAGGGCCGTCAGGGCCGCCGAGATCAGCAGCGTCAGGAGGGGCATACCAGCGAGATTCAGCAGGATCTCCTGGAAGAGCTGGCTCTGGCGGAGGGGGGCCATGCCGTCGATGATGATCTTCATGGCCAGGAAGATGAAGCCGAAGCCGAGGATCCCCTCGCCCAGGTGGCGATAGACGCTGCGGCGGAAGCCGAACATGATGGCCAGGCCCACCCCTACCAGAAGGACGGCGTAGTCCATCACCTTGAAGGCGATCAGCTGGACGGTGATGGTTGTGCCGATATCCGCGCCCAGGATGACGCTGATAGCCTGCCGGAGGCTCATGAGCCCGGCGCCGACGAGGCTTACCATCATCACTGTCGTGGCGCCGCTACTCTGAAGGACGGCGGTCATCCCCGTACCTACCAGCAAGCCCACTATCGAATGCTTGGTGAGGCTGCCGAGGACTTGCCGCAGTCGGTTGCCTGCTGCCCGCTGCATCCCGTCGCCGGCCAGGCGGATCCCATACAGTAGGAGGTAGACCCCTCCGAAGAGGCTGAACAGCATCAGGTTGGCGTCCAAAGAACCACCCTCCTGTGAGCGAAGACGGAATCGGCGCCCGCGCATCCCCGGGCGGCAAGGCAGCGAGACGTCTAATTTGCACTTGGTCCATACATATTGTCAAGGGAGGAATATGGCACGTTTCCTGCTGGGATGACCAATGAGCTTAACCGTCCTCAAGGGAGTACAGTCCTGTGAGGGAGGTGATGCGGGCGTATGCACACCGCCGAACACATCGATGGGGTCGCTTGGTTGGGTCGCCTCCACTGAGCGGCCCATCTCCTTATATTGCAGAAGAAAGGCCGGCGTTGTCGTTGCGCCGCGCCAGCCGTGGGGTTCGGTCTGCAACTATCTGACTAGGGCAGGAAACCATCATGGTTCCAAGAGAGTACGCGGAGGAAGAGGAGCGAGGCTACAGGGAGTTGAGGGACCGCTTGAACAGCGTGCCCGGAATGGTGGAGTCGTTGTCGGATCAGGAACAGCGCATGGCCCAGATGATCGCCGATGGCCAGCGGCCCTATGAGATCGCCATGGCCGAAGGGATCAGCGAGGATGCGGTCTGGACCTTCATCCGAGCGCTGAGCAACGCCGCGATTGCCCCCGGCCAGAGGGTCCTGACGCGGGGCTACGAGACGGCGGGGCTGGGCGCCGACACCGACCCGGGGGTTACCGGTGGCTACGGCGATACCGGCTTTGGGGCTATCGGCAACGAAGGCGGCGAGGCTGTGACCGAGGAACCGGAAGAGGAGAAGGACTGAGGACGAAGGACTGAGGACTGAGGATTGTGTGGAAGACGGCTCAGTCCTCAGTCCTCATAGCTCAGTCCTGGAGCTGAGCACCTTCTCGTACACCTCCACGTAGCGGTCCACCATCTGGTCTACCCCGAACCTCTCCTCTACCCATCTACGACAGCGGCCCCTGTCCAGCTCCCCTATCTTTGGCAGCACCCGGCATACCTCCTCCACGTCGTCGGCCCAGAAGCCGGTCTCTCCGTTCAACACCAGCTCCGGGACCGATCCCATGGGTACGGCGATGACGGGGGTGCCGCAGGCCATGGACTCCACCATGGTGAGACCGAAAGCCTCGTGGTAGGTGATCAGATGGAGAAAGGCGTAGGCTCCTCGCAGCAGCCGGTTCTTCAGGGCGTGATCGGCCGGGCCGATGAAGTCTACGACCCCCGGTCTCAGGTGAGGTCTCACCTGGGTTTCGAAGTACTCCTCGTTCTCCGGTGGGACGATCCCGGCCAGGATCAACCGCATGCCGGATCTTTGCGCCACGGCGATGGCGGAGTGGATACCCTTATCGGGAGAGATTCGGCCCAGGACCAGGAGATAGCTGCCGGGGGTGGGCTCGAAGTCGAAGGCCGAAACGTCGACACCGTTGTAGACGGTGGTCACGTAGTTCAGCTCCGGGGCCAGCTGCCGCTCGGCGTTTGTGATGGACACGTAGTTGGAATCCCGGTAGCGGGAGTAGATGATGCGGCTGTGGTCCTCGGCCGCCGAGCCGTGCAGGGTGGTGATCAGTGGCGCCGCTATCACCCGGGAGTAACACATGGGGTAGCAGCCCAGGTGGTTGTGGATCAGGTCGAACTCGCCCGCATGTTCGAAGGTGAGGGCCGCGTGCAGCGACTCGTACATCCTGGCCGGGAGGTTGGGGTCCTCCGACAGCGGCCTCGGGCAGACGCTGATCAGCCTGGCACTGGTCTCGGAGTCGGCGGTGGCGAAAAGGGTGACCTGGTGGCCCCGAGCCACTAATCCCTCCACCAGGTTGTAGGTGACCAGTTCCCATCCACCGTAGTGTCTCGGTGGGATTCGCCACGATATGGGGCCCAGAATGCCGATTTTCATGGATCTATCTCCTCGATGAAAGGCCTAGCAAGGCCCGGACCACTTCTCCCCGATAGTACTAATTACGCATAGACAATGACTTGACATGGCACTAGACTAGCGGCTTGCCTCGGCAAAATCGCCTCATCTTCTTTGTAACAACTCTCCAGTCAGAGCGTTTCTATTGATGAAGGCTTCGTGATGTCAGCAGAAGACCGGCCAAGGGCCCAGGAGGAACTGCAGCTTCTGGTCCGGAAGGCTTGCCAGGGCGATGGCGAGGCCTTTGGGAAGCTGTACGATATCCACCTGGATACCGTGTATCGTTACGTCTTCTACAAGGTCAGCGAGGCGGCGGAGGCCGAGGATCTGACCGCCCAGATCTTCTTGAAGGCGTGGGAGGCGATGCCTCGGTACCAGTGGCGGGAGATACCCTTCTCCCATTGGTTGATGCGGCTGGCCAGGAATGCGGTTATCGACCATTACCGCACGGCGAAGCCGCGGGGGGAACTGGACGAGGGGCTGATATCCGGCGAGCCTGATCCCCAGGGTGAGTACCTTCGCGGGGAGAGGGCCAATGGGCTGGAAGCGGCCGTTCGGCGGCTTCCCGAGGACCAACGCATGGTGATCGTGCTGCGGTTCATCGAGGAATTGGATTACGCCGAGGTGGCCGAGATCATGGGGAAGAGCCAGGGGGCGCTGCGGGTGATCCAGCACCGGGCCCTGGCGGCCTTGAGACGGATTCTGGAGCAAGAGGGCAAAGAGGGTGTCGAGGCTCGTAGAGAAGGCTTTAGCCGAATGTTTGGCGCGAGTGGAGAGCGGTGAGGCCACCGTAGAGGAGGCCTTACGGGGCTATTCGGATCTGAGGTCAGAGTTGGAGCCGCTGCTGAGATTGGCAGTGGGGCTAGGCGACCTCCCTCAGGTTTCGGCGCCCGATAGCCTCAGGACCTTCAAACGGCCGGTCTTCACGACCCCTCAGGCGGTCCCCGTTTCCGTTCGCCGGAGGTTGCCGTTAATCGGCTGGCAGCTTCTTCGTCCGACCCCTGCGTGGATTACTCCCGGGGCCCGCCTGGCCGCCGCCCTCGTTCTGACTGTGATGCTTCTGGGCGGCACCATGGTGGCCTCGGCCGGTAGCCTCCCTGAGGAGCCGCTATATCCCCTCAAGCTGGCCATGGAGAGCGCCCAACTGGCGTTGACCCCCGACCCTCAGCGGCGAGCTGAGCTGGAGATGCAGTTCGCCGGCAGGAGGCTGCAGGAGGTGGAGTCCGCCGCCCGCGAGGGAAGGATCCAGGTCGTGGAGCAGGGACTGGCTCTCTACGAGAAGCGGGTTGAGGGCGCCCTGGATACTGTTCAGTCGACGGGAGCGGTTCCCTCGGGGGAGAGCCGGCAGATCGAGGATTCCCTGGAGCGGCAGCAGGAGACCCTGGCCAGAGTGTACACCCAGGTCCCAGCCGCGGCTCAGCCGGCTATCCAGCGCGCCATGGAGGTTTCCCAGCAGGGAGCGACCCGCGGCGGGAAGAAGGCTGTGGACGGGGACACCGACGGCAAGGCCGCGCCGACTTCGCGGCCCGGCACCGTGGTTCCGGCAGCCCCTGTTCCCACCCAGGCTCGCCCCACGGAGGTGCCCGTTCCCGATAAGGGACACGAGCCTTCGGATGAGACCAGGCCTGCCGTGTCGCCCACATCCACCCCTGAGCCTCGGGAGGCTGCGGGTGAGAGGGTCGACAGCAGTAATGGAGAGAAGGACTCCGACAGGGGGCGAGGGCAGGACAGGGACGAGCAGAAATCGAGGAAGGAGCGCGAATCCTCCAGTCCTCAGCCTTTGGTTCCTATTGCTTCTCACTCCCAGAGGCTGGCCCTGGTGACTCCAACGCCGAGGCCTTCGCCCACGGCAACCGCGGTCGCAACGCCAACGCCGCCGGTTTCGGCAACGGCCACTCCTGAGCGGCCCCGTCAGGAGGGGGATAGGGGCCACGATGCCGACCGCAGCAGTCGGTCGCTGGTCACCGGCGGGC
>JAJZQR010000102.1 GCA_021806765.1 Chloroflexota bacterium | reverse complement strand
CCAGGGTCCCCCCGTTGGCGTGAAGGAGCAGCCTCACGAGGAGAGGGGACGTCTGGACCCCCGCGCAAGCGGGGGTGACGTTGCATTAAACTGTAACTCCAACTACCCGTCCCCATGAACCATGCCCGAGCCTCCGATCCGGATCAAGGGCAGCAGCACAATCACCCCGACTGCAAGCCACCTGTCTCGGACCTACATGTATCCTCTGGGAACAGAGGGTGCTGGGCTTGCATCTTGCCGGAAGCCCCAGGGATGCGACCTGGCACGGCGAGGTAGCGAGTGCAAGACCCAGAAGGTCCGCGCCTGACTCGCCATCTAGGGCTGATAGAGACGACGGCCGTCGCGATAGGAGCGATGATCGGCGCCGGCGTCTACGTCTCTATGGGCGTGGCAGCGGGAACGACCGGCGGTTCATTGCTGCTGGCGGTGCTGATGGGGGCCATCGTCGCCACCTTCAACGGACTCAGCGCAGCGGAGTTGGGTGCGGACGATCCGTATGCGGGCGGAGCCTATCGGTTTGGCCGGCGGCTGCTGGCGCCGGCCGTGGGGTTCGTGGCTGGCTGGTTGGCGCTGGTCTCGTACTTCACCGCAGGCGCAACCTTTGCCCTTACCTTCGCCGCATATCTCGAGCCCCTCCTGCCCAGCGTGCCACCCCGGGTGGTTGGCCTCGCCTTCCTGCTCGCTGCGGTGGGCGTCAACAGCCTCGGCGTGCGACTATCCGCCCGCGTCAACGCGGTCCTGGTGGTCATCAAACTGATGATCCTGGTGACCTTCGTCGCGCTGGCCCTATCCGTCTTCGACGCCAGTCGTCTGCAGCCATTCTTCATCAATGGCGCGGGCGGGCTGTTGCAGGCGAGCGCGCTGCTATTCTTCGCATACAGCGGCTATGGCCGGCCGGTAACGATCGTCGAGGAGGTGCGGGAGCCGCGTACCACGCTGCCCCGAGCGGTCACGGCGGCCCTCGGCATCACCACCGCACTGTACCTCGCCGTTGCCCTGGCCGCCCTCGGGGCGCTGGGCCCAGTGCGGATGGGCGAGGAGACGGCACCGCTTCGAGCAGCCATGGCGGTCACTGGCAACCCGGCCGGCCCCGCACTCCTTTCGGCCGGGGCTCTCATCGCGACCTCCACGGTGCTGCTCACCGATATCTGGGGTGTCTCTCGCCTGGCCTTTGCCATGGCCCGCGAGGGAGACCTCCCCGGCTGGCTCGGACGGCTCTCGGAGCCGCAGCGCATCCCCCGAAACGCGGTACTCGCCGCGGGCGCGCTTCTCCTGGTTCTGGCAGGCGTGCTGGACCTGCGCCCGGCGTTAGAGGCGAGCAGTCTGGCCCTGCTGGTCTACTACGGGATAATGAACATCTCTGCCATGCGGCTGCCACCACACCGGCGACTTTACCCCGCAGCCATCCCGATAGCGGGGCTTGCAGGCTGCGCCCTGCTGGCGCTTTTCATATCCTGGCCCACGCTGCTGGCCGTGCTGGGAATAGCGCTCGCGGGGCTCGCCTACTACGCGCTCCGCCATCGACGGCGTCGCTAATTGGTCTGGATTTCGCACCTAAAGAGCACCAACTTCATGTCGACGCCGCTGGCTCCTCTTGCCGTTCAGTCCGTTACAGGGCCCGGACCCCTCTGCCCCTCGTACAACGCCTTCTTGTAGTAGCCGCGGCTCGTATAGATGGCGCCGATGGGGTTGTGGGCCATGACCCGGTCCTTGGCCACCAGACAGGTCACCGGGGCCTCCGAATGCTTGATGAAGAGGGTATCGTGGCCCACACAGAGCCCGAAGACGATGTTGAAGTCCGTCTCGTCGCGATTCAGCACCATGGCCTGCCCGATGGGGTTGCAGACCGGCTCGTAGCTCCCGGGCCTCACCTTCCGGGAGTCGTCGATATCCAACTCCTCCTTGGGAATGGATCCGTTCTTGCACGCCACCGACGCCACCTCGAAGCCGTTGGCCGTCAGTATACGGGACAGCACGTTGGCCTCTTCGCGCAGGCCAACGCAAAAAGCTAGCCCCAGCCTCCTGTATCCCATCCGGCGGGCGAACTCCATGGTTTCCTCGACCCTCGTCCAGCGCAGGTAGCCGTCGGCCTCCACCAGCGCCGATTCTCGCGCCATCCGGCGCAGGGTTGGCTCGGCAAGAAACTCACGGGTGTTGGTGACATTCCCGTCGCGCATAGGGCAGTTCTCTGGGGCGGCTTCGAGGTGGCCCGATCGGCAGACGAATATCTTGCACTCTGCGCATGCGGCCATCGGTGGGCAACTCCCTTCAATGGTGGTTTTCTTCAGAGTTCAAATGCCGAGCAGATCGACGGCCGTCCGGCTCATGATGGTCATCAGCAGGAGGATGAGGCTCCTCCTGATGGCTCCCGACGAGACCATGGCGTTCACCCTCCCCCCCAGTTGAGCTCCGACAACGGACCCCAGCACCAGGCAGAGAGCCATCGGCAGGTCGAACTGCCCGGTGACAATCTTGCCGGCGCCTCCGGCCAGGGTGACGGCCAGGATCGCCAGGAGAGAAGTGCCCACGGCCGTCTTGATGGGAACCCGCAGCACCCGGATCATCAAGGGGATCAGGACGAAGCCGCCGCCGACACCCAGCATCCCTGCCAGGACACCAACCCCAAGCCCAACAGGGACGGCGCGGGAGAGGCTCGCGGAGACTCCTATCGCCTTCGCATCACGGCGAGGACCGAGCACCATGAGGACGAGCGCCGCCACCACCAGCAGGAAGTAGAGGCTCAGAAGGGTTCGTCCGTCGATGGCAGCCGAGACGAGGGACCCGATCAGGGCACCCGCCAACCCGGCCGCACCGAGGACGAGGCCAAGCCTCACGTCTACCGTGCGGCTGCCCAGGTGAAACAGCACCCCAGACACCGTGGCGGCGAAAGCCTGGGCCATGCTCAGACCGGTCGCAAGCTTGATCGGTAGCGCAGCCACATAGAGCAGCAGCGGGATCATAATGACCCCACCGCTTATGCCGAGGAATCCGGCCATGAAGCCGCCGATGAGGCCGATGCCAGTCAGAGATACGAAGGATGCCAGATCCATTGGCGCCCCCGTGATGAACGCGAAGCGAGGGTCCCAGCCGAACTGCTGTCCCAGCACCCGCTGGTCGACCGGACTATGGAACAGGCAGATGGTACTACATCTTCATCGGGACCGCCATCCTCTGTCGACGCCCTCTCCTCGACCCGCCAGTTCATCGCATCCTCACATCCGGGAGGACGTCGCGCAATTCTGCTGCGACGAGTGCTTCTGATGACTTAGGCAGCCTCACCGGGCCGACCGTCCGGCGGCAGTCGCCGGGTCAGCATCGCCCCGGAGGCTACGAAGGCGGCGACCAGCAAAAACAGCATCCAGTACGACCAGCGTTGCAGCAGCAGCCCTGCAATCAGCGGTAGGAAGGCCAGAGGCAGGATCAGCACCGTGTCCACTGCGGTGTATGTGGGGCGCTCTCCCTCGGGAGCCAACGCTAGCAACGCGCTGTTGAAGCCGAGTCGACCCTCCGCGTTGATTGACAGCCGAGGGCCGGCGTACTAGGATGTTATGGGCTTCCGCTCATATCTGCCCCGCGGCCAGGGAGGGCTGCCGGCTGCGGGCGCGGCGGCGAGGTTTGGCCACCGGCCATCACCGGCTCGTGAGAGCCGGTGATCATTGTCTGGGGACAACATATTGAGGCGATGGGAGGCATTCTGGCCCATGGGCGGCAACGAGATTCGGATGAAGAAGATCGCAGTCTGCGGGAAGGGGGGCAGCGGGAAGAGCACTGCAGTCACCCTTTTGGCAGGCGGCGCGCGAGATAGAGGGTACCGGGTGTTGGTCGTGGACTCCGATGAATCCAACCCGGGGCTGTATCGGATCCTGGGTTTCGATGAGAGGCCCGAACCCCTGCTGGGTCTAGTCGGCGGAAAGAAGAAGGTGTTTGAGACCTTCTCGGAGGGCTCCGAGCCCGCCAGGAGTGTCCTCACGCGGGAGCAAGTCCACATTAGTGACCTCGAGCCGCCCTACGTCGTGGAGAAGGACGGCATCAAGCTGGTCTCCGTGGGCAAGATCCTCCAGTCGCTCGAAGGCTGTGCCTGCCCGATGGGCGCTCTGAGCCGCGAGTTCCTGAAGAGGCTCATCCCCGAGGACGACGAAGTGGTCCTCGTTGATATGGAGGCAGGCATAGAGCATTTTGGGAGAGGCGTCGAGAGCGGCGTGGACAGTGTGATTGCCGTGGCCGAGCCATCTTTCGACTCATTGGAGCTGGCCAAAAAGATCGGCGTCCTGGCCGCCGAGGTCGGGATAAAGACGACCCGAGCCATCCTCACCAAGGTTCCGTCGGAGGAGCTCGCGGGGAGGCTAAGAGCGGAACTGGAGAATGCGGGCGTACCCGTCATTGGGTCCATTCGGTACGATCTGAAGATCCTCCAAGCTGGGCTTGAGGGACGCCCGATCGGCGGCGATGGGACGGCGAATGACGTTCGCGGAATACTGGATCAACTGTTGTAAGAAGGGGAAGCCATGTGCCTGGCGACTATCTACGTCGAGAACGGCGATAAACGGGAAGAGCTGATGCACGATGTGGCCTGGGTCGGGCCGGGAAGCGGCGGGGTCCAACTGGTCACCCTGATGGGAGAAACTACGCTGGTTCCTGCCACGATCAAGAGCATAGACCTGATGCGTAGTTCGATCGTGCTTGAGAGGACAACCGCGAGCCCGGCCGAAGAATGACGGCCGGGCTCCGTTGCCCCGGCTACTCCCTGGCCTCTAACAGCAGACCTTTCAGCCGGTCTAAAGAGATCCGGCAGGGCCCTGTCGAGCTTCGCAACGGCTCAGATCATGGTGATCGCCCGCAGTGGACACGCCCGAGCGCACTTGGTGCAGCCGTGGCACCACTTGGCAGGGTTGATTCCCGGCGCCTGATGCGGGCTTTCCTGCACGAGGCTTCCGTACTCGCACTGCAGCGCTGCGGCGCAAACGCCGTGATCGCATCTCTCCAGCCGGCATTTCTCGTAGTTCATCATAGCGGTCGGCTTGGGCATCGGCTTCTCCCCCCAGCCCGTCCCCTATTCCGGACTGTATCTACGTCACACCACGGTCTATGGCAGCTCTGGCGATAGGCGCCTGCCCTTCCTCGGGCCCCTGCAACCGACACTCTTCGGGGCCGCACGACGGCCATCTACGCCGCGTTCACACCGAGCGGTTCCGAGTTCAGCAGTTCTCACCCCTCATCGGCGTCGAGCACTTGGGGCACTGGATCGCCGAGCAGGGCACACCTTTCGTGTGGGGCATGCTGTAGCCGCACTTCGGGCAGCGGCAGACCGACGATCCTCCCAGGCCCCGGCCCCCTCTCCCCTGAGAAAAGAAGATCCCGGCCAGCCTGTCTAGCACTCTCACTCCGGCGGTCAACATGGATTCGACTCCCTTCTGCCTGTCGACAGACCACGCGCTGGGCAACGCCGCTCAACCCGCGCGACCACCCCCCCACCCTCGGCCGCACCTGGGCCAGCCCGCACCTCTACCCCATCCGCCTCCACGTCCGAAACCGTACATAGCAATGACCTCCCTTGCGCGTACTAACATGATCTTGAAGGAGATAGCTCTGGCAGGAATCTCTGTACGATGGAATATACGCTTCCTCTCATGGCAGTTCACCTCCACCTTTCACTACTTGGCTCGAAATGGGTTCCAGTCTTTGCCAGATGGCCTCTAGCTCCCTGGCCACCCGTCCGCCGGCTTCCTCCGTAACCGTCCGCCCGGCTACCATGGCCGAGGTCGCGGCCGTGTCGAAGGGGATGTGGCCCACCACGGGGATCCCCCTCGACTCACAGAAGCCGTCGATCTCCCGGGTTCGACCGGGGTTCAGGTCGTGCTTGTTGATGGCGACCACGGCCGGCACCCGGAAGTGGTCGATCGTGGCCAGGATCCGCTCCAGGTCGTGGACACCGGCCACCGTCGGCTCGGTCACCAGCAGGGCCAGGTCGGCCCCGGAGCAGGCGGCGATCACCGGACAGCCGATGCCGGGAGGTCCGTCCACGATCAGGTAGTCCGCCCCCCTCTCCCGGGCGATCTCCCGGGCCCGCTCCTTGACCTGGGTGACCAGCTTGCCAGAGTTCTCCTGGGCCGCCTTCAGGTGGGCGTGCACCAGAGGGCCGAAGCGGGTCTCCGACACGAACCAGTGCCCGGCCAGCTGATCCTCCATCCGTATCGCTTGCGTAGGGCATCGGTGGTAACAGGAGGCGCACCCCTCGCAGGCGATAGGATCCACCCGAAAGGCCCCGTCATCGGGAAGCAGCGCGTCGAATCGGCAGACCTCCAGGCATGCGCCGCAACTGATGCAGCCTTCTCGCTGGATCACCGCCGCCTTTCCGCCGAAGAACTCGTGGGTCTCCAGAGTCCTCGGCGATAGCACCAGCCCCAGGTTCGCCGCATCCACGTCGGCGTCGGCCATCACGACTCCGGCATGCCTGGATGTAAGGTGGGCCAGAGCCGCCGCCACGGTCGTCTTCCCCGTGCCCCCTTTTCCGCTCAGCACCACCAGCTGCTTCACGACCCCACCTCCCCCTCGATGCGGCGGTAGAGGGCCAGGAATCGCTCCCGGTACTCCGGCAGCGCCGACGGGATCGGCAGCCCCTCGGAGCAGGCCTCGGCGATGCGACGATCCAGGGGGATGCGCATCAGGATCGGGATGCCCGTCTCGCGGCAGTACTCCTCCACGCCCGAATCGCCCGCTCCATCACGGTTGATCACCACTCCCACGGGGAGCCTCAACTCATCCCGAGCCACCTCCACCGCCGTCCTCAGGTCGTGCAATCCAAAGGGGGTGGGCTCGGTCACCATCAGGGCGTAGTCGGCACCCCGCAGGCACTCGACCACCGGACAGGAGCTTCCTGGAGGAGCGTCCCGGATCACAAGACGGTTGGAGCCTGCCTCTGCCGACCGTCTCTTCAGCTGCCGGATCACCGGCACCGCCATCGCCTCCCCCACGTTCAGCACCCCACGGGCAAAGGCTATCTCTCCGGCCGGCCCCTCCTCCACGACACCGGTCACCCGCAGCTCCTCCCGTATGGCCCCCTGTGGGCAGTTGAGGGCGCAGCTGCCACAGCCGTGGCACAGCTCGTTGAACACCAGCACCTCTTTCCCCAGGACGGCGATGGCGTGGTAGGAACACACCTCCGCACACTTGCGGCAACCGATGCAGCGGTCCTGGTCCACGACCGGGGTGAGAATCCCCACCTCTTCAGTCTCCTGGAGGGTTGGATTCAGGAAGAGGTGGGAGTTCGGCTCCTCCACGTCGCAGTCGAGGAGCTGCACCCCTACATCCCGCGAGGAACCGTCCCGGGCGCGGGCCAAGGCGACTGCCACCGCCAGCCCCGTGGCGACCGTGGTCTTGCCTGTCCCTCCCTTGCCGCTGGCTACCGTCACTATCATCGGGAACTACCCCCTGCCGCCGCGTCGCCCTCGTCCCCCCATGCCATGGCCGTGTCCCATGCCGCCCATCACCCCCATGCCCACGTGAGCCGGACCCGTTGCCTCGCTTGCCACGCTTAGGCGTCCGGCTTTGTAGGCCTCCAACGCCTCGCGAACCGTCGCTCCATCGAACGTGTACACCGGCAAGTGTGCGGCGGCCAGGACCTGGTAGGCATTGGGGCCCACGCTGCCGGTCACCACGGCCTTTACCCCCAGGTCCACCACCTGCTGGGCGGCCTGGATTCCGGCGCCGCCTGCCGACGTCAGACCCTGGTTGGGAACCGCCTGAAAGGTGATGGCATCGCTGTCCACTACGACGAATGTGGGGCAGCGCCCGAAGAGCTGGCTAAAGGGTGAGTCAAGATCGTTACCTGTGGCGCTTATCGCGATCCTCATGCTATTCACTCCTCAATCGATTCGTCAGCAGTTTTCACCCCTCATCGGGGTCGAGCAGTTGGGGCACCGGACTGTGGCCCCCTTGCTATCCCGCCGAGAACATTGCGGGCATACGCTCATAACGCAATCTACGCCTTTTGTGAAGCAGTGTCAAGGGATTCAGGCACGAATTATGGGCATTTGACTGAAATTGCCGGGGCACCGCTCGGTGCCGGATGGCACTTGGGGCCCAACGGAAATGCAGCGGTAGGGTAGGGGAGTCCAGGCCCTGCCCTACCGAACCGGGAGGTAGGTATCGGGAAGGCGGCGGTCGCCGCCGGTTCCCCTGGCTAGTGGAGCCGCTCCATCAGGTTCTGGATGGTGCCATCCAGGTAGGCACGCACAGCCTGGTCCACGTCCCTGATGTCGGTGATTATCGGCTCGATGCCGTAGCTCTTCAGACTGTCGTAGGCTCCGTATCCCATGCCCCCGGCCAGCAACACCTGGCAGTCCGCTATGTTGGCGGCCATCTGGGAGTGCTTGTGCTGGGAGGAGGCGTCGTACCCGTGGGGCGCTCCGGCGTGCTCCTCGTGGGGTTGATCCCCGAAGGTGTGGTGGCCCACCTTGGATCTCACTTCCCGGCCCACTATCTCCCCGTCCTGAACCTCCACCACCACGTACAGGGGAGCACGGCCGAAGTGCATGCTGACGCTCTTACCGTCGTCGGATATCACCGCGATCTTCATTCCTGCAACCTGCCTCATTTCTTCTGTGCTGATCTGGGCGACCTCGCCCTGAGATGCCCGCCGGCCGGACGCAAGGGGAGCCCCTGCCCGCTCCTCACAGCTGGGACAGGCTACGGGCACCCCTCCCGAGAGGAGTTGCTCCCAGGAGTGGCCGCAGCGACGGCAGCAGAAACGCGCAGGCGCCAGTTCGTAGTCCCCACCCTCGATCCGCAGGGCTTTCCCCATCACCAGCGCCTCGGCCACTTTGTGGTGCGCCTCCTCCAGGACCCTCTGGAAGGTCTGCCGGGAGATGCCCATCTCCTCGGCGGCCTCCTCCTGCTCCAACCCCTCCAGGTCCTTGAGGCGCAGGGCCTCCAACTCGTCCACCGAGAGCTGCACCTCCTCCAGCAGCCGAAGGGGGATCCCCCGAGGCTTGAAGTAGGTGACCCCGGGCAGGAAAGCAACTCGTCTGGGCTTGCGCGGTCTTGCCAAGTCTGCTCCTTGCGATTATGAGCTTATGCCACTAATGGTAACCCGAGGCGCCGCCCAAGTCAATATGTCCGGGTCGGCAGGTTCATGGGGAGGTTGCGGTTCGAGGGGCGAGGAGACCCCGCCCTTGCACAGTCGGCTCCTCGGTCCCTGAAGGATAGGCCGGTAAGCCGGCCGGAGGCAATTGTACTGCAGTTGGAGATGCTGCTCCAGGAGCCGCTGCGCCATCATTCCGGTTTCTCCCACCCGGGGCCGCGGTCCCCAGGTGGGCACCCTGTCACCCGCCTTGTATCCGGGGCACCATGATGATCTGATCGGCTTCCGGATCGAACCTGTCCAACCGTTGGGCGGGAGCATCGGGTCTTACGCGGAAGGCGGTTGCTCCTCTGCTACGTTGCTCCTCGAAGATCCTCTCCGCTTCCCGAACGGCGTCCAGCGCCTCGGGGTTACCGGCTTCCGCCTGCCCTCGATCCCACACGGCCGACCGGTCGCCCTCTGGCGCCAAGACTCGCAGCATGCCCATCGCTTGACCTCCTAGTTCAGCGTGCGCTCCGCATCGGCGCCGCGCCGCTGCGGGCATAAGCCCATAATGCATTCCGTGTGCCGCGCTGTTCCGGCGAGATCACCCCGTCGCGACCGGGAGGTCTACCCGATCCTAGGCGGGAATGGTTCACGGGCCAGGTTGCAGTTGTAGGGGCGGGGTCCCCCCGCCCTGCCCTCCCATGGGGACGAGGGCGCGGAGACCGCGCCCCTACACCGTCACCATATCTTGCCGCCTCTGTGACCATGCCCCCAGGCGATGGGGCTGGCACGGATTGGGCGAGGACGGGCGAGTCGGAATGTCGGTTGCCGGTCCGAATGGTCAGGCAAATTCCCTGCTCAGAAAGGAGAGCGCCATGGCTAAGGATGCTGTCTGCGGAATGGAATGCGATCCCAGGACCTCTGACAAGGTGGAGTACCAGGGGGAGACTTTCTACTTCTGCAGCCCCGGCTGCAAGGAGGAGTTTCAGAGAAACCCGGAGAAGTACGTTCACCATCCCGGTGTGCATCACGGCGTCCACGGAGAGCATCGTGAAATCCACCACGGTGAGCACCATTAGTGAACACGCGGCGAGGGCGGGACCCTGCCCGCCCTCGCGACATGAGGAAGCACCTGTAGAACGTTGCATAGCTTTCAGGTAGATGCTATCGTGGATGCAACGACGCTGCTCGCACTCAATTGCTAGGAAACGGCTGGAAGGGCTACCTCCACAGCTGAGCAGGGTATCCGGGGCTGATTCTTGAGTCTGGAGGATGGGCCCATTGGACAGTGAGCCGAAAGAGGCCAGGGCACGCACTCCCGAGGAGCGTCGACACGAGGGCTCCCTGGCGACCGTCATCGAGACCATTTCGGCCGGCGTGGTGGTCGCCGACTCTCGGGGCGTGATCACCATGGCCAACCCTGCCGCTCGGACCATCCTTGGCGAATCGGTGGTGGGGAAGACTCATGAGGTGGGTGTTGGCTGTGTTTTCCTCCACCTGGACGGCTCCCCCTTCCTTCCCCAGGAGTTACCCGTCTACCGGGCCATCGGGGGTGGAGAGACGAGCAGGGATGTGGAGGTCCTCGTCCGTCGTGAAGATGCCACCGAGAGGTTCGTGCTGGCGAGCGGCCATCCGATGCTGGATGAGAACGGGCGTGTCGCCGGCGCGGTAGCGGTTTTCCAGGACGTCACCGAGCGCAGGCAATCCGAGGGCGAGAGAGCACGCAGCGCCAACCATCTGCGGCTCCTCCTGGAGTCGACCGACGAGGGGATCTACGGCATCGACCTGGAGGGTCGCTGCACTTTCGTCAACAGAGCAGCGGCCAAGATGCTGGGGTACCGTCCGGATGAGTTGCTCGGCAAGCAGATGCACAGGCTCACCCACTATCGCCATCCCGATGGGTCACCCTACCCCGAGGAGCGGTGCCCCGTCCATCGGGCTGCCGGCGTCGGGCGAGGGATCCGCGCCCAGGACGAGGTGCTGTGGCGGCGAGACGGGACCGCCTTCCCCGTGGACTACTCCGCCCATCCCGTTGTAGAGCGGGGCACCATTCGGGGTGCCGTCGTCACCTTCCTCGACATCACTGAGCGGAAGAGGGTGGAAGCACAGCGGGAGGACCTGGTGCGGGCCGTCTCCCACGACCTGCGGACCCCGCTCACCATCATACAGGGCCACGCCCAACTGCTGGTGCAGATGGCGGAGGCAACCCGCCAGGATGGGCGCCAACGCCACAGCGCTGAGGCCATCCTGGGGGCGGCTCGGCGGATGAACGCCATGATCCAGGACCTGGTGGACTCGGCGAGGCTGGAGGCAGGGCAACTCCGGCTCCAGAGGGAACCCGTGGAGTTGAGGCACTTCCTCTCCGATCTGCTGGAACGTGCCAAGGTGGCTCTGGACGTCGGGAGGGTGAGGGTGGAGATCCCCGAGGGTCTGCTACCGGTGAACGCCGACCCGGACCGGCTGGAGAGGATCCTCTCCAATCTCCTCTCCAACGCCCTGAAGTACTCCCCTTCCGACACGGAGGTGAAGGTCGCCGTCAAGGCAGCCGGTGGCGAGGTCGTGGTCTCGGTGGCTGACAGGGGTGTGGGGATTGCCCCCGAGGACCTCCCCCACATGTTCGAGCGCTACTACAGAGCCAAGGCGGCCCGGAAGACCCAGGGCTTGGGTCTGGGCCTGTACATCACCAGGATGCTGGTGGAGGCCCACGGAGACCGCATCTGGGTGGACAGCGAAGTGGGGAAGGGAAGTACTTTCAGCTTCACACTGCCTGCAGGGACTCCGCCGGCTCACCATCCACCTGGTGGCTGAGCCGGCAGCATTCAACCGTCTGCGTTCACGCCACCGGACCGCCCTCGGTCCCTCATCCACCCGGCCGGACGACCTGCAGGCTGTTCTGCACGTCCACCACATCCGGCAGCCCGAGCGCTACCTCCCCGGCAGCGTGTTTGACCCACTTGTCGGGTACCGACCTGGTAAGGGTAACCACACCCTCCCGCACCTCCACCTGGATCTACGCGTGAGGGGGCATACGAGGGTCGCTCTGCAGGGAGTTGCTCACCGAGGCACGGATCTCGTCGTCGGTCATCGGACGGGGTGGCGCGGGCGGCGCGTATGGCGGTCCGGGCGGCCCCCAACCAGGACCATATCCCCGCCTGGAGCCTCTCCGCGGTCGCCACTCCGGCCAGTAGCCCGAGGGATAGGGGAAACCGCAGTGGGGGCAGGCGCACCCCGGGGGGCCAAAGTGAGGAAGCCAGCAGTGAGGGCAGAAGTAGCCCGGGGCTCCACAGTGGAGCCCGAAGTGATGGCAACACATCGGCCAGTCCTCCTCAACTGTCTACCGCGGCGTGGTTCGCCTCGGTCTTCGCCGAACTCGGCTCACGTCACTATCAAGGTTGAAGCCCGCCGGCAGCCGCCGCAATCTATATGCCAGAGGTTTTTCTTTAGGCGCAGTTGATGGCATGCGGGATGCCATAGCCCATTGCAGTTGTAGATGAAACCTGATGGGACTCGGGCGAGAGCCGCGGTTAGGCGACTATCCCTTTTCGATGTCCCGTGGTGCCCCCAACCCCCGTCTTGATGCTGACCGCTAGGGGGGCGGGTGCCGGATAGGGTCGCCGGCCTGGACACCAGAGCAACGACCTTGGTGGCTTTGTCTCGGAGGTGACAATTGGCATTCGAGAAGAGAAGAAGTACCGAAGATGAGTTTCGAGCGGTCATGTCGGACGCGCTGAGAAGGACCAGACGGAACGGAAGATTGATCTGGGTTGCCATAGGCGCGGCGCTGATCCTCTGGCTGGCCTCGGGCGTGTACGTGGTGCAGCCCAGCGAACAGGGGGTGGTGCGAACCTTCGGGAAGCTGACGGGCGTGACCAGCCCCGGGATCAACTACCGGCTACCCTGGCCCATCCAGCGGGTGGATGTGGTCGACGTTCAGAACATCCGCCGGACAGAGATCGGCTTTCGCTCCGCGGCGCCGATCAGCGGAGCACAGCAGGGCATGCAGCGGGTCCTCGAGGAAGCGTTGATGCTGACCCGGGACGAGAACATCGTCGAGGTAGGACTCCTGGTCCAGTACCGGGTTAAGGACTCCGCCGCCTTCGTCTTCAACGTCGAGGATCCCGATCGCGTGCTGGCGACCACCACAGAGGTGGCGCTCCGCAGCGCCGTCGGCCAGATGCCCATCGACGACGTGATTACCGAGCGCAGGGCAGACGTACAGGAAAAGACCCGGCTCTTCATGGGACAGCTGCTGGACGCTTACCGGTCGGGCATCCAGGTGACGGACGTGAGGCTCCAGGTAGCCGACGCGCCGGATCAGGTGCGGGACGCCTTCCACGAGGTTGTCCGGGCCAGGGAGGACCGGGAGCGCAAGATCAACGAGGCCCAGGCTTACCGCGAGGACATCCTGCCGAAGGCACGTGGGGAAGCGCGCAAGATGATCGAGGGCGCCACCGCCTTCCGGGAGGAGCGGATCCGCCTGGCGCGGGGGGACAGCAACCGTTTCCTGTCCATCCTTCAGGAGTACAAGGCCGCTCCGGACGTGACCAGGGAGCGAATGTACCTGGAGGCCATGGAAAAGGTGCTATCCCAGGTAGACAAGGTCGTCCTCGATGGGGGCACCCAGAACGGTATGCTGCCCCTCTTGCCGCTGAGGGATGCGGGATCGGCAGTTCGGATAGCGGGAGGAACCGATGGGCAGAGCAGGTAGAGTATTCACGGTAGCGGCGGTAGCGGTGGTTGTCGTGATCGCCGCGGCGTCGCAGAGCCTGTTCATCGTCGACGAGACCAACCAGGCCGTCGTCACGAAGCTGGGCGAGTACCAGTACACGGCAAAGGATCCTGGGGTTTACCTCAAGATGCCTTTCATCAACAGCGTGTACTACATGGACCGGCGTCTTCTCTCCACCGATGCCGCCGTCCAGGAGTACCTGACCCTGGACAAGAAGCGGCTGCGGGTGGATCACGTGACCCGCTGGCGCATAGTCGACCCCTTGCGCTACCTGGTCACCGTTCGTACCCAGGCGGGAGCGCGAGCCAGGCTGGACGATGTCGTCTTCTCGGAGATGCGTCGAGAACTGGCCTCCTATCCCTTTGGCGTGGTCATCGCGGAGCGGCGCGAGCAGATCATGGAGAACGTGACCAAGAACGCGGCCGCGCAGGCGCTTTCCTTCGGCATCCAGATAGAGGACGTGCGGATCAAGCGAGCCGACCTTCCGAGCGAGGTTCAAAACAGTGTCTTCGAGAGGATGAAGGCCGAGCGATCGCGGGAGGCCAACAGGTATCGTGCCGAAGGAGAGGAGCAGTCGGCCCAGATTCGAGCGGGAGCCGAGCGCGAAAAGGTGGTGATACTGGCCGACGCCTACGAGGAGTCTCAGAAGCTTCGGGGCGATGGGGAGGGTCAGGCCGTCGCTATATACGCCCAGGCGCTGCAACAGGACCCGGAGTTCTACGCCTTCCAACGGAGGCTGGAGTCCTACTCCAAGATCCTCCGGGCGGGTGACACGTTGGTGCTCCCTTCCGACTCGGATCTGTTCGCCTACCTGACCAGCAGCGGTCGAGCAACCATGCAGGGTTCTCAGTCCTCTCCCCGGGCGGGACCCTGACCAGCAGGGCGGGATGCCCGCAGGAGCACCGTGAGCCACGATGGGCATGGTTCATAGAGGCGGCGAGATGGGGTGACGATGTAGGGGCGGCGAGGAGGCCTGACGCCCTCAGAGTGTGCATGGGATCGCAGGCGGATGCGCCCGGGTGTAGGGGCGAACGGCCGTTCGCCCCTACCTGCGGCCGGCATCTCGGCCCGCCCCACCGCCAGTTGCCATACAGACTCTCAGGCCGGATCCTTGCCGTACCGGCTCTCCAACAGGGTCGGGTCGTTGGCTGCCCGCCGATTGGGGCAAGAAGGTCGCGGGCACAACATGCAGCTTTCGAAACTGGTGGTAGTCCCGAATCGAATGCCCGACACCGTCTTCGTCGGCACCATCAGGAAGCTGTCGGTCAGCCGCACGCCGACGGTCGTCTCGGTATCGCCCAACAGCCGGAACAGCGGCAACTGCTCCTCGATGGGCCAATCCGCGAGGGAGCCGGGGTTCATGCGAGACGTCTCGCCAGGCCGGTAGGTGGCCTGCAGATAGTCCCCCACCGCCGCCATGGCGTTGCGCATCACCGCCTCACGGATGGCCTCGGACCAGTAGCGGTGCAGCACGTCGTCGAGGCTCCTGGCCCATTCCTCTAGCTCCGTACCACAGGTGGCCAGGTACGGGAACACGCGGTGAGTCCCCTCCAGGTTAACCGCCAGCACGCGGCTGGAGAAGCGAACCCCGTCCACGACGACGTAATCGTCACCACGCTCGTCGATGTAGGCAACCCCGCACAGGGCCCTCGGTCGCCCTATCGCCTCCGCCTCGCGGAAAAGGCTCTGTAGCTCCGCCGCCTGTGGAGAGTCTCCGCCCACGCGCAGCCGTTTGAGCAATTCACCCTGCGGCAGCCGTGCCGGAATATCATCGAGTATCACAGCTTGCACAGTCGGCTCCTCGATCCCTCAAGGATAGGCCAGCATAGCCAGCCGGAGGCAATTGTACTGCAGCCATAGATTCTGCTCCAGGAGCCTGCTGTCCTAGCTCTATCCAGCTGTTGACTTGTAGCATCCAAGTGGTACAATCAGGGCAACTTGTCCTACTGGTCATAGTACAAATGGAACGTTCTCTCACCTCTCCCGCGGTCGTCGCGTTTCGCTCCAGGGTCTTTGCCCTTCTTGCCATTTCCGCGCTCCTGCTCGCGACGGGCTGCGACCTTCGGGTTGCCGGCGGCGCCCCAGCCTCGGCCGCCAGTGGGCCGTCTGCCGGGGCAGCCCCCGGTGACCCGCTGAAGGTAGTCGCCCCGGATGGCTCCACCAGGAGCCTCTCGCTCAAAGAGATGGACGCCCTTCCCAAGGGCAGGATAGAGGTGGAGGGCAAGTGGGAGGAAGGCCCGACCCTGCCGGACGTCCTGGCTTCGGCCGGCGTCAAGGAGTTCAAGCAGGTGACCATCCTCGGTGCGGAAGGGGCAAAGCTGACCCTGACCAAGGAGCAGGTGAACCGAGAGGTGGTGCTGGACTTCACCAACCATGGAACGGTGAAGTTCTCCTCCCCGGCCGTGCCCAAGAAGGATTGGATCAAGGACATCAGCACCCTGCGGGTGGAGTGATATGCGCTTTCTGATTGGCATCGACGACACCGACAACCTGGAGAGCCGCGGCACCGGCTATCGGACGCGGAAGCTGGGGGCTTTGCTGGCCGAGCGAAGCCTCGCGACCATCGAAAGCGTAACCCGCCATCAGCTTCTGGTGGACCCTCGCATCCCGTACACATCCCACAACAGCTCGGCCTGCATCGCTGTCTCGGCGCCCTCCGAAGGGATAGCCGATCTCGTGGAGTGCTGCAGGGAGTACCTTCTGGCCGAGAGCGCGCCGGGCTCCGACGCCGGCCTGTGTGTGGGCACTGCTCCCATCGTGACCGAGGCCGTTCAGCGCTTCGGACGAAGGGCTAAGGCTGAGGTGCTAACCAGGGAAGAGGCAGAGGCGGTGGCAGCCGGGAACGGCCTAGTGCTGGAAGGCCTGACGGGCAACGGAGGGGGCGTCATAGGATCCCTCGCGGCCGTCGGACTGCGGGCCTTCGGCACGGACGGCCGCTTTCTCTGGCTCCCGGGGCTGCGCGAACTCTCCGGAGTCTACACAGTAACGGAGCTGAGCCATGCA
>JAJZQR010000101.1 GCA_021806765.1 Chloroflexota bacterium | reverse complement strand
CGACCATCTGCAGCGCCTTCAGGAGCAACTAGCGAAAGGGAGTGAACGATGACGGAGAGTATTCGAAGAGAGATATTGTATCCGCAGCCCCGAGAAGAGGTCTGGCGGGCGCTCACGGACAGCGCCCTCCTCGCCGAGTGGCTGATGCCCAACGACTTCGAGCCACGCGTTGGCCATCGCTTCACCTTCCGGACGCAGCCGAACCCCCAGGCCGGTTTCGACGGCATCGTGCACTGCGAGGTGCTCGAGTGCGTGCCGCCGAGCCGCCTGGCCTACTCGTGGGTAGGCGGCGGGATCGATACGCGGGTGAGCTACCGGCTCGAGCCGGACGGCAACCAGGTGTTGCTGGTGCAAGCGTAAAAATGAAGAAACGCGAATATCTGGAGGAAGAATGCCCAACCCAACCGAACTCATTGACGACCTGATTGCCAAGAC
This sequence comes from Chloroflexota bacterium, assembly GCA_021806765.1. The sequence goes on along the minus strand of JAJZQR010000101.1, from coordinate 16,485 downwards.
CCCCGATTGGCGCGGGGCAACCTTTGCGAAACTTCGCAAGATCATCCACGATGCCGACCCGGAGATAACCGAGGAATTGAAATGGCGCCGCCCAAGTAACCCGATGGGCGCTCCTGTCTTCTCCCACGAAGGGGATGTCTGTTTGATGGTCATTTTCAAGAACAAGGTAAAGATGACCTTCCCCGAGGGCGCGAGCCTTCCAGACCCGGACAAGCTCTTCAACGACGAGCTTGAAGGGAATAAGTGGCGGGCAATAGACATCTACGAGGGCGATAAGATCAACGAGAGCGCGCTAAAGGCTCTCATCAGGTCTGGCGTGGAACACAACCTGGCCAAGGTGAAGCCCGCCAAGGCTCGCAAGAGGTAGGTGGCACAGGCGTCCCTGCCGGTGCTAAATGGAGAAGAGAACTAAGTGGACAGTCCAACCGCTGGCCGTACCTGGGACAGCCATACTGGCATTTCAGGCGAACCCAAGTCGCCAGGGCCACCTGAGAACTGGGGATGACCTTCGCATCCAGGATTCCCCAGGTGAAGCATTTCTCAAGGATCGGGCTCAGATCTTCATCCACAGGTCGCTCTCCATGGTAGTGTCTCGGTCGAATGGGTCAGGATATCTATCGCCACGAGATCCGTCCAGACCAAGAGGGAATAAGCAACTATGTCCGGCAGAGCGCAGATACGACTCGCAGGCCCGCCCCTACCTCCACAGGGACGCGGCTATGGCTATCCACACACCCACGATGAGCGCGATGCCGGCGATCCGGTCCCGCACCCGGATCCGGTAGACCCTGTCGAGAACGGCCATCGTGGCGGCGGCTTCCCACACCAGGAGCAGCGTGTGCAGGGGAGCGACGATGGCCACGATCCAGCGGCCTCTTGCGACGAGCATCAGATCGAAGAAGAGGGCGACGACTGAGGGAAAGAAGAAGGTGACACCCAGGGTGTTAAGCACCTTCGTGGCCGAGGCCGCTTTCCCCACGAGTCGAAGGTAGGCGACCAGGCTGCCGGCGATGGCGGCCATAAGCGCGAAGCCGAAGAGGACGGAGAAACGCCTCTGCAGGGCGGCGTACCTGTCCAGGCTCAGCCCGAAGGGCGGGGCCACGAAGGGCTTCCAGTTGCCGTGATAGTCGCGGAGCAGGGAGAAGACGGCGGACCAGTAGAGCCAGCGGACGGCGATGAGGATCCAGCCGTGTCTGTCGATCAGCGACCGCCCTCCGGGATTGAGATAGAAGGCATCCGGCCGCAGCACGGCCTGGACTAGCGCCGCCAGCATCATTCACCCCATCTCGTCGATCGTGGTCCTCCAACTTCAACCCGGTGCTGCAGGGACCGTGCCGTCCTTCCTCTCCAAACCCACGATGGGAGACTGCCCCTAAGTCGGTAAACAGGGGGACCAGCCATCGACCTACGCCATCGAACTGCAGAAACACGGGCAACTAGTACCTTCTTCCTGGTGACAAAGTCCAGACAACTAGGTTATTCTTGTAGATGCGCCCGACACGTGCATGCCGGGCAACGCACCGCGGGCCATTTGCAGTCCTCTGGCCCGCTGGAAGCCCCAGCGGGGAAACCGGTGATCGATCGACAGTCGATTTCCCTGCTAGATTCTCCCTTCCGAGAGGAGGTGATGCCGAGGCGCGTACAACCCGGTTCACCACGAGACCCAGGTCGTCGACCCAGTTGGTAGGAGTCCGATCAAATCCGCTAATGATGGAGGAGGGTACCATGGTGCGTTCTAGGGTTCAGCGCGTTATCGCAGTGCTGGCAGCGGGTCTGCTGCTGCTCGCCTTCTGTGCGGGATTGGTTTCCGCCGCCGACCCGACTACCGTCCCCAACGGTCCGTGGGTCACCGACACCCAGAACGTCTCCCTGTCGGGGATCTCCAGCTACGACCAGATCATGAAGACGATCAAGCAGGTCGAGCAGTCCAGCCAGGGGGCCGTTCAGGTCATAACGCCGAAGTACAGGGCCAAGGCTTCGGGCCGGGTCTTGCCCGCCGTCAAGATTGGCAATGGCCTGAAGGCGATGATGATCATCACCCAGCAGCACGGTGACGAGTTCGTCACCACCGAGGGGGCCCTCAATCTGATCCAGACCCTGGGCGCCAACTCCAAGGAGGCCAAGGCGATCCGAGATGCGATCACCTTGATCGTCATGCCCCGGGTGAACGTGGACGGCTTCGACGCCACGCCGACCGGAAGCCCCTGGCGTTACGACATCGATCCCACGGCCTTCGGGCCCTTCTCCTCGAGGAACCGCGGCTACGACATCAACCGATACCACCCTATGGAACTGCCCCTCAACCCCTACTACCACGATCCCGCCTACCCGCAGTATAACGATCCCGCCCATCCCGAGCGCCAGGTGCCCCAGGCCAACCCAGTCCCGGAGGCGCTGGCGGTTCGGGATCTGTTCGAGCAGTACAAGCCCGAAGTGTTCATGGACATGCACCACCAGGGCACCTACGTGGATCCCAACGATCCCACGAGCGAGATGGTCACTGCCTCGACCCTGTGGCCGACGGCGGTAGGCGTTAATTCGGACGTCCAGACCAGGGCCAAGAAGGTGGTGTCCACCCTGTACACCAAGCTCGAGCAGTACGGGTACGCCCACGTGACCAGGTACCCGGGCGACACCTACCCGGGCATCGCCCGCAACCGCTACGGGCTGCTAGGCTCGGCGGCGGTCCTGGTGGAGCTTCGCGGTAGCCAGGAGCAGAAGAGCAACGGCAACATCGCCAAGACCGGGTACCAGGCGATGATGTCGGTGGTCGAGGCTTTCGCCTCGGGCACGCTCGATCAGGCGGATCCTGCCATCGCCGACAACATGCCGGATCGCACCGGCTGGCCCTCGGCAAACCGCGACCTGCCCAGCAATGGAGGGGAAGTGGAGGATCCCGAGGGGGCGTAGCCCTAAGCACCTGGCCTGAGATCGCGTGCACAATCCGTCGTCATGCCCGCCTTCGCGGGCATCCAGGGTCCTCTCCGCTGGTGGTGTCCTGGCCCCCCGCTTTCGCGGGGGGTGACGAAGGGCAGACTATCTAGGGCCAGATGCTTAGACGAGGGGCAATCGGTCCCGGGCAATCCCCGGGCAATCCCCGGACACGGAAGGGGGGCGGGTCGTGACCCGTCCCCCTTCCCGGTGGGAGCGCGGGCCGTGACGCTGCGCTCGCTTGCGTCACGCGCCCATCGCGCTTTGCCTGCTACTTGAACTCGATCACCAGGACACGGGTCTCGTTGGTGCCGATGTTCTCCACCTCGTGGGTTTCTGCTTCCCTCCAGACCGTCTGCCCCTCGTCGTACTCTATTATCTCGGTTCTCCCGCCCGAGGTAGTGAACTGATACCTCCCCGGAGTGAAGGAGTATATGAGGTAAGATGGATGCGAGTGCATCGGCATCTTCTCGCCAGGAGCTATCCTGACCTCCTTTACCAGTGCACGGTCGTTTTCCAGCAGTACCTTGATCTTCTCTGACACCGGCTGCATCGTTTCGTCGACCTCCTTATGCCTTGCAGGCCTCTGAATGCGCCGTCCCGCGACCTATCGTCCGGGCGGCAGGGGACAAGCCCCTGCCCTACAGGAACGACGCGCCATACCGGGTCGAGACGAATGCTCTGTGCCCGGCCCGGATAGCGCAGCCCCAGCAAGGGCTGTGCCCTTCAGCATGGCCCCGGGCACGGGTGTATACTTACCCCCACCTCTGGCCTGGAAGGCCACCTGGCGGTCAAATATGAAACGATGGCCCAACAATCGATATGGTGCAGGCCCAGTCTGCTGATGCGCAACGGGCGCCCTCTGCGGTGTTGCTGAAGAACTGCAGGATCCCGTAGGGGGAGGAGTGAAGAAGTTCGCGAAGGGGCTCAGGTATACGGTTGGCGCACGTCAACTCTAGAGCTTAGCTCTTCCAGCCGCCCATGAGCCTCACCGACCGCTCGCGGCAGGCTCAGTCGCTTCGCTGGCGCTTGCCGGTCGAGTGGCGCGCTCCGTCAGTTCGGCCAGGTCCAGCACCCTCACGCCCGGGTCGCCCTTCTGCGCGGGGATCCCATCGCTCAGCATCACCGTGCAGAAGGGACAGGCCGTGGCAACCGCCGAAGCGCCGGTCGCCATCAGTTGCCGAGCGCGCTCGTGGTTGATGCGCACGCTCCCCTTTTCCTCGAACCACATGTGCCCACCACCGGCACCGCAGCAGAAGGTGCGCTCCCTGGAATCGGCGGCCTCCACCAGCCTCGCGCCTGGGATCGCCGCGATGATCTCCCGCGGTTCCCTGGAGATTCGATTGTACCGAGCCAGGTAGCAGGAATCGTGGAACGTCAGACTCTCGATTGGAGACTGCTCGGGCCGGAGCCTGCCCTCCCGCAGCAAGCTGGAGATGAGTTCTGTGTGGTGCCACACCTCGAAGCTTGCGCCGAACCGCCGGTACTCGTGCTTGAGGGTGTTCATGCAGTGAGGACAGGTGGTCACGATTCTCTTCACACCGTAGCGATCGAGAGTCGCGATGTTCTGTTGCGCCAGCATCTGGTAGAGGTACTCGTTGCCAATACGCCGCGCCGCGTCGCCGCAGCAGGACTCCTCGTCGCCCAAGATGGCAAAATCCACCCCTGCTCTGAGCAGAAGCGTCGCGAAAGCCCGGGCGATGCCCTGGGCCCGGTCGTCGAAGGCTGCCGCGCACCCGACCCAGTAGAGCCACTCGGCCGGCCCGCTGTCGGCGACGATCCTGACGTCGAGCCCCTCGCCCCAGTCCGTGCGGGAGTGCCTCGAGCCCCGGAACGGGTGGCCCCTGGCCTCCAGGCTGGTGAGGGCTTCCTGCATCAGCTCGGGGTACTCCGCCTCCTCCATCACCAGGTAGCGGCGCATGTCGACGATCGCGGGCACGTGCTCTATGAACGTCGGGCACTGCTCCATGCAGGCGCCGCAGGTGACGCACGCCCAGATGGACTCGGATGTCACGGCATCAATCGCTGGGCATCCGTCCTTCTTCGTCGCGTCTCCGGGCTTCGTACCCGTGCCCTGCGGTGTGCGCTCCAGGGCATGCCGTAGATCGAGCACCAGCGCCTTAGGCGAGAGAGGCTGGCCCGTCCTGTAGGCAGGGCACGCGTCCTGGCACCTGCCACATTCGGTGCACGCCCTCGCCTCCAGCAGCCGCTTCCACGGGAACTCTGCGAAGCCCGGGGTCCCGAAGGTTTCGGCGGTTTCCACGTCGATCGGCTGCAGCTCGCCTCGCGACGTTAGCGGCCGAAGGTAGGTCGCCGCGGGCACAAAGAGCATGTGGCGCAGCTTGCTGAAGGGGATGTAGGCAATGAAGGTGAAGGCGAGGCCCATATGCAACCACCAGGTGACGCGGTGGGCATTTTGAAGCGAGACCGAGTCCAAACCCAGCCCCAGCAGGAACGACGCTATCGCCTTGCCTGCCGGAGACCAGGCGGCCCATGGGTCGGCCGTCGCGCCGATACGCATCCCTTCCACCAGGTACCCGGTTACCAGGATGGCGAGCAACAGGACCAGCACCACGCCGTCGCCAAGGGGCGCCCGAAGGCGGCTCGGACTGATCAGCCTATCCGGTTTCAGCAAGTACCGCCTTGCCGTCGCCAGCAGGACACCTGCCAGACAGAGCAAGCCGAGTAGGTCCAGGCCAAGCGACTGGAAGTAGAGATAGAACCATCCCCGCATGAGCTGGATGCCGAGGTCGGACTGCAGGAAAACCACGACGGTCCCGAGGAGAAGAGCGGCGAAGCCCCAGAAGATCAGCAGGTGCATGATCCCGGGGTACAGGTCCCGCGCGACTTTGGGTTGCAGCAGCGAGTGCAGGATTGCCTGCTTCAGACGGCCCCAGACATGCCCCAATGGCTCACCATGGCGCCCGATCGCGATCATCCGGTAGTTGCGGTAGAGGCCAAAGGCAAAGAGGGCCACCACAGCCGCGAACAGGGCATACATGGCCCAGACACCGTCGATATTCCAGTAGATCTCGCGGGTTTCCATCTCACCCTAACCTCGTGCTGCTATGGCCCGGCCCTCTGCAGACATCGTCCACTTCGGAGGGAACCGTCCTCGCGCCTCCTACTTGCCCTCGTCCCAGAGCAGCGACACCAATTCGGATAGCCCCAGCGCCTCCAGGGTTTCCGGCAAGGGACGCCCGCTCGCCAGATCCCATCCGAGGATCCGGTAGAAGTTGGCTCGCATGTCCTCCCAATGAGGGACGACCGATTGGCCAACCGCAGGACCGTCCATCGGAGTGGAGCTGTACCGCTTGGATGGGTACTCCATCGCCGGCGTGAAGCCTCGCCTCAGATTGAAGACGCGCAGCAGATTGATTGTCCGCCGGCCCACCTGCATAGCCTCGTCCACAGAGAAATCCCAGCCGGTGGTGGCCGTCACCACGTCCACGGTTGCCGAGAATTCGGCGCGCGTGCAGAAGCGGCAGACCCCGAGGCAGTCCTCGAAAACCATCCGCCCGGCGTGCTTCGCCGACGCCGTCGAAACCCCCTCCCAGTCGAAGAGGTTGATCGAGCCCCACGCTCCCGACTTCACGGGGCCGACCATGAGTGTGCCGGTGTCCGAGATGGTGGTCTCCAGCATCTCGGACCATCTTGCTCTGTGGTCGTGACCTCGGGGAGAGTTCCCCTTCATGGTGTAGACGGCGAATTCCTGACTTCCACGGCCTAGCTTCTCCGAAGCCCGCTTCACCCCGTCCGCCAACAGGTCGCCTATCCCCTCGCGATGTGCGATCTTCCGCAGCATGGCTCGAATGGCCTCTACGTTGCCCCAGGTCATCTCCAGGCCACCGGTGTCCTCCCTGGTCAGGACGCCGCGCTCGTAGCACTCGAGCACCCAGGCCATAAGCCAGCCGCACTCGTTGTTATCGACGCCAATGCGGTCCACCTCGTTGGCCAGAACGACGGCAGCCGCCACGTCGGTGTTGCCGATCAGCGGTCCCCACTCCGCCAACTGCTCGTACTCCGGTTCCTCTCCCTCGAAACCGGCATAGGGACCATCGGGGATCTTCAACATATGAATGTGGTTAGATCGACACGCCCAGCAGGGGGTCGTTTTCGTCTGGAAGGCAGGCCGGTAGTTGGCACCCATGAAGCTTTCCCACTGGGGAAAGAGATTGGTGGTGAGGTTCTTCACAGGGAGATAGCCCAACTTCGCGGCCCCGCCGAAGCTCTGGCTAGTGCCCCATTTGAAGGTGTTGCTGCCGGCCGGATCGGCCAACACCGCATTCCTCAACCGGTCGGCAGCCTCGGTGTGCCGCTTCTCGTCCGCCAGAGGGACTCTCCCACTTCGCGCCGCCACGACGGCCTTCAGCCGCTTGGAGCCCATGACCGCTCCGACACCGTTGTGAGCGGCCACATGGCCATGGTCACCGACTACAGCGGCGAAGCGCACCAGGTTCTCGCCGGCCGGCCCAATCCCAAAGACGCTGATGGCCCTCTCCTTCTTCCCCAGTTCCTCGCCGATGGCGCTCTGCATCTCCCATGTGTCCATGCCCAGGATATTGGAGGCGTCCCTGATCTCCGTGATGCCATCGTGGAGGTAGATGTAGACCCACTCGTCCGACTGGCCCTGGATGATCAGCCCGTCGTAGCCCGAGAACTTCATGTAGGCACCGAGGAAGCCGTTGGCCTGAGTGCTGGAGGAGCCATTGGTCATCGCACCCACCGTAACGACGCAGAAGTTCCCTGAGCCGGCCACTCTGGTACCGGCCAGCGGCCCGGTAGCAAGGATAAGCCGGTTCTCGGGGTCATCCCAGTTCACTTCCGGCTGAACCTCGTCGTACAGTATCTTGGCCCCTAATCCGGCGCCCCCAACCCACTTCCGCAGGGTCGGCTCGTCGAAAACCACCTGCTCGCTTCGGCCGGTGGTCAGGTCAACCCTCAGCAACTTCCCGGCATAGCCACCGACGCCGTTCTCTCCCATAGCCTCTGGCTCCTTTCTCTCAGACGGACCCTGGCGCACCGACCCGAACACCAGGGCAGTGAGACGTCTGTGACCGTGGGTTGCTCGCCCCGGCGAAATCAGACGTCCCAATGCCCCGGTGGTTCCGCCCCCAACGCTCCATGAAGGAACACTGGAAGCGGTCTAATCTCGTCTCTACTTGTTTTCGGCCAAGCCCTGCTCGATTACTGGCTTGATGTTGGTCTCTGTCTCGTCCCAGAACTTCTGGTATGCAGCCGGATCCATGTAGTCCACTTGCATCGCCGTCTCGGCAAACTTAGCCTTCATGTCGGGGCTCTGGCACACATTCTTCATGGCGTTCGTAAGAACATCCACGACCCCCTTAGGTGTGCCGGCCGGAGCGGACAGGCCAATAGAGTAGGTGTTGACCAAGTTATACCCCTGAGCGGTGAAGGTCTTGACGTCGGGGAAGAACGGGCTCTGCTCCCTGCCACTGGTAGCCAGCGGAATGATCCCCTTGGCCTTGTACTGCGCGATGGTGTCGCCAGCGCTCCCCGAGCCGACGTCGATGTGGTCGCCCAGCACGGCCGTAACCACCTCGCCGGCCCCGTTGTAGTTCACGAACGCGAACTTCACACCGGCCAACCGCGACAGCTGGAGCGCCACCAGGTGGGTATTGCCGAGGATGCCGGTCATCCCAACCTTGACCCCTTCCGGCCTCTGCTTCGCGTCGTCCAGCACATCCTTGATGTTCTTGTACTTGCCGCCGGCCTTCACGAACATGACGTTGTCGATAGAGACGAAATTGCCTATTGGCTGGAAATTCTTCTTCGTGTAGCCTGCGTTCCGCGCGGGATCCAGGTAGGTGACGAAGATGCTGTTGAACGCAATCTCCCCCAGCGTATAGCCGTCAGGGCTGGCCTTGACCAGATCGGTCATTGCGGTCTGCGTAGATGCACCGGGCTTGTTGACGACCTGAACAGGGGTTCCCAATTCCTTTTCCAACCCAGCAGCCAGTAATCGTCCAGCTATGTCCGCCCCACCCCCTGCGGAGAACGGGACGAGGATGGTGATAGCCTTGCCCTTCTGTGGAAAGTTCACCTTCTCGGCAGCCGGTGCAGCGGTGGGAACGGCAGGTGCCGTTGTAGCCGCGGCCGATGCTTTCGCGGGCGCAGCTGCGGCTGGGGCAGCGGTGGGCGACGGGGTACTCTGGCTGCAACCAGCCAGAACCAGGGCCATGGCAACTGCCAACACCAGAACGAGGATACCGGTTCCTTTCATGTACGTCCCCCTTCCTTTCTTGCGCCGTCTCGCGACGAGACGCTTTCTGCCTCTCTTCGACAGGCTTGCCAGAGGCTTCAATATGCCCCGACAAGCCGCAAACCCAGGCACCGTCGCCTTCGCCTCGCCAGTGAGGGATCCAACTCGATAGAAACCCCGTATTCGGTTGCTCTACAGCAACTCTCTCAGTCTGGCGGTCAGGGGTGGCAGCAGCTTCTTGTAGTCGGCCGCGACACCTACCTCTGCAACCTTGTAGAATGGCGCCTCTGGATCCGCGTTGATCACGACCACGTGCTTGGCGCGGCTCATGCCCGCCAGATGCTGGGTAGCTCCCGAGATCCCAACAGCGATGTAGAGATCGGGCGCCACCTTCTTCCCTGTCTGCCCGACCTGTCTGCTGGGCGGTACCCAACCTTCGTCCACAGCGGCACGGGACGCTCCCAAAGCGGCGCCCAGCACAGCGGCCAGTTCCTCCAGGCTCTTGAAGCCGGTCGGTTCGCCCATGCCGCGCCCGCCTGCCACCACTACTCTGGCACCCTCGAGCGGAACTGCATCCTCCTCCCTCTCTACTTCCAGGATTCTCACCAACCCTATCCTGTCCCCCCAGCCAACCTGGAGCGTCGTCACGTCCACGGAGCGGCACTCGTCCCTGGGCAGCGACTCCAAGCTGCCCGGCATGAGTGTCGCTATCGTTGGGTGCTTTGCCACCGTCTCCGCCATCAGTCGCCCGCCGTACACGGGGCGGGTAAAGACCAACTCATCGTTCCCGGCAACCTCCATCCTCACGGCCTCGGTGATCGCACCCGACCCCAGGCGATGGGCGAGGCGAGGCGCTAGCTCTCCCGAGGCATAGTCAGCCGTGAACAGGACCACTTCTGGCGACCTCTCCTTTACGATGACCAGGAGAGCCTGGAGGTATGCCTCGGCATCGAAGTCAGCGAGCACAACGTCGTCAACTGCGTACACCGCGTCCGCGCCGAAGACGGTGGCCTCGCGGCACGCCTGAGCGGTCCCATGGCCAAGCACAGCCGCCTCGACGGTGCCGCCCACCGCCGCGACCATCCTCTTGGCTCCTCCGATCAGCTCGGCCGATGCAGAGGACAGACGTTGCTCGGTTGATAGACAAACGGCTAGGACCTTCATCCCGGTTCCTCTATACATTCCTTGCGCGGCCGCCCGGGGCAATCAGACCCACCAGGTGCTGGGCCATCTGCTCCGCAGCTGCCTCCACGTTCGAGGCATCGATCATCTTTACCTGGCCTTGCACCTCTGGGAAGTACACCCTGCGCACCGAAGCCCTTGGGATCTCCAGAAGATCCGCTACAGTCAAGCCGAGGCCTGCCACGGCGAGGAGCGTGATCTCCGCACGTCGGGCGGCCATCACATCCTTGACCTTGGCAACGCGGAGTTGGTTGGCGCCTGTATTGGTGATGGTGACCACCAAGGGCAGCCGCGCCTCCACCAGGCAGGTACCACCTGCTATCTCCTTCAGCAGCCGGAGACTCTGCAGAGGCCCAGGTTCGACCTTCCGGACGACAGGGACGCAGGGTATCCCCAGTTCCTCGGCGAGGAGCACCCCCACCTGCCCGCTATCCCAGTCACCCACCTGACGGCCGCAAAGCACGAGATCCGCATCACGAAGACTACGGATTGCGGCTCCTAATACCTGTGCCACAGCGGAGGAGTCCATCTCGGCAGCCCTCTCCTCCCTCACGTGAACCGCCGAGTCACACCGAACCGCCAGAGCCCGCCTCAAGGCATCCTCGTTGGCCTCCGGTCCGAAGGTCAGCGCGGTAACACGGGCTCCCGTGACATCCTTCAACTGGAGCGCCACCTCCAGCGCGTTCTCATCGAAGGGTCCGACCACCATGTTCAGTCTCTCCAGTAGAGGAGCAGTAGAGCCCTCGTTTAGCTCTACCTCCTTCCACGGAGCCTCTGGATCAGGAATGCGGCTTAGACAGACCACTATGTGCATGTGGTGCACCTCCGCTGGTATCGGGGCTATTGCTCCTTCGCGGCCACTCGTCCGGCGATCCGGCCGAACACCAGCCCGCGCATCACCGACGTCGCGCCCACGTAGCTCCCGTAGTACAGTCCGATGGGCTCTCCGGCGGCGAATAACCCTGGTATCGGGGAGTTTTGCTCATTGACCACCTTTGCCTCAGGCGTGACCGCCAGGCCACCGAAGGTGAACACGATGGCTCCGGCGATGGGGTAGGCAACGAAGGGCCGCGCGGCCAGCTTGTAGCCCCAGTTGGACTTCGGAATCCCCTCGGAGGCCGTGGAGACGCCATCCAGGTTGGGAGTCTGCAATGTCCCAGGCCTTGCAGCCTCGTTGTAAGCGCGCAGGGTGCGCATGGCTCGTCCGCGATCCTCGAAAGGCAGCTTTTCCACCAGCTCGTCCAGGGAGTCCGCCTCGATGCCCGGCTGATCGGTGCGCATACCGGCCTGCCAGCGAGGGAAGCTGAAGAATCCGGCGTCGACGATGCAGTAGCCAACACTGCCAGGCTGCTTCCAGATCGCGCGGGCCAGGACCTCCGACATCAACTCCGGCGACTTGGCACCTTCGTCGATGAAGCGCTCACCTCGAGAGTTGAGCACTACGCCGTAGGAGAATGCCTTGTTGGCCGGGTTGGCCTTGTCGCTTCGAGGGTCCACCGTGGAGGCGTGGAAGTTGGCATAATCGCCCGACCGCTTCGCACCGAGGCGCAGGGCCATATCGATGGCATCGCCCTGGTCGTAGCGGGCTCCGGCGCAGAAAGGCCGCAAACCCTCCGGGGGATACCCGAAGTATTCTCGCTCCATGTCGCGGTTGCCCTCGAACCCGCCGCATGCCAGGATTACGGACGAGGCATCGTAGCTTTCGTCGCGGCCCGCGGGGTCGATCACCTCCACTCCCACTACCTTCCCGTCTTCCACTTTGAGATTGTGGGCGATCCGCTCGTAGGCAAACTTGACACCCAGGTTCAGGGCTCTCGCCTCCAGGGCGTCCAGGATGGCGGCTCCCCCACCTGCAGGAAGAAGGCGGGGCAGACCAGCCACCAGCCACACTATTGGCAGCGTGGGGTCGAAGCGCACTCCCATATCCCGCACCCAATGGAGGGTAGGTATGGCATTGGCCTCCAGGGTGTCCACCAGCTTCACGTCGCTTCGGCCGTTTGAGTAGGTCATGAAGTCCTGCTTGAAGTTCGGGGCGAGTTCGTCCTCGCTCTTCAGGCGGAAGTAAGCCTCGGTCCAGAGGGTGTTGCCGCCTCGCTCCTTCTTCGGCGCCCGCTCCAGAACCAGAACGTCAGCGCCGTGTTCCGCAGCGCTGACCGCCGCTGCCAAGCCTGCGGCGCCGCTTCCAACGACAACAACTGCTGGCATGGTTTGTCCCTCCCCCTATTTCTGTGGATTTGTCTCGAGACTGCGCAAGTTGAAGGTGCCGTGTCGCTTGAAGTGCTCGATGAGTCCACCGTCGTTCAGCAGTTCGACCATGACGGGGGGCAGCGGCGCGATGCCGATCTCCGTGCCCTTGTCGAGGTTCCGTACTACTCCTCCAACCAGGTCGACCTCCAACGTGTCCCCCTGGTCTATCTGCGAGGTATCGCACTCGACCACCGGCAAACCCACGTTGATGGCGTTTCGGAAGAAGATGCGGGCGAAACCCTTCGCCAGGACGGCGGCGACGCCGGCATCCTTGATCACCCGAGGTGCCGTCTCACGGGAGGAACCCATGCCGAAGTTGCTTCCAGCCACGATGAAGTCGCCCTTCGAAAGCCTGCTGTAGAAGGTGGGATCCACATCCTCCATCACGTGGGTGGCCAGCTCTACCGGATCCACAATGCGCGCCTTGTACTTGCTGGGGATGATGTAGTCGGTGTTGATATCGCTGCCGAACTTGTGAGCGCGTCCACGTAGCTGCATGGCAGTTCACTCCAGATACTTTCTGCAGTCGGCGATCTTCCCCTCGAGAGCCGAGGCCGCCACCGTCGCGGGTGAGGCGAGGAACAGGAACGCCTCCGGATTGGCGACCCTGCCGCGGAAGTTCCTGTTGGCCGTGGTGATGACGTTGTTGCCGTCGGCGGCCACGGCGAAGTTGGCGCCGCCCGAGCAGCCGTCGCAGCCCGGCACGCCGACGACGGCCCCGGCCTCCATGAGCGTCTGCAGGATGCCCTTCCGCAGCGCCTCCATCTGCACCCTCTTGGAGGCCGGCGTCACGTAGAGTTGGACGTCGCGGTGGACCCTCTTGCCGGCCAGGATGGACGCGGCCACCTCCAGATCCTCCAACCGGGAGTTGGTGCAGGCGACGATGTTGGCCTGCTGGATGGGCGTGCCCAGCGCCTCCTCGACGGGGACCACCTTGTCCACCTGGTGGGGCCTGGCTATCTGCGGCCCCAGCTTCGAGACGTCGAACTCGATCACATTGGCGAAGGTGGCGTCGGGATCGGAGAAGACCGGCTGGAAGGGGCGCCTTGCCCGTCCATCCAGCCAGGCCAGGGTCTTCTCGTCGGCCTCCATCAGACCGGCCTTGGCGCCCATCTCGACCGCCATGTTGGAGATGGTGAAGCGTGCGTCCACGCTCAGTTCGCGGATAGCTTCGCCCACGTATTCGGCGGCCTTGTATGTCGCCCCGTCTACCGTGACGCTACCGATCATGTGGAGCATCAGATCCTTGGAGTAGACCCCCTTGGGGATTCTCCCGTTGAGGACGAACCGGATCGTCTCGGGCACCTTGAACCACAGCTTCCCCGAGATCAAGGCGGCCGCAAGATCGCTGGCCCCGACCCCCGTGGAGAAGACGTTGATCGCTCCGTAGGTGGTGGTGTGCGAATCCGTGCCTATCACCAGCTCCCCGGGGAGCGCATGCCCCCTCTCTACCATCAGTTGATGGCAGGATCCCTCCCCCGCCTGGTAGAACTGGCAGCCCTGCTCCTTCACGAAAGCCCTGATCTGCCTGTGCAGGTTCGCCACGACCGGGGTAGGGGATGAAGGAGCATGGTCTATGGCGACCATCAGCTTCCTGGGATCGAATACCTTCTTGCCCCCCATGTCCTCGAACACCTGGATGCTGAGGGGCCTGTTGCCGTCGTGGGTCATCAGGAAGTCCACGTCGGCGATGACGATGTCTCCCGCCGTCACCTCTTTCCCGGCATGTTTCCCGAGGATCTTCTCGGCCATGGTCTTGCCCATTCCACAACCTCCCACTCATCAGTCTGAAGGACCAACGAGACCTCCGTGGTTTGCCTAAGCACTTGGCCTGGGATCGCGTGCACAATCCGTCGTCATGCCCGCGAAGGCGGGCATCCAGGGTCCTCTCCGCGCGGTGGTGTCCTGGACCCCCGCTTTCGCGGGGGTGACGAAGGGCAGACTATCTGGGGCCAGCTGCTTAGATCGGTAGGCGCTGGCTACCGTCGCCTTGCCGGTTCGCCCTCGCCTCCAGCTCCTTCCTCCAACTCCCCTCCGTCTCCATCATCGGGCCGTACAGCCTCTCCTCGAGAGCGTAGAACTCCGCGAGACCGAGTAGATCGCTCCGCTCGGTCAGGTCGCAGATCTGCTGCGGATAGGCGGAGTTCGTGGTGCCTTCCCGCTTCAGTATCTCTGCCACGTCCAGCATCGCCCGTATGGCCGTTCGCTGGAACATCCCTGAGTAGTTCAGAAGCTTGTAGCCCAGCTCGTACAGCTCCTGGTAATGCACCATGGGGGTCTTGCCGCCGTCATTCATGTTCGCTTTGAGCGGCTTCGGTATCGCTTTCGCTACCTTCCTCATCTCCTCCACGCTCATCAGAGCCTCGACGAAAATGATGTCGGCCCCCGCATCGCAGTACATGAGGGCCCTCTCTATCGCGTGGTCCAGCCCGTGGATCGCCCTCGAGTCGGTCCTGCCGATGATCACGAAGTCGTCACTCCGCCTCGCCTCGCAGGCCGCCTTGATCTTGATCACCATCTCCTCGGCGGGGATCACGTTCTTCCCCTCGAAGTGCCCGCACCGCTTGGGGAAGGTCTGGTCCTCGATCATAATCCCGGCGAGGCCCGCGGCCTCGAACTCCCTCACGGTGCGCATGACGTTCAGGGCGTTGCCGAAGCCGGTGTCCCCGTCCACGAGAACGGGGATCTCCACCGAGCGAGCGATGTTGCGGGCCTGGTTGAGGATCTCGGGCATCGTCTGCAGGCCAACGTCCGGGTAGCCGAGGACACTGGCGGTGAGGGCTGCTCCGCTGATGGACGCCGCGGGGAAGCCCGCTCTCTCAGCCACCTTGGCCGAAACACAGTCGAAGACACCGGGACAGAGGATGGGTCCGGGTTGGGCCAGAAGCTCGCGGATTCGCCTGGCTCCGTTCATCGGCAGACCTCCTATGCGTTATAAGCTAGCCGGGGATTGGATCCTGGAGTAACCTCGGGACTTATGCCTGGCGCGGTGTCTCCCCATCGGTGGGTGGGGTGCCGGCAAGGAGGCTCAGTGCCACCTCCTGGCTCCGCCGGATGTGCTCCTCCAACACTTCTACCGCTTCCGATGCTCGTCTCGCTCGGACCAGTTCGTAGAGGCGCAAGTGGTCCTTCGCCGCCTGGATGCGCCGCTCCGGGATGTGGTCCGGGCCAATCATGCGGTAGCGCGCGATGCGATCCTTCAGTTCCCACAGGATCTCTCCGGCCACCCTGTTCGGGCATATCTCCGCCATCGCGTAGTGGAACCGCTCCCCGAAGCCCCGCGTCTCTGGAAGGGCGACTTCGAGGGCACTCCTAATCGCGGAAGCCGTGGGACCGAGAGCCTCCTCGATCTGGACGTCGGTCGACTCGCTCACGACCGACTGAAGGATCAGCCGCTCCATGGCGAGCCTGGTAGCGTACAGGTCCTTCAGACCCCTCGGGCTCAAAGGGGCGACCATCAGCCGGCCGTTGGGGAGCCTGGTCATGAAACCCTGGGTTTCCAGCGCCTTGATGCTCTCCCGAAGCGGGGTTCGACTCATCCCCACGCGGGCGGCCAGATCCTTTTCGGCGATGCAGACACCGGGCTCCAACTCTCCGCTCACGATGAGTTGGCGCAGCTGCGAGTAAGCGATATCCCTGGCTCCCCTTCGGGCCATGGGGTCTGGACGTGGCACCTCAAGATCGCGTCCCAACATCGATTCCCCTCTCCGATTCTTCGTAAATCGAGAATGGGTGGTCACCAAGAAGCGGTAGTAGCGTTGCCCCGTGGCAACGGAGAAGCCGCCCACGCGGCGTGCCGGCATAATTGCATACAATTATGCACCAACATCCACCTGGGATGTCAATAGGGAAATTTCCGCTCAGGGAGTATGAACGGCGGGGGGACGGGGCGCTCCGCCCCG
>JAJZQR010000100.1 GCA_021806765.1 Chloroflexota bacterium | reverse complement strand
CGAGTACGAAGTCTTCTCACGGCTGCGGGACTACATGAACCACATCCTGCGGGCCTATCTGGATTGTGTTCTTCAAGAGATGCGAAGGTCTCCCACGGGAGGGGGTGTTGGTCCCGCTATCGTGACCCGAATGGTGGATAACCTGAGGGCTGGGAGAAGCCTCCTGGAGTCGGTGATGAGTCCGCGCCAGCAACGCTATATGGGACAGCTCCAAGCTCTCATGTCGCTGCTGGAGGGATACAGTAACCACGTCATGAACGAAGTGGGTCAGGCGATCATGCCTCACTTCGACAGGATAAAGCAGCGCGTCGAATCCAGATCGAGGGAGAGAAGCCAGACGGAGCAGCTGTTCCTCAAGCTCACCGGGCTGTCAATGAAGATGGACCAGTACCGGCTGGGCGAGATCTTCGTCGACCATGTGGTCAATGCCAGAGGGATCGAGTTCGTTAACCAGGCCTACGAAGGTCCCGAGAACCTGCCCACCATGGACGAAATCCTGCACCCGGAGCGCTGGATCGCGCGGATGGACAGCGCCGCCTAGAGAGGCCTCGGGCCATGAACATAATGCGTTACACCGTGATAGATGGTCGTGGCACGGTCAGCTTCGTCGCCCCGTGCGATGTCCTTATGCCTCTGGTGGCGAGTTGCGCTCGGGACCCCCAGAGTCTTGAGGACTTGCTCGCCTTCGCCGACGAGTACGCCAGCGGCGTGAAGGAGAGAGTGCTCTGCAGCCTGGCGGTCTTCGACGAGCAGAACACTCCGGAGAATCTGGACTCCTTTCACAAGGCCCTGGAGGTCTGCCGTCCCCACGAGTTGCCCGCCTTCCGAGTGCTCGACGATCGAACGAGAGAATCGAGCTTGACGCCGGTTCACGCCGGAATCGTGGCCTTCAACCTGCCGGCGAAGCGGATCGTACAGATCCAGAACAGCTACGCGGAGATCAAGCGGCGCGATCGGGCGCGCGCCTCGAGACCGGCCAAGCCCGAGCGGCGGGTCATCAGGTACGAACTGCCTTCTTACTGGTCGCTGGTGCCCGAAGCATAGCCCGTCGTTGCTGATGTGGGGCAGGGCGCTCTGCCCTGCCGCCGGGCGCTCCCCGGCCGCCGAGCGGCGGGGGACAAGCGTGGCCGCGAGGCTGTGCTCGCTCGCCCCACGTGCCCTGCGCCACCTGTGATCGGTCACGGCAAGGGGTTGGCGTAGGGCTGAAGGTAACCCGCTATTCCTCTGGCAATCCCCCTGGCCACCGCCTCCCGGATATCCTCGTTGGACAGTAGAAAAGCTTCGTGGGGATTGGTGAGAAACATGCTCTCCACCAGGACGCTGGGCGCCGCACCCCTCAGACTGAAGAAGTGGCCGTAAGGCTTCCCGGCCCACAGGTCCTCTTTCACACCCCGGTCGGGCAGATCGTAGCCGGCCACCGTCACTTCACCCACCAGGCCATCCTCGATCGCCTGGGCCAGCAACCTGCTTTCCTCACCGTGGTTGCCGGCGTTGTAGTAGCACTCCGCTCCACGCACCCGAGGATCCCCCAGCCCGTTAAAGTGAAGGGACACGTAGACCCGGGTTCTCCCCACCGCGGCGATCCTGGCCTCCTGTTCCAACCGGGTCCTTTCCGTCGGATCCGGGTCCGAGAGAGCCGTCAACGGCAGATCGTCCTGACGGCTCAGAGCCACCGTCAACCCCTCTTCCTCCAGCAACTGCTTGACCCTCTCGGCCGTGGAGAGAGTCAGTTGGTACTCCCTGAGCCCACCGCCTGCGGCTCCGACGTCGACCCTGCTGTGGCCGGGATCCAGCCCCACGTCGGCGGCAAAGACGTCGGTCTCCTGCCCCGGCCATTCCTCCACCGCGAGAGCTTGTTCCGAGGACGATAGCAGCAGCACCAGCCCCATGGTCAGTAGCAATCGCTTCATCATGGCGCCTCCCTGCAACATCATAATCCACTTAGAGCAAAGCTGGGAAGTCCATCGGGGCCCTGGTTCATCTTCCCCTGACACGCAACAGCCGTGGTCAAGGCCGCTCAGCACGAACACGGCTGGCAGGTGACGCTGCTGGGGGACTGGCTACAACTACCTTATGCTATAATCGCCTGGGGCTTCGTGTAAGTTGCACTGGCAGGAGGTGTAATGGTGCCAAAGAACATCGAGTGGCTCGGGCACGACGTCTTCAAGCTTTCTAGCGGTCCGACGGTGATATACACCGACCCCTTCCGGCTGCAAGAGGGGGCCGACAAGGCAGACGTCATCCTGATCACCCACGACCACTACGACCACTGCTCGCCCGACGACGTCGCCAAGATCCAGAAGCCGGACACCGTCATCGTCGCTCCTCAGTCCTCGGCCGATAAGCTGAAGGGAAAGATCGAGGTGGTGAGGCCGGGTAGCCGGTTAGAGGTCAAGGGAGTGCCCATCGAGGTGGTCTGGGCCTACAACACCAACAAGTTCCGCGATCCGGGCCATCCCTTCCATCCCAAGTCCACCAACTTCGTGGGCTACATCTTTACCGCCAACGGCGAGCGCATCTACCTGGCCGGAGACACCGACCTGATCCCCGAGATGAACGAAATCGACGTCGACGTGGCCCTGCTCCCGGTCAGCGGCACCTACGTGATGACCGCCGACGAGGCCATCGAGGCCGCCAACAGCGCCATCAAGGCTAAGCAGTTCATCCCCATGCACTACAACGCCATCGTGGGCACCGACGACGACGCCAGGAAGTTCGCCGCCGGGGTGAAGAACGCTCAGGTAGAGATCTTGCCCCAGTCCTGATGCATCGATGGGGGACGCGCGGCCGCGCGTCCCCCATCGATGCATCACCCCTTACAGCCGGAACCCGGCCTGCTCCTTTGGGGGCGCCGTAGTCTCCACCATCGAGTCCACCGTCTCGAAGATCTTCTTCGCTGCCGCACAGATGGAATCCAGGTCTCTAGACTGCTCGGGACTGTGGCCTATGTACGCCACGAGGATATCCTTGGCGATGTCTGCCTTCTTCTCGTCGGTTGCCTTCATTTCTCACCTCACCCTGTCCGAGGAATTGTGGTTCGAGATTGTACCACGCCAGAGGGTGGCCTCACGGAAACAGAGTGTACTCAGTGAAATGGCAGGGACGGCTCTGCCACTTCTAAGTGGTGCACAAGGTGTGCCTTTCAGTGGCACGCCCTTTGCCCCTCCCACCACCCGCAAGCGGCGCAGTCCGGGTTTCAGAAGGGTCTCGAGTCACCATGCAGAGAAGGGAGACACGGCAGCATGACCGACAAACCCGAGGAGATGGAGGAGGAGGAAAGCAGGGAGGAGAGGCTCCACAACATACCTGAGGTCCTCCCCGTCCTCCCTCTCCGTGGAACGGTGGCCTATCCCTTTGCTGCCATCCCGCTTCAAATAGGGCAGGAGCGATCGATCAAGCTGATGGAAGCGGTGGCCAAGGGGAACCGGCTGGTGGCCCTGGTGGCCCAGAGACGGGCGGAGGTAGAGGGAGCCGGCCCCTCCGATCTGTATGGCATGGGGACCGTGGCCCGGGTGCTCCAACTGGTGAAACATCCTCAAGGGGGTCTGACCGTGGCCATTCAGGGGCTGGAACGGGTCAAGATCCTGGAGTACACCGCCGAACAGCCCTACCTGGTAGCAAAGACGGAACTGGTACCCGAAGTGGAGGAGCAGACCCCTGAGGTCGAGGCGCTGCGCCGGAACCTGTTGACACTGTTCCAGCGGGTGGTGGAACTGTCCAACTACCTGCCCAACGAACTGAGCGCCGCTGCGGCCAGCATCACGGATCCACGGGAGTTCGCCTACACGGTGGCCTCCAGTGTCCGGGGGGATGTAGCTTTCAAGCAGGCGTTGCTGGAGGAGGACTCGGTCCGCGAGAAGCTGCAGATGCTCACCGACCATCTGCAACGCGAGATCGAGGTAATGGAGATCAGCGAGAGCATCCGTGCTCGGGCTCAGGAGAGGATCAGTAGAAGCCAGCGCGAGTACATCCTTCGGGAGCAACTGCGAGCTATCCAGCGAGAGCTGGGTGAGGAGGAAGGGCCGAGCCGGGAGATCACTCAGCTCCAGCAGCGGATCAAAGAGGCAGAGCTTCCAACCGAGGCCCGCCAGGAGGCAGACAGGGAGTTGGCCCGCCTGGCTCAACTGCCGGCGGTCTCGCCGGAACACGGCATAATCCTCACCTATCTGGACTGGCTGGGCAGCCTCCCCTGGAACAAGACCACAGGCGGCAGTATCGACGTGCAGCATGCCCGACGGGTGCTGGACGAGGACCACTACGACCTGGATCCGATCAAGGAGCGAATCCTGGAGTACCTGGCTGTGCGCAAGCTGAAGGAGGAGCGCACCGGGGAGGAACCCGGCGAGGAGGGTTTGATGCAGGAGCCCATCCTCTGCTTCGTGGGACCTCCCGGCGTGGGCAAGACCTCCCTCGGGCAATCGATAGCCAGGGCCATGGGCCGGAAGTTCATCCGCATCTCTCTCGGTGGGATCCGAGACGAGGCCGAGATCCGGGGTCACCGACGCACGTACGTGGGAGCCCTGCCCGGCCGCATCATCCAGGGGATCCGTCGGGTGAGCACCGCCGACCCCGTCTTCATGCTGGACGAGGTGGACAAGCTGGCCGTGGGCTACCAGGGTGACCCTGCCGCGGCCCTCCTGGAAGTGCTGGACCCGGCTCAGAACAGTAGCTTCACCGACAGCTACCTGGGTGTGCCCTTCGATCTCTCCAGGGTGATGTTCATCACCACCGCCAACAACCTGGACACCATCCCCAGCCCCTTGCTGGACAGGATGGAGGTGCTGGAACTGGCGGGCTACACGGAGGAGGAGAAGCTGCACATCGCCCGGCGCTACCTGGTTCCGAAGCAGCTGCGGGCCCACGGTCTGGCACCCGACGAGGTGACCTTCGAGGACGATGCGCTGCGAACCATTATCCGCGAATACACCCGGGAGGCGGGAGTCCGCAACCTGGAGCGGCAGATCGCCAACGTGTGTCGCAAGGTGGCTCGACAATTGGCCGAAGGCGCCAAGGGTCCCATCGTGGTGACGCCCGACCCGGTCCACGACTACCTGGGGAGGCCCCGCTTCCTCGCCGAGGTAGCCGAGCGCATGGACCGGCCTGGAGTGGCGACGGGTCTGGCCTGGACCCCCACCGGCGGCGACATCATCTTCGTCGAGGCCACCATGATGCAGGGCCGCAACAACCGGTTGATCCTGACCGGGATGCTGGGGGACGTGATGCGAGAGTCGGCCCAGACCGCCCTCTCCTACATCCGATCCAACGCAGTTCGCATCGGCATCGATCCGGTGATCTTCGAGGACAAGGACATCCACATCCACGTCCCGGCCGGAGCCATCCCCAAGGACGGGCCCTCAGCAGGGGTGACCATGGCGACGGCCCTGGCATCGCTGGTGACCGGGCGGTTGGTGCGCAACGAGTTGGCGATGACCGGTGAGGTCACCCTGCGTGGAAAGGTGCTGCCGGTGGGCGGGATCAAGGAGAAGGTGCTGGCCGCCCATCGAGCCGGCCTGCGCACCATAATCCTGCCGAAACGGAACGAGGGCGACTTGGAGGAGATTCCGGAAGAACTCCGCAGGGAGTTGCGCTTCGCCCTGGTGGACACCATAGACCAGGTACTGAAGGAAGCGCTGACACCCCCTGTGGCAGAGATCAACCCGGAGCGGCTGGCAGCATAGGAAATACCCCTACTCTCGAGTCTGAGGGTCCAGGGCATCCCTCAACCCGTCGCCCAACAGGTTGAAGCCCAGCACGGTCAGCATGATGGCCCCACCGGGGAAGAAAAGGGCCCACGGCGCATTGACCAGATAGCTGTAGCTGTCGGCCAGCATAGCGCCCCATTCCGGCTCCGGAGGCTGTGCTCCCAATCCCAGGAACCCCAGCGCCGCTGCCGAGATGACGGCCGTGGCAAAGCCCAGGGTTGCCTGGACGATGATGGGCGAGAGGCAGTTGGGTAGAACGTGCCGGATCACGATCCGAACGCCGCCGGCGCCGAGGGCACGCGCCGCCAGAACGTACTCCCGCTCCTTGACCGACACGACTGTCCCACGGGCGATGCGGGCGTAGACGGGAATCGCGACCACGCCGACGGCGATCATAGTGTTGAACAGGCCGGGGCCGCGGGCGGCGACGATGGCGATCGCCAGCAGGACGGTCGGGAAGGCCAGCATTATGTCCATAGCGCGCATGACGACGGTATCGACCCACCCGGCCGCGTAGCCGGACAACAGCCCCAACAGGGTGCCGATGGTAAGCCCCAGGAACACGGATACTATCCCCACCTGGAGGGAGATGCGGGCCCCGAAGGCGACGCGGCTGAGAACGTCCCGACCCAGGTGGTCCGTTCCGAAAAGATGCTGCGGGGAGGGGGGCTTGAGCCGCATGACCAGGGTCTGGTCCAGCGGGTTATAGGGAGCGGCCACGGGCGCCAGCAGGGCGACCACGATGAAGAAGCCTACGATGCCGAGCCCCACCCGCGCCAGGTTGCTGGACCGAAGCCGCCGCCAGACGTCGCCGAGATAGGTAAGCCGCGGGTGAGATGGGGCTTCTTCCACGGCAATGGCTCTAGTGATTTCCACGGCTGCTCCTTAAGATGGTCTAGTCAATCACCACAATCGGACCCGGGGATCGAGCACCGCGTAGAGGAGATCTACTGCCAGGTTGACCACCACGAACAGCCCCGCGATGACCATCAGCATCGACTGAATGACGGGGTAATCCCGCCACTGGATGGAGTCGAAGATCCACCGGCCGATACCCGGCCACGAGAAGATAGACTCGGTGAGAACGGACCCGCTCAACAGCAGACCGGTCTGGAGCCCCACGACGGTGACGACCGGAAGTGCGGCGTTCTTCAGCACGTGGCGCCGGCTGACGATGCTCTCGTGCAACCCCTTGGACCGGGCCGTCCGTACGTAGTCCTGTCCCATCGCCTCTAGGAAGCTGGAACGGGTCATCCTGGCGATAATGGCCATAGGGATGGTGGAGAGGGTCACGGCCGGCAGCACCAGGTGCCAGAGGGCGTTGGTCAGCACGGGCAGGTTGCCGGTGATGATGGCATCTAACAGAAAGTAGTTGGTTACAGGATGGAATTGAACGTCCAGATCCAAACGCCCGCCCGGCGGGAACCAATGAAGCTGGATGGCCAGAAACCAGATGAGCATCAGACCCAGCCAGTAGACCGGCATCGAGATCCCGACCAGAGCGCCGCCCGTGCTCAGGAGATCGAAGATGGAATTTCGTCGCATGGCGGCCAGCATCCCGGCGGGTACACCCACCAGAACCGCGATTATCATGGCCGTAACCGCCAACTCGACGGTAGCAGGGAACCGGGAGGCAAACTCCAGGCTGACCGGGTTATTGGTGTGAATGGACTTGCCCAGATCCCCGACGGTGACCCTGCTCAGGAAGCGCCAGTACTGGACGGGCAGGGGATCGTTCAGGCCCATCTCCTGCCGCACGCGGGCGACGCTCTCCGTCGTGGCTCGTTCCCCCAACATAGCCTGAGCCGGATCGCCCGGGATCAGGTGCACGAAGAAGAAGGCAATGATCGACACACCGAGAAGTACGACGATCAGGGCGAGGATACGCCTAAGGATGTAGCTGCCCATCGGACTCCTTCACGCGGAGGGTAAGGCCCAAAGGCCAGGGAAACCGCCCGGCATCGACCAGGCTCGACCCCTGACCCTCGGGCCCAAGACTCTGCCGTGGGTTACTTGAACGAGACGGTGTTGAAGAACTCGGCCGAAGTCGGGTGAGGGAGATAGCCCGTCACATTCTTCCGGAAAGCCAGCGCCGGAGTAGCGTGTACGATAGGCAGCCTCGGCATCTCCTCGTTCATGATCACCGCTACGTCCTTGTAGATCTTCTCTCGCTCCGCCTTGTCGTTCAGGGTCTGGGCCTTGTTCAGCATGGATCGCACTTGCGGGTTGTCCCAGCTGTTCTCGTCGTCCAGGGTGCCGAACAGGTAGTTCAGGAAGTTGTCCGGATCTCCATTGTCGCCGATCCAGCCCAGCATCCAGAGGGGGAACTTGCCCTTTCTCCGGTCGACGGTGTACAGGGACCAGTCCTCGGTCTTGAGGTCGGTCTTGATGCCCACCTTCGCCAGGTCTGCCGCGAACGCCTCGCATATCGGCTTGGGATCCGGATAGTAGGGCCGGCTGACCGGCATGTACCACAGCTCGATGGTGAAGCCATTCGAGTAGCCCGCCTGCTTCAGCAGGGCCTTGGCCTTCTCAGGATCGTAGGCGTAGGGCTTGATATCCGGATTGTGTCCCCAAACCATCGGTGGAATGAACTGCGCGGCCAGTTGGCCGGTGCCGGCGTAGAGGGCATCGATGATGGCCTGCCGGTTGATGGCGTAGGCGACGGCCTGCCGCACTTCCTTCTTGGCCAGGAACTCGTTCTTGAAGTTGAAGGCCAGGTATCCCGTGTTCATAGCGGGCCGCATCAACACCTGCAGGTTGGGATCGTTCTGGGCCGCCTTGATGTCGTCGGGGTTGATGCCCTCCATACCGTGGATGGTCCCGGCCTTCAGTTCCATGAACCGGGCGGTGTTGTCCTTGATCACCCGCCAGATCACCCTGTCCAGCTTCGGCTTCTCGCCCCAGTAGTCCTTGTTCGCCTCGACGGTGATGTGGTCCCCTGGCACCCACTCGACGAACTTGAAGGCGCCGGTGCCGACCGGGTTCTTAAAGTAGTTCTCCACATCCTTCTTGATGGCGGTAGGGCTGGCGATGGCGAAGCACCACATAGCGGCGTTGTTCAGGAAGGGGGCCATAGGCTGCTTCAGGTTAACCTGGAAGGTGGTGGGATCGACCGCCTTCACGCTGTCGACTACGTTCTTGGCTTCCGTCTTCTCGTCATTCTTGAAGCCACCGAACATCGCGCCCCAGTAGGAGAAGTCGCCGCCCTTGTGGTAGGGGTCCTTGGCGTCCATCCACCGGTTGAAGTTGAAGGCGACGGCCTCGGCGTCGAAGGGGGTGCCATCGTGGAACTTGACGCCCTGCCGCAGCTTGAAGGTCCAGACCTTCCCGTCATCGGAAACCTTCCAGCTTTCCGCGAGACCTGGCTTCACGTTGGTGGTCTGGCCTTCGAACATCACCAGGGTGTCGTAGACCTGGGAGGTTACCCGCTGCGACTCGCCGTCGGTCACGACAGCGGGGTCCAGCTTGACGGTATCCCCCCCACGGCCAAAGACGAAGGTGTTGCCCGCCGGTGCGGCAGCGGGTTTCGCGGCCGGCTGCGCCGCGGGTGCAGCGGAGGTCGCCGCAGGGGTAGCCTGCTGAGCGGGCGCAGTCGTGGGGCTCGAAGCGGGTGCTGGGGCGCAACCAGCCAGCAACACGATGCCGCCGGCGCCCAGGGCGGCCTTCAGGAAACTGCGGCGGTTCAGGCGGTGGCTCGACTCCTCCTCGGGGTGACGGTTGTCCTCCACTTCAGGGTTCCTCCCATCCATTATTCATACCTTGAATAAATCTCGACAGGACTTGGCGCCATACGAAACCCGACATCGCGCTCGCGCTGGCACATACCCTGGACGGCGCCGGAGACGATGGAGACTGTCGCAGCACTCGCCGCGCTGCTGGACCCGAACGTCTAATCGAGGACAAGCGGAGCGGGCAACCCCGCCCGGAGAAGGCAGGCCGCTGTGACCAGCCCTGGCCGCAACGCTGCTGAACAGGGCCCGATGTGGCGAACTGTTGAGGCGCCGGCGAAACTGGGGAACCGGGCACCTCCTAGCGCTACGACCGTAACAGAATGCTAGCTTTATCTAAGAAGCTTGTCAAGAAGCTATCTCGCACAAGGATTCCTTCCTGCGGCCGTCGCCAAGACGCTCCCTTATGGTGCAATTTCAGCTCGCACGGTGCACACAGTTGCTCTCGTCCGCAGGGACCTTGTCGATTCGGCCCGATTGCCCCGGACTTGTGACTTTTGTCACATGCACCGGGCCCCGCTCCCCGTAGACTTTCCAGATAGCCATCGCAAGGCAGTGAATTTCGTCGAGGAAAGGACACGAGTTCATGGCTATCAATGGAAAACAGGAGATGTTCTGCTACCAGTGCTCCCAGGCCGCGGACACGACAGGCTGCACCGCGGTGGGAACCTGCGGCAAGGACGCCACCGTCGCAAGGCTTCAGGATAACCTGATGTTCGCCCTCAAAGGCATCTCCGCTTACCACTATCAGGCCCGCGAGCTGGGTTATGTGGATGGGGAAATCGATGCCTTTGTGCAGAATGCCCTCTACTCCACCCTAACCAACGTCAACTTCGACCCCCAGGATTTCGTCAAGATGGCGCTCCGGGCCGGCGAGATGAACGTCAGGGCCATGAGGCTGCTGAAGCAGGCCCATATTGAGAGCTACGGAGAGCCCGTGCCGACAGCGGTGCAGACCGGCACCGTGAAGGGGCAGGGGATCGTAGCTACCGGCCACAGTCTCAAGGCTCTGTCGGCCCTTCTGGAGCAAACCGAGGGAACCGGCATCAACGTCTACACCCACTCGGAGCTTCTCCCGGCCCACGCCTACCCCGGTCTGAAGAAGCACAAGCATCTGGTGGGCAATCTGGGCAGGGCCTGGTTCGATCAGAAGCAGCTCTTCTCCGAGTATCCGGTGGCGATCCTTGGGACCTCCAACTGCGTGCTGCTGCCCAGAGAGGAGTATGCGGACCGCATGTTCACGACCGGCCCGGCCCAGCTGCCCGGCGTGCAGCACATCGCCGACTTCGACTACTCCCCGGTGATCGAGAAGGCCAAGACCCTGCCGGAACTGCCGGACCGGCCCGGCGACACCATTCTCACGACGGGCTTCGGCGCCTCTGTGGTCCTGTCCCTGGCAGGCAAGATCAAGACCCTGGTCGAGACCGGCAAGATTCGCCACTTCTTCCTGGTGGGCGGCTGCGACTCGCCCCTGAAGGGCATGTCCTACTATCGGGAGTTCGTCCAGCAACTGCCGCAGGACACAGTGGTCCTGACCCTGGGCTGCGGGAAGTACCGGTTCAATGATCTCAACCTCGGCGACATCGACGGCATCCCGAGGCTGATCGACCTGGGGCAGTGCAACGACTCCATCGTCGCCGTCGACATAGCCGTAGCCCTGGCGAACCTCTTTGGAGTTGGCATCAACGAACTGCCGCTGACCCTGGTGCTGAGCTGGATGGAGCAGAAGGCGGTGTCGATCCTCTGGAGCCTCTTCGCCCTCGGTGTGAAGGGCATTTACCTGGGCCCGGTGCCGCCCGCCTGGGTCAACGACGAAATCCTGAAGGCGCTGGTGGAGAACTGGGATATCCGGCTGGTGACCACGCCGGAAGAGGATATCGAACGGATGCTGGTGGCGTAGCGGCTCCCAACGGTATGGAGGGTTGCCTACGAAGACAGTGGGGCGAAGCATTTTGCCGCGGCAGAATGCTTCGCCCCTACATCTCTCAGGCCCTTCGCGGTTCTGGCAACGCCAGGGTGAACGGGATGGAAAGCATGGAGGCCAGCACCGCCCCACCGAGAGCAGGGCCCAGACCGATCCAGTCCCCCACAGCACCCACCACCAGGGTCGAGACCAGCGTTCCCTCGAAACCCAGGAAGAAGACGATGCCCGAGGCGGTGCTGCGCCCGCCCGGCATCAACTCCTGAGCCAGGGTCAGTTGCACCGGGCTGGCGCTCAAGGCCGTGGCACCCGCGACGGCCAGCACCAGGATTGCCGACGTACCTTCCGGCAGGGAAAGGGCAAAGTAGAGAAGCGGGCCGGAGATCAACTGGGAGACCAGCATCAGCCTGCGGCGCCCGAAGAGGTCGGACAGAGTGCCCCCCGCCAGGGCTCCCGCGGCCCCGGCCAGCTCGTACATCGAAAGGGCGAAACCAGCGTACACCAGCGAGGAGCCACCCTCGGTGAGATATGTTGGATAGAAGGTGGCGATGCTCTGCACCGCCGTGGAGCGAAACAGCACCAGGCCCGACAGCAGCAGGAGCGGTCTGCGCTGCTCCTTGACAGCCGCCCAGATGCTGGCGACGGTGGCACCACCTATGTGCCGCGTACCCCCACGCCACAGCTGGCGGTACAGGATCAGGGAGAAAAGGATGCCGGGGATGGCAGCCACGTAGCTTCTCTCCAGTCCTATCCAGGTCACCAGGGAAACGATGAGAATGGGGCCGATCGACCGGCCCAACTCCCCTCCGAACATGTACAGGGAACTGCCCCTACCCCAGGTCCGGCCGCTGGCTCGGGTCACGCTGGCCGCAGCGGAGGGGTGGAAGGCAGCGGAACTCAAGCCGGCTATCACCAGCAGCACTGCCACCGAAGCGTAGTTGGGGGCGACCCCCAGCAGGCTCATGCAGAGGGCCGTTATCGTGGGAGCAGCGATGACGAAGTAGCGAGTGTCCGCCCTGTCGGCCCAAAACCCCAGAAAGGGCTGCACCAGGGACCCGGTTCGGAAAAGGGTTGCGAGGCCTCCCGCGGCAGCCAGAGGGATGTTGAGGTTGGCGATCAAGAGGGGAAGGAGGGGCGCCAGAAAGGCGGGATAGCTGTCGTGGACCAGATGGGCTGTGGAGATAGTGGCGACGGCCACTGTGTCGAAGTCCTGCTCCTTGGCCGCCGGCTGCGCCGGTGCCACCTTCACCCCGGTCTCGGATCGCTCCATGCGCGCCAGTTCTCCCTACTTCTTCTACTACCCCTGCGGCGTATGGCGCGCATTCTACAGCAGGAGGAGGAAGCAGGAAAGCCCCAAGGAAAGAGGAATATGGTATACTTATGTCAACACCCGGAGAAGCGATTTCTCTTCCTCCTAGAAGGAGTTCTCCATGTCAGAGCAGATTCACACCTCCACCGAGGGGGCTCCCCTTCGGGTCCCGGGCTACCTCTCGGTCAAGGCTGCGGCAGAGGTCCTGGGGATTCGCGAGCGCAGCGTTCTCGGGCTGATCGAGCGGCATCGCCTCACCTCCACCCGGCTGGGTCGAATGCACTTCATCCCAACCCGGCTGGTCCACGCCTACGGCGTGGAGCGTAGGCTCCGGCTGCGGCGAGGACGCAAGGGGAACCGGCGGGCTGCTTAGCCCGCTGCCGAACCTGTAGGAGCGTGCTCCCAGGCGCTATCATCGCCGGCGGTATGATGCGAGCGCAGCATCACGCGGCGTCTACAACTCTTCGCCGGCCTCGAACTCGTCCAGCGTTAGCTGGCGCAGACCGTCCAGCAGTTGATCCAACTCCTTGCAGGTCACCGGCCGCTCGCACAGTTGCCGCAGCCCCATCAGGCTCATCTCTGCCACGGCGGCCAATCCCTGCAGGTCGCGCTCTTCCTCCAGCCCCCGGATCAGAGCTCGAAGCGAATCCCACTGCTGCCCCCTTGTTTCCTGGAGCACCGCCTCGGTACCCTTGCCCTTCACCTTGCCCTCCTTCAGTCCCGCCAGGAGGGTGTCATCTCCTGGGACAGTCAACTCCATCCCGTCCGTGGCCAGCCCCGCACCGGCCACCCAACGATGCTACTGCAGCAGGCGTGCCCCCTCAATCACGCTTAGGCATGGTTCACAGGGAGAGTGACAGTCTAACGAAGGCAGGCTACCTGGATCGTCATGCCCGATCAGGTCGGGCATCCAGGGTCCCCCGTTGGCGTGAAGGAGCAGCCTCACGAGGAGAGGGGACGTCTGGACCCCCGCGCAAGCGGGGGTGACGTTGCATTAAACTGTAACTCCAACTACCCGTCCCCATGAACCATGCCCTTGGAGGCGAGGGGAGGTACGATCCATGCGGAGGGGTTTCGATAGACAGGTACCCGGTGCTTTCTGTAGGGGAGGTACACCCATGCAGCTCTTGGCGCCGGTCCTCGCCGGTCTGCTCCTGGCCGGGTGTGCGGCCGCACAACTGGACTCGGCGCCATCCGCAGTCCCCTCGTCTCCGGTCAGCCCCACCCCTTCCCTGGAGGTCGCCAGCGAACAGGCTGCGGGGGAGAGCGCCCAGGAGCAGCCAGCTTCGAGGGAGGAGGTCCGCGAGGAGCAGGCCCCACTCCCAACGCCGACGGCGGCCCCAACCTCGCCGGCAAGCCAGGGCTGGGCGACCCACGTCAGCTCGCGCTTCGCCGTCTGCCTCCGCTATCCTCCCAACTGGGTGCCGAACCGCGGCTATCCGGAGCGCTACGAAGGCCCGGACGGCTTCTTCCAACTGGAGGCGGCCACTTCCCCCACCCTCGACTATCTGGCACGCAGCCAGGCCTACCACAAGCTTCGGCCCTTCGGCTCGCAGCCGACCATCACCCCCATGGTCGTCGACGGCCAGGAGGCGCGCCTCATCTGGCCCTCGGAGGATGAGCCCAAGGTCATGAAGGGCCTCGCCGAACTGGACATCCAGCCCTCGGGGCCCCTCCAGGGCAGCGAGGGACCTTGGCCGTACCTGATGCTCGGCGCGGACAAGGAGCACATCCGGGCGATCGCGGATACGCTCCGCTTCGACCCGAAGGCGTGCGACCCCTGACGGCGGCTTGTCAACCTTGCAATAAGAAACTGCTCGACCTCCCCAACCGACACCGATGCGGTGGTTGGGGAGGTCGAGCGTACTGAGCTGTCGGGCTTGGGGGTGGGCCCTGCCCGCCCGTCGCAACCGTCTGCTCGCCTGCTACACCCTCAGGTAGGAGTCGGCGTAGATCACCTCGTTCCGAAGCACCCGGACGGTCTTCCAGATGTCCACCTGCTCCGGGTCGCTCATGTCCACGTCGTCCGGAGTGATGGTCTCGCCGGCCGCGTAGGCGTTGTAGAGGGCGCACAGCAGCTTACCTGCCCCCGTGCTGGTATCCTGGGTCTCCACGATCCTCACGGTCTCCATCAGCTTCTTGTCCAGCGGATCGATGATGGCCGAGTCGAGGCCGACCCCCAGCAGCATCACCAGGAAGACCCGGTTGATCAGAGGCCGGTTCTCGGGAAACGCGCCGTTGGACACGTTGCTGAGCCCTACCACCGTCTTCACCGGCGGATCGGCCAGCCCCTTGAACATCCGGACGGCCTCCACGGTCACCTGCACGCCCGGCTGATCGGCAGAGACCGGCAAAGTGAGGGGATCCAGGAACAGTTGATCGCTGCTCACCCCGTACTGAGCCGCGGCGTTGACCAACTCGAAGCCGAGTTCCGCCCGGCCATCGCCGGTGTTCGGTATGCCCTGCTCGGTCATGGTGAGGGCGATGATGGGCGAATTGTGCTCTGCCGCCATGGGCATCAACCGCGCGAGGCGCGCCTGCTCTGCCGAGGTCGAGTTGATGAGAGCCTTTCGCTGGCACAACTTCAATCCCGCCTCTATGGCGTCGGCGTTGGTGGTGTCCAGCGACAGGGGGACGTCGATGACCTCCTGTACCGCCGGGACCAGCCACTCCATGATCTCGACTCCCCGCTTCCGGGACGGACCGATGTTCAACTCCACGTAGTGGGCACCAGCTTCCGCTTGCTTGCTTGCCAGCGATTGGAAGAAGACCGTGTCGTGCTCCTCGATGGCCGCCTTAACCTTGGGAGATATGATGTGAATGTTCTCTCCGATGACCAGCATAAGCCTTCCCTCCCCAATTAAGAATATGTGAGCGAAAAGCCTGCCCGGGGAAAGCGAAGGACAAGCACCGACCTACCGGCTACCCTGCTCCTCACCCCGACCGCGTGCTCCCCGCCGTCAACTCTAGCTTCTCCCGTCCAGCACCTCGTCCATGATCCCCTTGACCGCGCGGTACACCACCGATTCCTCCGGGAGATCCACCAGGGGCATCCCTTCGGCGTCGTAGGCCCCCACTTGCTGGTCCACGGGAACCACTCCTGCCAGCTCCAGCCCCTGCCGCTGGATCTCTTCCCGCAGGGCGGGGCTCAACTCCCCCTGGACCCGGTTCACCACCAGGAAGACCTTGCCCACCCGCGTATGCAGCTCCTGGACGAGACCCGCGACCCGCCCTGCCGCCACCAGGCCCCGAACGGTCGGGTCCGACACCACCAGCAGGTAGTCCACGTCCCGAGTCGTCCGCCGGCTCAGGTGCTCCAGGCCGGCCTCGTTGTCTATCACCACGTACCGATAGCTGCCGGCCATCCTGTCCACAACCTCGCGCAAGACATGGTTGGCCGCGCAGTAGCAGCCAGCGCCCTCCGGCCGGCCCATGGCGATCAGGTCCAACCCCTTGCCCTCTACCAGGGCCTCGTTGATCCTCAGCTCCAGATAGTCCCTCTTCGCCATGCCGGCGGGCATGACGCCGGATCCCACCTTCTCTAGGGTCTCCTCGCGGACGTCCCCCACGGTGGCTTCCAGCTCCACCCCCATGGCGCTATTCAGGTTGGAGCTGGGGTCAGCATCTATGGCCAGCACCGCACCCCGGCCACGCTGGCGCAAGTACTTGAGAATCATGGCCGCCAGAGTGGTCTTTCCCGTGCCGCCCTTGCCGGCCATGGCTATAGTGATGGTCAACCTTGGTTCCCCTGTCTAGGATCAGGACTGAGGTCTGCGGACTGTGGACTGAGGCCAAACGAAGCTTCTCAGTCCCCAGTCCTGAGTCCTCAGTCCTATCGCTTAGCCCCGAACGCTCTTCAGGTAGCTCTGGAGATCGACCGCCTCCCGCGGCCCGACGGCTATCTTCCAGCCCGGCAACTCCTCTTCCAGTTCACCGGAGAGGGTAGCCACCATACCGGGCAGCGTCACCACCTTGCGCTCCACCTGATCGTCGATGCCGCTGGTCTTCATCGTCTTGGCGATGCTCTCGGCGCTGAACTTGCCGGCGGCCCACGCCGTCAGGACGGAGAGGCCCTCGGCGTCGGCTATCACCAGCCAGGTGGGAACGTTGCTGGTCTCGACCTCTCCGGCCACGGAGAAGTAGGTCAGGGAGAAGTTGGTGGTGATCAGCACCGGCGAGTTGGCACCGGGCTCGTTGAACTTGTAGATCCCAGGTTGAACCTGGATCGGCTTCTGCGGGTCGGTGTAGATGTTCTGCCGCAGCGTCAGCAGAGGATAGACGACGCAGGGATT
>JAJZQR010000099.1 GCA_021806765.1 Chloroflexota bacterium | reverse complement strand
TCCGTCGCAGTTCCTGCCGTTGCGCGTCTGTCAGATGCACGATAACCATCCCAGGCACCTCCCGCCGGACTGCCTGGCGAGAAGCGTGCCGTACTTATGGCTACATGCTTAGCGCCGGCCGCGGGGGTTGCGCCGGACCCGGGTCCGCTTGCCGTAGCTGCTTTTTCGAGGCTTGAACCGTCCCCTTGAGTCTCGGGCTGGCAATCGCTTGGACATGGTGGCTGTCTCCTCTCAGCAAGAGTAGTTGTCTCTCTACAGGGATTCCTCGTCGACGTCGGGCGCCATGTAGGAGGGCACCAGCCCGCGGTAACCCGGGACACCGTTGATGGGCGGGCTCTCCACGTAGGACCAGGCCCGGACGTCGGGGAACTGGGCCCAGTGGGGCGACTGGCGGACCTGGGAAAAGGCCTCGCCGGCCCGGGTCCAGAAGGCTCGGACCAATGGGTTGTCCCGGTCGGTGTGGGCCTCATCCCCGTTGGGATGCTTCGCCCACCTGGTGCACTGACTGAGCAGCACCTCCGGGATCTGGCGGAAGTCCTGGCCGATGTAGATCACACACCACTGAATGTGTCTCGCCTGGGTGAGGGCACGGAGGGCAGCCCGTCGCGGCGCATCGGCCGCCTGGGTCCCCATGGCCATGCCGGCCTCATCGATGATCACCACGCGGCGCTGTGGTGGCATGGTGGCCGGGATCCCGCGGAGATCCTCATCTTCCTCCTCTGGATCCTCGTCGTCGTCTCGAATCGCTTTGGCGTCCAGGTAGCGCTTGAGACGCTTCATCCGGTGGACCAGAGTGGACATACCGATGGTGACCGCCCAGTCGGGGCAGTCCTCATCGTAGAGATCGACGGCCTCCACCTGATAGCCGTGCTGCCTCCTCCAGGTCCAGGCGAGACGCTTGGCCAGCTGGGTCTTGCCCATGCCGATCGGCCCCACGATGATGTGGCCACCGAAGCTCTGCCGTCTCACCCGTCCGAGGAAGTCCCTCCAGGGAATGGGAGCGCTCACCTCCCGGAACTCGCCCTCGATGACGTCACCGGCGGCGATCCCCCGGATGTCTGCCACTGCCTGTCTGGCTCGATCGAAGATCTGCTGTCCCACATCAGCAGCGCCCGGGCGGATAAGGTCCAGCCCTTCCCGCCAGCCTTCGGCCTTGAGGTAGGCCAGGGCGGCCTCATCCCCATCGGCAGCCCTTCGGGCCGCTCCGTAGATCTTGATGGCCTTGGGCGCGTCGTTGAGCAGACGCACCAGGTCGAGGGATCCGATCATCTCCTACCACCTAGCAGGTTGATTGCCCTCAAGCCTGGCCCTGGCTCTGAGGCTTAGCGAAGGCTCGAAGGCCGAGCCACACCGCGCCGGCGATCAGCGCTAGCTTCACCAGCCCTCCCCCACTAGGGTTGGAGGCCACAGGCTTCCCGTGATACTCGGCGCTGGCTGCCTTCATCGCCTTCTCGTGGGCGGTGAAGGAGCTGCCGGCGGGCACCTTCTCGCGGTGCTTGCGAGCGATCCTTACCCACTCACTGGGCAGGTTGTTCTTTCGTGCCATGGTGCTCACCTCTCAGAACTTCCTCTGGTTCTTCCGGCGCCAGCCACGTCTTTCGAGCGACTCGATGGTGCGCGTTGCGGTCTCCGGCACGCTGACATACCGTGTGCGCACCATCAGGATCCTCTTGACCCTTGCTCTTCGCTTGCGTGCCGGCGGTCTGGGTTTGGGGGGCTCGCTACTGCCAAACAGCCACCCGAACATGGCTCTACCCCTTCTTTCGCCTGGCGCCGCCCTTCCGCCTGGTGACCTTGGCGGTGGCGGATCTCTTCACGAATTGCCCCTTGCCGTTGCGCTTCGGTAGTCGCTTTGCCATGGTGGATGCTCCTTCCGCTGGTTGCATTCTGTTTATTGAAACCGCCCCCTCTGCCCCATCAGGGGAGAGGCCGGCTGGTCCACCGGCTTCCGATCACCATGCTTCCGCTACCCCTCACCTGAGCATGGGGGATCGGGATGAAGGTGAAGGATCGATCTGCCTCAGGTCCCTCCAGGGGTGTAACCCGAACACCGCCCTGGACCATGTCTAACTGCAGGTTGTGGGCGCCAAAGGGGCCACCGAAGAAGCGCCCGAGGGCACTGGGCGACCACAGGACCTTGCCGACCAGCAAGTTGCGGGAGGGGAAGAGGAAGATCGCATAGTCCGCCACTCTCAGGCATTCCCGCACGGACTCCGCGACGTCCTCCGCCGTGATCAGGTGCTCCAAGGTATGCTCGTTGAAGGCTACCCCGAACTGACGGTCGGTGAACATCGCCATGTTGCGCTCATCGCCGAGAATCACCCCCCTCGCTATGTCCGTGACGGACGGGTCCAGGTCCAGGGTCACGTCTCCGTTTGGCGGCTCCAGGGGCGAACGGTGGACCCCAATGCGAAGGAGTGGCTTGCCCACGGATCGGCAGTAGGCGCGCGCAGCCGTGAAGCCGTCGTGTCGGTCCATGTACTCCGGTAGCTGCACCCCCACCTCATACATCCCGATCAAGCCCGCCGCCAGGAGCAGCCCGGACCTCTTCACCCCACCAACCCCCTGTTGGGATCCAGCTTCATCGGGCTGCCCATGGGCACGATCACCGGTCGGCCTGTCCGAGGATCCACCGCCAGCACCGGCTTCTTCTGGCTCTTCGGTGCCAATGGTCCACGATCTCCGGACTCGTGCACGAAACGGTAATTGCCCTGCTTCGACTTCCGATCGGGCTCATACTCCAGGGCCGGCATCTTTCCCAGGGCCACGACGTACTTGGGGAGCAGGCGCTCCTTGTCAGAGAGCGCTATCACCTCTGAAGAGGTGCCGTGGAACTCCTCAGACATGCGCCTGGCTGCCTGCAGTTCGGGGTTGGCTTTGGTTGGGTTGGTGCGCCGCTTGACCTTTCGCTGGCCGCTCAGCCCCTCGCCTGCCGCCCTGGCCACGTGGCTGGAGGGGCTCAGCTCCACCTTGTGCCGCTTGGCCGCCTTGACGATCTGGCGAGCCGCTCGCCTCATGTCGGCGATGGTGGAGAAGGTCGTCTGGGAGAAGCGGCCGATAGCAGCCCGGACGTGGGCAGCGTCGCCGATCGGGAGCTTGCGCTGCTCGGGGTAGGCGAAGCTGCTGTCCCCGAGCTTCTTCCGCTTGGCCTTGGTGAGGACCGCCATCAGGTTGACCCCCTCCCGCTCTAAGCCGTCCTCGCCCTGCCGATGGCCAGCGCCTGGTCGTACCCCACGGCCTCACCCGTGCTGTCCAGGAAGACGTCGTCAGGACGATATACGTTCGGGCTGTAGCCCGCCGGAGCATTGGCCGAGACCCAGGACGGACTCTGCATGACGGCGCCGGTCTGGGTGTCGTAAACGATGGGCACGCGGTAGGGACCGACGTCCGTCAGATTAAGGTTGACGTAGCGCTGGCTCGATGGGCTCGTGCTGACCGGAGTGGTCTTTACCGAGCCCGAAGGCGCGGGCGCCTTCGATGCGTTCTGCGCGGTGGTGCCTCCCGACCCTCCGCTTATGAACCTGGTGGGCGTGCCGCCCCACGCAGAGCGGAGCTGGAGGGCCCAGTCCTGCCCCTGCTCCCCGAGGGATCCTCGAAGGGCGAGGCCGTAGAAGGTGTAGCCTGCGAAGCCTACAATGGCCAGCCTGACGAGGCCGGGATCAGCTCTCATGCGACGTTCCTCCCTATTTGAGCAGTATGACCAGCAGCAGTGCTGCGACGCCGACCGGTACTACCGGGAAGTCCTTGGGCAGCCCGAGCGCATCGCTCAAGGTCTTGCCAGCCTCCTGCGCCGCCGTGTCGACGTTCTGAGCGACGATCTTCGCCAGCGGGTTGCTGATCCCTCTGCCCGCGGTCGAGACCTGTTGGTAGAGCGTCCAGGAGATCGGACCGCTGGTCATGATGGCGTCTTGGACCAGGACATCGAGAAGCGGCCTGAACGGGCTTACGAACACCGAGGCCTGGCCCGTTCCCAGCCAGGGCAGCCGAGACTCCAGGGAAAGAGTATTCCCAACGACCTCTCCGCCCACGGCATCGGTGGCCCAGCCCGGCCATCCCTGAGGAGCGGTCATCACCAGCTTCAGGGCGCTGACGTCGGGGGAGGTCTGGTTCCTCATGGC
Source organism: Chloroflexota bacterium (assembly GCA_021806765.1). The sequence continues at coordinate 12,902 of JAJZQR010000099.1, read as the reverse complement.
GCCGCTGACGATGCCCAGGTCCAGGGCGCTTTCCATCGTCCCGGACGTCACCATGGACCAGTCGACCATCTCCTACCTCCTCCCGGCGAGCAGGGCCACCACCACGGCAAAGCCAATCACGGCGACCACCGCGGCGGTGTTGTCCTTGTCCTTCGGCCTGGGCACACCCGCGGCCTCGGCCGTCTTGCTCCACCATCCGCTGGTCCCCACGTCGCTGGACTGGCGGGAGTCGTAGGGGATCCTCACATACTGGCCGGTCGCCTCGTCGAAGTGAAGGGTGTAGTCGTCCTTCTCCATGGTGCCTTACCTCCTCCTCCCACTGCCCAGCAGCATGCTGCCGGCGACGGCAGCCAGCAGGATGGCCGGGATAGGATTCGCCTGGATCCAGCCCTGCAGGTTGCTCATAGTGCCAGCCTTCACCAGGTTCACGGGTGTGCCGGTCTCGCTCGAGCCTCCGGTGCTCCCACCTCCCCCGCCGGCAGTTCCTCCGCCTGAGCCTCCGCCCGACGTCGTCCTGTCGCCGATCGACGGACAAGCCGCCCGGTTGAAGGCTGCCACCATGGATGCGGTGTCCCACGGGCCGTCGTATCCCGCCTGGTAGAGCTGGTCGTGCAGGAAGTTGCGGGTCATCTGGCCCTTGCAGGTCGTGACCAGCGCGTCGCCCGGGGATGGCGTCGGGTTGGGCTGCGTGGGCTGCTGGGTGGGCTGCTGGATCGGCTGCTGCACCGGCTGGGGCGCCTGGTTGATCCAGGTGACGGTGCCCTGGGCCGCGAAGTAGGGGCCGCTCTGGCCCGTCTTGGTGTCCACCACCTGGTTACCGACGATCTGCAGCCCCTGGTTGGACTCGGAGCGGGCAGACTGGGGCTCAGCGGCCACGCTCACATACCCGGTGATGTTGCCACTGCTGTCTTTCGTCGGGGCGTTGTAGTCGGGCGCGCCGGCAGCTATCCAGGCTGCCCTTCGTGCAGCAGCATCTTCTTCAGCACTCATCTCAGTCTCCGATCAAAGCATCTAGCAGCATCAGCGCTCCGACGGCCGCGATCCCCGCGATGGCCACCGTGCGCCATTTCCCGTTGCCAGGATCCTCAGTGCCTCCCAGGGGCTTGGCTTCTGCCCCTGCCAGCCAGGCCGCGGGATCCAGATCTCCGGCGCCGTTGTCGTCGATCCCGTGGCGCCCCACCGCAAAGTGGAGGTGGCAGCCGGTGCCTTTGGCGTTGCCGCTGTCGGACACGTAGCCGATCACCTGGCCGGCTCGGACCTGTCCGCTGGTCCGCTCGGGTTTCCCGTGGGCGTAGTAGGCGACGGTGCCGTCGGCTGCGGTGAGTAGCAGGGCATTGCCCCCCAGGGGCGCGTCGATCGGCTGGGCGATCCCGTCGAAGACCGCCGTCCAGGGCGTTCCGCAGGGGGCGAAGAGGTCCACGGCCGCCAGCCCATCCCAGTGGCTGGCCGGGACGCTCACCTTGGTCGCCAGCGGGAAGCTCTGGACGGCGGCCATCCTCTTTCACTCCCTATCCGAACAGTACCCAGGCGGCGAGGCCAAGGATCCCCGCCAGGGCGATGGCGGCGCCGTCGACGCCGCTTCCGGGTATTCCGCGCGAAATATCGCTACCCAGGGCTGCTTGCGCCTCCGGGAGCTGAGCTATCGCCTGGTCCCGAGTACTCCAGGGCTCCAGAGCCCCGTATGCATCGTCGCCGGCGTTGAGCCTCCTCTGGATCTCCGCCATGGCGATGGCCAAATTGCTGACTCCGTTGGTGAGCTCGGCTACCGAGTGGCCGTTGCCGACCCCTCCCCCGTCGCCGCCGGCATTGGTGTGCAGCTGGGTGTATCCCCAGCTGGTGGGGATCGCCCCGGGCGTTTCCTTCAGGACGATCTGGCCGCCCAGCATGTAATCCCCGGGCTCCGACGGGTTGTAGCTGTAGCCCGTCTCCGGCCCGGCCACAGCCAGCGCCAGCGCTGCGGCGAGGTCAGAGACCCCGGTCTGCGCCTGGGCCGCCGTGGCGTCGATAACGGCCTGCTGGGGAATCATGGTTTAGACCACTGCTCCGTTGTTGTCAGCGAGCCCCAGCATCATAGCGATGGCCTCCAGTAGATCGGCCTGCTCGGACGGACTGAGCTGTGAAACGCGTTTGCCCCTGTGTGTCTGGCGTTTGGCCTCCACCGCTGCCTGCCGCGCCTTGTTCAGGACCCGCTCGGGGTCCGATTGGCCGCTGCTAACCCTAGCCATTGATGATCACCAAGATCTTGATGGGCACACCGCCGAGGTCGGCTGTACCGGCCGGTATCACGGTGAGCCCAAAGGGGATCAGTTCCCATACTACCTGGAAGGCGCCCTTGTTCACCCCCGTCTGCCACCCGCCGGGCGCCTGCACATCCCGAAACTCACTCATACTGACGCCGTCCAACGGCAGGGCCTCCACCAGAATATCAACCGAGCCATCGGATGCCCTCCGGCCAATGCGGGCCGATAGAGCTCGATTGTGCACGGCGTCGAGCGGAATGTCCGCCATGGAGTCGGCTAGCAGGTCCAGGGTATTGCCGTCGGTGTCGGTATAGCTCCCAGCTCGGAAGGTGAGCTGCATGGGGCCAGTCTGGTCGACGCGTATGGTGCAGGCCAGCGGGCCGTTGGAGTTGATAGGAATGGTCTCGATCATGGCCTAGTCCCCCACCGCGATGAAATAGACGACAATCGTACCGGTGCCACTGGATACGCTAACGTTGATCCCCAGCGTTGCCCCTGTGGTGGTGAGCGTGCCGCCTTGGCCAGCAGGGTTCGCCAGGCCGATGATGCCAGCGTTCATCGCTCCCGAGCCCACCACGTGGAAGGCCGCCCCATAGACGTTGGTGAATGCGTTGTCGAAGGTCACCGAGGCGGCGTACCACCCACTTGCCGTGATCGAGACAGCGACGGACTTGACCTCGATCCGGCGCCCGGCGGCCTGTTTGGTCCCCAGAACGTTCGCACCAGTACCCAGACCGTGGACCTGGGCGCTGGCGCCGATATGGTTATCGATCTGGGCGTGGGTGTTGACCCCGATGTTGGTTAGCAGGGTGTGATCATCGTGGCCGAGGGGGTGCACGTGGTCCTGCCGAGCGGCGAGAAGGCTGACGCCGGCAGAGCCGGCGGCGCCGAAGGCCTCGGCTGCCGGGACTGCACCTCCCACAGTCGTCACGTCGTCGATCCGCTTGGAGCTGGCGCCGATCAGGGAGGTGGCCCCCGTCAGGTTGCCGGCCAGGGAGCCGCCCACGATCAGGTTGCGGTCGCAGGTGCTGGCCGCGTCCTCCCGGACCCCGTAGCCCTGCCGACCACCGGCCCCCAGGGAGTCGTAGCAGACGGGGGAGACGATCACGTTGTCGGTGCTGGCTCCCTCCAGGTGGATCCCGTTGCCAGTGCCGGCCGTCGCGGCCTTCGAGTTGTCGTAGGCCCGGGCACGGATCACGGACCGGACGGTGTCTAGCAGGTCCACCCCGTCGATCCCGTTGTCGGTGGCCACCAGGTCGATCTCGGCCCTGGTGGAGCTGGAGAGCAGCACACCACAGCCCCGGCAGCTCTTCACGGTGAGGCCTGCATCTACCCGGGCGTCGGCCACGTTCACCAGGTGGATCCCGTGCCAGTTGCCAGCCCCCTGGTTGGCCCGGTTGCCATCCACCACCCCGGCGCCGGAGACCCGGACGCGGCTGTTGCCCCCCACCGGGTCGCCGTTGGCGATCAGGTCGCAGTTAGCGCCGTCCTTCAGCTTGAGAGTGCAGCCGGCGGGGATCACCAGCTCGGTGTTGTCGCCCAGCACGATCGTGGACCCGATCAGCACGGGGCTGGCGCTGGGAGGCAGCAGGACCCGCCCACCCCCGTCGCCGGCAGCGGCGTTGACGGCCCGCTGGATGGCCCCCGCCCCGTCGGTTATGCCATCCACCACCAAGCCATAGTCCAGGGCATAGTAGACTCCCAGGATCCCCTCCGCGTTGTCGGTGCGGTTCTTCAGTACACCCATCTCAGCTCACCCCATCGGACAGGAGTAGGCGGGGCATCTCCGGCAGAGCCAGTCGCATCTCCGGAGGTAGGTTCTGCTCGTAGAGAAGTAGCATCGCCCCCGCCGCGGCTACAGAGGCGAAGAAGGGCATCGGCGAGCGGGCCACCAGGCTCACCACCCCGCCCAGCCCAAGGCCAAAGGCCACGGCCGGCCGGTACCCGCTTCGAAGATCCGCCACCTTCTGCTGCACGTTCCCCGTCGGATCCAGTGCGAAGCTCTTCACTGTGAAGCTCGAGGGCAGGAAGCTGGAGAAGGAGTGGGCCGTCTCTGCCCCGGAGAGCAGCGAGAGCGCTATCACATCGCTGTTCACAGCCTTACTCCTCCGTCCCGAAGACGTAGCCGTTGACGCTGCCAGTTGCGGTCACGTCGATCTTCAGAATGTTGTCCGCCGCGGCCGACAGGTAGCCGTTTCCCATGGGCGGGGAGACTAGCCCAATCCCCGCGGCCATCGAAGGAGTCCGGGCGAGCTCGGCGGCGGCGTCCTTCAGGATCACCGCCCCAGCCACCGACAGGCTGAGGGCGAACCCCATCAGCCGGAACTTCTTGCCGCTGGCTGGTGTCCACAGGTTCACGGGTGTGCCGGCGGTCACAGCCACCGCCGCGACGGGTTTGAACACGTTGGGGGTCCTCTGCCGATCCCAGCTGGCGCCGTTCCACACCAGGAGGGCCGCGCCTACCATGGGCGTTGTGGGGTTAGACGCCCCGTCGGCGAGGGCCGCCGCGACGGGGAGCTCCGTGTCCACCGGCCAAGGGCTTGCCCCGGGGGTGCCCTGGTTAACCGTCCCGCTCACCGGCCAGGGGCTCGCCCCGGGCGTCCCCTGGTTAACCGTCCCGCTCACGGTGGTGGTGATGGTCTGCTGGTTGGTGGCAGTGATCGGCGTCACCTTCACGTGCCAGCGGCCGTTGACGGCAAGAGCCTCGACACGGAGGTAGCGATGCACACCGGCCACGATCCGCTTGTCGGTGGCGCTCAGGGTGCCCGTGGCGCCGTTGGCGTCCACCGTCGCGTGGAAGCCGGTGTTCGGGTTGTCGCTGTCGACAACCTGGAAGGAGCCCGACGTGGCCCCGCCCTGGGGCTGAAACTCGACGATTACGGCGTTGTGGTTGAGACCCAGCACCGCGATCTGCGGAGAAAGGCCGGGAGAGGACACGCCCTCCGGCCAAACCGCAACGCCCTGCTCTGGGTAGTCATTAGCGGCCATCGGCCACCTCCGTTGCGCCCCGGCCCCCTGTTACAGGGGCCGGGGACCTAGTCGGTGGTTGCCCCTAGTAGGGCAGATACGCCTCGTGGAGAAGGTCCACGTTGGTGTTGGTGCTGGCGTCGACGGTGAAGCCGATCTTCACGGCGCCCTTGTCCTTGCCTCGCATGTCGATCCCATAGAGGGGATCGGCCCCGGCCTTCATGCCGGCTGGCGCATTGGTGGACGGGAAGTCCAGCCAGTCGATCATCCCCACGCCGGGGTTGTAGTCGCAGGCCACCGTCGGGGTGCCGTAGGCGGCCGTGGCGCCGACCGAGCCGCCCTCGGCCAGGGCGGCGTTGTCGTCGGCGACCTGGAACTGCGCCTGGGAGTGGCGCACGAAGTCGACGAACTGCTGCTTCAGCACCGGCCGTCCGTCGAAGGCGAAGATGCCGATCTGGCTGATGGCGTCGGAGTTGAGCCCGTCCAGACGCAGGTCCGCCGGGGCCGCCCCGTTCCTGACCAGCACGGTGCTCCGCCTGTACAGGAAGCCCGGCTCCAGACTGACGATGCCGTCATAGCCGGAGTAGGTCTGCCCAGGCTGCCAGTTGGTGCTGTAGATGTGGGGCATGTAGGCCGGCGGGGTGTCTCCAGCCTCCAGCTCCACGCCGTACAGGGTCACCCGCACTTTGGTGGTGGTGCCGATCGCCCGATAGTCGCCGATGGGGCCACCGGTGCCGGTGGTGCTGCCGGCCGCGGACCAGTTGACGCTCAAGGTCAGGTCGGAGCTCGGCTTGATGGCGGCGGTCACGTCCTTGACGTGCATGGCGTCGTCCACCTTCACCGGGTTGACCCCGAAGAAGATGGGCAGCAGCCAACGCATGCTGACAGAGCCCGCTGCCATGCTGGGACCCATCAGCCTGCCCTGGTTCTTCAGCCGCTCGTGCCAGTACAGCGAGCGCACGTTGGGGCTGTTGATGGAGATGAAGGGCGCGAAGTCGCCACTGGCCAGGGAAAGCCCGGTGATGGGGCGCGCGAAGAAATCCTGGGTCGTGGTGGGGCTGGTCCCGTCGGTCTTCGCCAGGGTGAGCGCCAGCTCCATGCCGATGAGCCAGAAGCTGGTCTGGCCGATGGAGATCTGGTCGGATCCGGAGGCGGAGAAGTCCAGGGTCTGGGTCAGTACCTGTCTGGTGAACTTCATTTCAGCACCTCCTCCTACAGCCCGACGTACTCAGCAGCCGGGACGCTGCTGGTGAGGACCTGAACGGCGCTGCCGCTCGCGGCCCTGGCGTCGGCAATGGAGATCACCTTGCCGTTGGCAGCCTGGATCTGCTGGGTGGGCGCGGCCTTGGCGCCGGGGAGCCCGGCCAGGTTCAGCTGGCCGGAGATCGCGAAGCCGGAGAATGGAACGGAGATCACCTTGCCGGCGGAGAGGATCAAGCCGCCGCGCTTCATGTCCCGGCCGATGGGACGGGACACCATTCCAACTACCTCGCCGATCCCCCAGGCAGTGCCGGCGGTCGTACCGGCGTCGACCAGCTTGCTCATCGCCTGCCCGCTGACAGGAATGAAGCGGCTGACGACCGGATGGACGAACGAATCATTGACCATGGCGGTGGCCGCGAGCCCCACCGCCATCGCCCCGACCTTCACCACGTCCTCGCCGAGAATGTCGACGGGGTTCGCGCGAGTCGGGCGGGGCTCCTCATCAACGGGGACCCTTCGAGCCATGTCGAACCTCCTCACTATGGTGGTTGATGGGGAGGCCGCGGGGCGGAAGACAGGGACCGGCTGTCTTCTGCCCGCGGCCGGTCCCCGCAGATGACGCAAGAACAACACAGATCCACCCTCCCGTCAACGCTCCTATGTACAATGTGCACTAAGAGGAACAGCATTCCAAGCCTTGCAAGCTGTTCACGATCCGGCTACCATGCTGGCATTGGTGCAATATGCACAATCCATCATAGCCCCCACGGGGCGAATCGGCGGGGAAACGACCCCGAAAGTAGGCCGAAACCCAGGCGAAAGTCGGGGAAACCCAGGCGAAACCCAGCAAGAACCCACCCCAATCGGCAGGAAAGGCCGGTCTTTCCACGGGAAACCAGATCGAAATCAGGGGGAAAGAGATGCTCTCCTGGCTCACCGGGAACCCAAAGCCCGAAGAAACCGCGAAGCCGAAACGGAAGATCGGCCGGCCCACCAGGGCCGAAGCGGCAGAAAAGCGACGCCAGGGGCTCGCGGAGATGCAAACCAGGCTGAAAACCGCCCAGATGGCGAAGCAGCTGGAGCGCATCGAGCGGGGCGACGACGACACCGTCTCCCTTTCGAGACTCAAAGCAGAGGGTCGAGAGATCGTCGACAGCAGCCTGCGTGCTTCCGAGCTGAGGCAGATCGACGAGCTGAAGGCCCGGGTGAAGGAACTGGAGGGGGAGGTCAGGGGGCTGGAGAAGGAGAACGACAAGCTGGAGCGGAAGCTCCTGCTGCTGGAGAACGCCAAGGGCGGGGGGCTGGCGGATCTGCGAAGCCTGGCCGACACGGAGCTGGGTCGGACCCTGGGGCTGATGATAGGGGGCACGGTGGGAAACGTGGTCGGCCCGAAGATAGCTCAGAACCCCGCGGTCATGGCTCGCCTGTCCGCCGCCGTCGGCGCTCAGCAGCTCCCGAGCGGCAGCGCCCAGGACACCGACACCGATACCCCGGAGCAGCCACAGCAACCGCAGGAGGAAGGGACCGACATGGACCTAGCCACAACCATCCTTCGTAACGGCCTCAAAGGGAAGAATGCCCAGGAGAGAGCGGCCTGGCTGGCCGGGCAGCCGATGCTCAAGGACGTTGTGCCGGGGCTGTGCGCCACTCCGGACACCGACCTGATCGCAACCCTCGCAAAGACGGCGCAGGGCCAGCCGGCTTACCGGGGAGCCTTGGAGTGGATCATCTCGCAGGGGGAGCCGTGGCTGCTGGAGACCGTGGGCGAGCTCAGAAAGCTCACGGGGATACAACCGTAGTGGATGGGAAAGAGTGGCTGGCCGTCCGGCAGATGCTGGGATTATCGCCCCGCCAAATGGGCGAGATCGTCGGCCTCTCCGCCCGGGCAATCAGATACATCGAATCGGGCGATCGCAGGGCGCGGGCTGCGACGGTGCAGCTGCTCAAGCGGCGGCTTCTGGATCCGCCGTACCGGGAGATGATCGAGCAGGCAAAGCGGCGGCTGGAGGTGCTCCTGGCCGTCGATGAGGTCGGCACCACGAAGACGGTGCACTGCCGAGAATGTGGCATCCTGATCGGCCCCGGGCACGAAGAGCAGGTGGCTCGGGACGGTCTATGTAGCAGTTGCTGGAGGGAGGAACATCGACAATGACTGACGACGCGCCGCAGTTCGTGCTGGGCTTCAAGGAGCTGCACGACGAGATCCCCGACATCGTGGGGGACCCGAAGGAGAACGAGCACTTTAACTCCGAGAACGACGATTCCCTGCAGCTGACCGCCAACGGCCTCCTGGTCTGGCGCAAGCGCGACAACCTGACCGCCTTCACCAACGGCAATCAGACCTGGGTCAGGGGGCCGGACGGCGCCATCTACCAGCGCCCCAACGCGGGGCCGCTCTTCACCTGGGAGGCTCCTCTCGTTCCCAGCCCCATCCTGCACCTGTGGCAGAGCCCCAACTGTTGGCCCGGCCGGCCCTACGGGGATCCCTTCGCCATAGTGCTCCACACCGAGGCAGGCTATGAAGCCGGGGCGGTGGCCACCTTCATGAACCGATCGGCGCAGGTGAGCGCCCACTTCGGAGTGAGCCTTGCCGGCGACGTCGACCAGCTCGTGGAGCTGAGCGACTCGGCATGGCACGCGGGGATCCTGGAGGAGGGGAACCTCTGGGGCATGGTCTACGGCGGGCCCTGGGACGGCGACCAGGAGAACCCTAACTGGCATACCGTCGGGATCGAGACGGAGGATCGGGGCGATCCCACTCAGATCGTCACGGGGGAGCAGTTCAGCGCCGTGGTGGCGGTGGTGAAGGAGGTGATCAGCCGCTATCCCTCCATCCGGTACCTGCTCAGGCACCAGGACATCAGCCCGCACTCCCGCCCCAACTGTCCGGGCCCCCGGTGGGTGCAGTCGGGGAAACTGGCGGCCCTTGCGGAGGCAACCGGGCTGAAGCTGCTGAGGTAGGAGCAGAAGGCAAGATGGGCGACTCGAAGAGTTGCTTCACTGCGAGGGAACTCGCAGCGGCGAGCGGCGTTCACGTTTCAACCATCTATCGGTGGCGAAAGGAGGGGCTACTCTCCTCCCTACGTATAGTGGGACGCCGCAAGAGGAAGCTTGGGAGCGTCCTAAGATTTATTCGAAAGGAGACCCCGGTGGCAGAACAGACGGAGCCGATGGTTGAACTGATGGAGCTGGGCGGACAGCTTATCCGTGTACCCGAAAGCATGAAGGCGAAGGTCGATGCCTGGCTGGAGGGCATACAGCCCAGGATCTTCGAGATGCCCAAGCCTGTCCCGGAGCCGGAGGAGATCCAGGAACTGGCCAAGCTGGAGCTGGAGCTGAAGACGGCCAGGACGTTCCTGGAAGCCCTGGAGGCGAAGGGCACGCCAAAGGAAGCGCAGAAGCAGCTCTCGTTCCACGAGGCGGAGAACGAGTGGCAGGAGGTGTGGAACAAACTGGTGGCGTTCAGAGGCGGCGGCTTCTACGCCCCCCTGTTCTCCAGCTCAAGCCAGCTTGACGGGGAGATCTCGGCGAGCCGGCATCGGCCGGCGATAGTTCAGACTGAGGAGAAAGAGATCCATGAACACAATCCTTCACGAACTGGCTAACCAGGTTGCCCCACTGCTGGTGCAGCTCGCCGGCGCCATCCTGCTAGCGCTCCTGTCCCTGTTGGTCCTGAAGGCCAGGAGATGGCTCGACCAGCACCTTACCCCCGGACAGGAGCAGTTCCTCAATCGGCTGGCCGCCGCCGCCGTGCAGTTTGCTGAGGCGGAGGGGGCCGGCCAAGCGGGCACGGCAAAAGCGCAGCTGGCCCGAGACTGGATGACAAAGGAGCTGACCGCGGCCGGCATCTCCAGCGTGGGATTTGACGACATCCAGGGAGCGGTGACAGCGGCAGTGCAAAGGGCCTGGTCCAGAGAGATCGGACCCACCTATAACCATCCCGATTCTCCGGCGACACCAGAGCAGGTGCCCGCGGCCGAAGCACCCGTCTCGGCATGATAGAGGATGGGCAGGATAGAGCGCGCCTTTCGCGGGGAGGATCCCGATCAGGGGTCCCCTGATGGGAAGCCTCCTTGACGAAGGCGGACTGACACGGCGAAGTCGCTGGCCTGCAGCCGGCGCAACGAACGAAAGGGCCCGGGCGAAGCGCGCACCCGGGCCTTTGGTTTGTCTCATTCCGACGTGGCATCAGTTATGGGTGGCCCCCTGAAGGCTATCGAGATCGGGTATCTCGAAGTTGAACGTCATCTGTCCCGTCGGCGACACCATCTCCGGTTTCGGGACTCTTCCGGTCACCATCATGAAGAACAGGAAGGCCTTCATCAATTCATCCTGCTGCCCAGCCTGCGTGCCCTTGCCGGAGCAGGCGGCCAGGATGAAGCTGTTGATGGCCTGCTGGAAGCCCACGGCCACCAGGGCGGGGAGCTGGCGAAGTTCCGGGGCGATCCGGACGATCGCCTGCAGGCCGGGCCACTCCGGCATCTGGGCAGCCGTCTGGGTCACCTCGAGGAACTGGTGTACCACCAGCTTAACCGCGGCCTCCCGCTTTCTCGCGACGATCCGATCCTGATCCAGGATCGGGATACCGCCTACCATCTCTCGTCTGGCCATCTCTTCCCTACTCTCCCCTGCCCTGCGGACCATATTCCGCGCGGAAGGCCGAATCCTCTTCGGCCTTCACTCGAAGCTCATCTGGAATGTCGATCCTCAGCCCAAGGGAGAATTCGACTCCCACCTCTCTCAGGTCATCGGCCAGCGCCTTAACGCCTTCGAGCGCATCGATTACCCGCTTCGCCTGGGTAGGCTCCAGCCCCAGCTTCAGGAGCAGCTCCTCCACCAGGTGGGGATTCTCTGGATCCAGATCGAATGTCTTCACTTAGCCTCACCTCCCTTCCGCTCCCTCTCTAGGCGAGCTCGGGTCCGCATCTCCACCTCGGCGGCTCGCCACAGCAGAAGGTCGTAGTACTGGCTCTCCACCCGGTGGCGCTTCCCGTCCTCTCCCGCCCACTCCAGGGTCCACCACTCACCGCTCGAGACGTCGTGTCGATCTCGCCTTCTCCGTTCCGGCTGCCCATGGTGGCCTTGAGAGCTTGGTAGAGCAGATCCCAGGGCCCCAGTCGATTCCGTTGGAAGCCTTCGACCTTTCCAGTTTTCCAGGTCTCCGTGGGCCGGCCCCACTTGGAGAGCCTCACGGTGTAGTTGCCGAGCTGGAGGTCCCCGGTTCCGTCGTTGCTGATGAATGCCGTGCCAAGATGCCGCCGATGAACCATATCCCCCTGGGGGGCCAGCTCCACGGTTACGATGATCATCTAAACCTCCGTCCCAACTGCTCCTCGATCCTGGCCACGGTCTCCTCCGGGACGTCCCACAGGCCCAGCGCTCCCTTGCAGTGGATAGGCTCGGGCAGCCGCACCTCATGCCGAAGCAGTAACCCGAACCGGCCCGGCGAGTAGTCTCCGAATGCCTCCTCCTGGACGGACATGAGAACTGGATCTTCGAGCAGGCGCTCCGTTGGCCGGCAACGGTAGAGATCGGTCACCGAGATGACGGCCCCTAACGGAAGCTCAGACAGCTTTCTGATCCCGAGCGATAGCAACGCCGATCTGAAGGGCTCCTGTATGGCCAGCTCAATCGCCCATCGCGGGAACGTCTTTGAGGCATGGATGGCTAGCTCGCCGCGGTAGTTCGTGCTCCAGGGCCTGGTCTCGATGTGCTTTATCCCGATCAAGGTCGCCCAGGGCTGGGTCAAGCTGAGAGCTTTCACTGTTCCGACTCCAGCGCCTCGAGGATGCGCCGCGATCTTTCTTGAAGGTCAGGCACATTGGGGAAGATCCCCATGTACCTCTCTACCCAGCAAAGCATGTTCTGGCATACCGCTATGGGATCCATCTCTTCCCACGGCAGGCCGTAGACATCGCGGGGGTAGTTCTCGGGGCTGATACCTGAGGCGTCATAACAGCCGCGGATGAAGCAGTCCCGCAGATCACGCATCGTGAGGCCGTGAACCTGCTGTCTGCCTCTCTCGCCCAGGTCCGTGTGCGCCTGTCCATCGTAGGGCCGCGTCCGATCCAGCGTATGCAGGTAGTCCGGCTGCGTGAGGCTGTCGAGCACCTCACCCAGCGTCGCCTCATTCCCATCGTCGTCGATCAGCATCATCTCTCCTACTCCATTCCCGGAAGGGTCGGGGCACTGGAAAGCCGTAGCTTCAGACTCTCCGGGATCTTCTCCGTGTGGCCGCAGCCGGTCAGGCTGAAGCGCTCGCAACCAAGGAACTGGTGGCCGGTGGCCCTGTTCGTCTTGACCTGCAGCCGGCCGCCGCAGTTCGGGCACTGCAACTCCGTGATAAGGTTCTCTGGGATCTGCTCGGTAGCGCCCCACTCAACCGTGGTTCATGGATGAAGATAAGGTGAAGGGTCGGCATTGGGCTTGCCTCCGGACTGGTGCTACTACACGCCAGTCAACGGGAGCCGGCCCATGCTCGACCCTTCCAGC
>JAJZQR010000457.1 GCA_021806765.1 Chloroflexota bacterium | reverse complement strand
CCCCCAGCCTCTCCTTCGTCACCCCCGCGAAGGCGGGGGTCCAGGCATCCCATCTCCTCGTGAGGCCACTCCTGCACGCCAACGTGGACCCCTGGATGCCCGATCAGGTCGGGCATGACGATCAAGGTAGGCTGCCTTCTCCAGACTGTTACGCTGTCTATGAACCATGCCGCGGTGGGCGGGCGGGGGTGCGGATCTTGCGTCTCTCAGGGGATTCATCCGCCGGGCCGGTGCGGGTCCGCCTTCAGACAACTCCACCGACCGGGCGAGACCGCCCGAGGGCCGGCAGGGAGAGCGGAAACGGGCAGGGGGAGCTTCGGAGATGCGTACGAGGTGGTACGGCAGGGACACGGGCTTGACGGTGCGGATGTTCGTCACCATGTTCCTCCTCTTCGCCGTGTACCTGGCCTTCCTCGCCATCCTATTCTGGGCCGGGGCCGGCTACATCATCATCGCCGTGGTGGGGGGTGTGCTGCTGCTGGCTCAGTACTTCTTCTCCGATCGACTGGTGCTCTGGTCCCTGGGGGCTCGGGTCGTTTCGCCGGAGGAGGCTCCGCAGTTGCACGGCATGGTGGACCGGCTGTCAGCCCTGGCCGATCTCCCCAAACCGAAAGTGGCCATCGTGGATAGCCAGGTGCCCAACGCCCTGGCCACAGGGCGGAACCAGGGGACTGCCGTGGTGGCGGTGACCCGTGGGCTGTTGGATCGGCTGGACCCGCCGGAGGTGGAGGCGGTGCTGGCCCACGAACTCACCCACGTGAAGAACAGGGACATGATGGTGATCACCATCGCCAGCTTCCTCTCCACCGTGGCCTTCTTCCTCATGCGCAACTTCGCCTTCATGGGTTTCTACGGTGGTTTTGGGGGACGGCGCGGGCGCGACCAGGGAGGGGCCGGGGTCTTCGCTATCATCTACCTGGCCACGCTGCTGGTGTGGCTGATCAGCTTCTTCCTGATCCGGGCCCTATCCCGATACAGGGAGTATGCCGCCGACCGAGGCTCGGCCATCATCACCGGTGCCCCGTCCCAGCTGTCCTCTGCCCTGCTGAAGATCAGCGGCACCATGCAGCGGATCCCGCAGCGGGACCTGCGGGACGTGGAAGGGATGAACGCCTTCTTCATCTTTCCGGCCGTCAACTCCCAGTCGTTGATGGAGCTGTTCTCCACCCATCCGTCTCTGGAGCACCGGCTGGAGCGATTGAATCGATTGCAGCAACAGATGGAGGGCCACGTTGAGGATTCTGGACGTTCTTCTGGGACGGACTCGTCCGGTCCCGTCGCAGCTTGACCGGCTGTTCGCTATCTCCACCGCCTACCTTACCCTTACCGCGAACCTGCGGCTGACCCCGACCGGACGCGCGGGCGTCACCTTCCGGCCCATCGAATCGGCCCAGTTCGAGGCGTTGCAGCCGGAGTTGGAGGGGATACTGCGGATCAGCGGTCAGGAGACCGGCACAGTGGTCCACACGGAGATCGACAGCTTCGGCTTCCAGTGGGTGACGCTGCAGGATCTCGACTTCCAGGAACTGGTTTCCACGATCCATCTGGTTAGCCTGAACCTGCAGGACAAGGGCTTCAGCGACCAGCTGCTGGCGGCCGTCTTCAAGTTCACGGACGGCGAGCAGCCGGTCTACTGGATCTACAACTACAAGCGAGGCAGCTTCTACCCCTTCGTCCCGCGAGACGGCCAGGAGCGGGACAACGCCCTGGAACTCCGGCTGAAGGCGGCTATGGAGAAGGAGTTGCCCATCGAGCAGGAACTGGAGCGCTGGTACCCATTGTGGGGGGTGCCGTTGTAGGCAGTCTTCTCCCCTCTCCCTCTAGGTGAGGCGTAAATTCCCTCTCCCTCTGGGAGAGGGTCAGGGTGAGGGTGAGAGTGCGGCATTGCGAGTCCCACCCTCACCCGCCCTACGGGCGGCCTCTCCCATGGGGAGAGGCGAAGCCGCTGGGAACTACATCGCTCGTTCCCCCGCCTCGAACAGCTGCCTGGCCTCCCGAATAGAGGTGTCGGGCGGGGGCACCACCAGATCAGATTCCACGATCTCCTGGGCAGGCACCGGCTGCCCCTGGCCCCGAACCACGTCGGCCATCTCGTGCAGAAGGCGGTGGAACTCCGCCTCGTCCTCGCTGGCCATCGCCGCCATCAGGCGATTGTCCAGGTCGTCTATCCTGTCCAGGGTGCCGCTATCCACCCGATACTGCCCCTCGGTGGCGATCCGAACGATCATTGCCCCTCCTTCAGCTGCTTCGGCTGCTGCCCCTGTTGCGGGGGCTGCGGTAGCCCCAACTGCTGCTTCATCTGCTGCAGTTCCCGGTCGACGTTCTGGGTGGTGCTGATCTGCGCCAGCTCCCGCTCGACGGTGTCGCTGGGCGCGGCTATCTCCTCCAGGGTCCCTGCCGACACCAGTTCGTCGATAGCTCCGGCCCGAGCCTGGAGCGAATCCGTCTTCTCCTTGGCCCGGTCCACGGCCATGCTGACGTCGGCCATCTCCTCCGATAGCCCAGTCAGGGACTCACCGATCTTGACCTGGGCCTCGGCGGCCGAGTACTGGGCCTTGATGACCTCCTTCTCGGTGCGGAAGGCTTCGACCTTGGAGGTCAGCCGCTGCTCGGTCTCGGAGAGCTTCTCTTGCTGCTCCTCCAGATTGGTTATCTGGGGATCCAGGGCCTGGATCTGCTGGAGGGCCGCCTGCTTCCGCTGCAACGCCATCCGGGCCAGGTCCTCCCGGTCGGCGGACAAAGCTCGCCGGGCCTGGTCGTCCAGCTGGCTGGTGTTCTGCTTCAGCTGTGCCTCCTGCAGTTCCAGGCGGCGTCGGGCGGCGACCACCTCCACGATCCCCCTGCGAACGTCCTGGAGGTGCTCCAACTGTTTCTGGTAGGCGTAGTCCATGGTCTGCCTAGGGTCCTCGGCCCGGTTCAGCAGATCGTTGACCTTGGCCTTGATGGCGGTGGACATGCGTGATATCAGTCCCACGTTCCATTCCCCCTTTCTGTGGCTCAGGGGGTGAGAGGAGGCAGCTTCCGTGCCCGATGGGGGCGTTAGCTGGGGTTTGGAAAGGGGTAGTAACGACT
>JAJZQR010000002.1 GCA_021806765.1 Chloroflexota bacterium | reverse complement strand
AATGGGGTTCGGAGCTTGGGTTCCGGTGCGACGCTGAAGTGGCCCCCGGGGAAGGGGCTGATCTGGATAGTAACAACCATCGGGGCTCTGGCAGCGTACACGATGCTGGCCACCGTAGTGGGCTATATCATATCGACCTTCGCCTTTCTGCTGGTTCTGGTTCGGATGCTGAGCTCGTATCGCTGGCACACCCTGGTCGCGTTCAGCCTCGCCGTTTCGGTTGGGCTGTATGCCATCTTTGGGCTATGGCTGCAGATGACCCTTCCCACCGGCTTCTTGATCATACCCTAGTCGTGGGAGTAGGCAAGTGGACATCCTCAGCTACTTAGGCTTAGGTTTCGCCGTTCTTCTGACGCCCGAAAACCTGTTCTACTGTTTCCTGGGGGCTCTCCTGGGGACCCTGATCGGTGTTCTTCCGGGGATTGGCCCCACGGCAGGGATAGCGATTCTGATACCTGTCAGCGCGGGCCTGGACCCCACGACGGCGATCATCATGCTGGCCGGCATCTACTATGGGTCGATGTACGGAGGCTCCACCACGGCCATTCTCATCAACACGCCGGGTGAAGCGGCCTCGGTGCCCACCAGCCTGGACGGATACAAGATGGCGCGGCAGGGCAGGGCGGGGCCTGCTTTGGGTATGGCGGCGATATCATCCTTCGTGGCGGGCACGGTTGCCATCATCCTGCTGATGCTGCTGGCTCCCGCCATGGCCTCGGTGGCTCTCGACTTTGGACCGCCCGAGTACTTCGCGCTGATGGCGCTGGGGCTGACCATTATCGTCAGCCTCGCGGGCAAGTCGCTGGTCAAAGGGTTATTGACCGGGTTGTTCGGAATGTTCCTGGCCACGATCGGGCTCGACCCCATGACGGGGCAGACCCGGTTCGCCTTCGGCAACGCCAACCTCATGGGCGGTATCGACTTCATCAGTATGGTGGTGGGGCTCTTTGCCATTCCTGAGGTGCTGAGCAATCTGGAAGGCGAAGCGCTATCGGTTTACGACACGAAGCTGAAGAACATCTTCCCCACCAAAGAGGACTGGAAGCGGTCGACGGGCGCTCTCCTGCGCAGCGGGCCCCTCGGCTTCTTCCTGGGGATCCTGCCCGGAGCCAGCGCGGCCGTCGCTGCCTTCATCGCCTACGATATTGAGAAGAAGCTCTCCAAGGAGCCCGAGAAGTTCGGCACCGGACTCATCGAAGGGGTGGCGGCTCCCGAAGGCGCGAACAACTCGGCGGCTGGCGGCGGCATGGTTCCCCTTCTCACCCTGGGAATCCCGGCCTCGCCCCCGTTGGCGGTGCTGTTGGGCGCCCTGATGATCCACGGGCTCAGACCCGGACCCCTGCTGTTCGAACAGAACCCACAGTTCGTTTGGGGCCTCATCGCCAGCATGTACGTGGGCAACGCCATGCTGCTGGTGCTGAACCTCCCTCTGGTGGGGCTGTGGGCGCGCTTGGTTAAGGTGCCCTATCCACTCCTGGCACCGACGGTGATGACCCTCGTTTTCATAGGCGCCTACGGGGTGAGGAACAACCTGTTCGACATCTGGGTCAGCATCGGGTTCGGCATCCTGGGCTACCTGATGCGCAAGCTGGACTTCCCGGCGGCTCCAGTGGTGCTGGCTTTGATCCTCTCTCCCATGATGGAGGAGGCTCTGAGGCAGTCGCTCATCATCTCCAAGGGCAGCATGGACGTGTTCGTCACGAGACCGATGTCGCTGGTTCTGCTGCTGATGGCTGCAGCGTCTGTCGGTTTCTCGGTCTACAGCAGGGTTAAGGCGGCAAACAAGACGGAGTCCTTCATCGAGGCGATTTCCGACTGAGGGTTGAGGTCCATCACCCGCAGGCAATCTGCGGAATAGATGAACGAGTGGAGGAGGTTAGCCATGTTGCGATCCATATGGCGGCACATGGTGGTGTCGCGTCTACTGCCAGCGGCCCTCGTCTTGGCCCTGGCGGTCGTCTCGACGGCTGGCTGTTCCCAGTCATCGGGAGCATCCTCGTATCCTACCAAGGCGGTCGAGATCATCGTTCCCTTCGCGGCCGGCGGTGGCACCGATGTGGTTGCTCGCATCGCTGGCGAGCACGCGTCCAACAAGTGGAAGCAGCCGGTGAGCGTTGTCAACAAGCCCGGCGGAGGTGGAACCCCCGGGACTGTGGAAGCGATCCAGGCGAAGCCCGACGGCTACACGCTAACTATGCTCGCGGCCAGCACCAGCATCCTGAATCCGGCCTTGCAAAGCGACCTGCCCTACAAGTGGGACGACATGACCTTCATCGCTCGGGTGAGCCTGAGCCCCCTGGTGTTGGTGGTCAAAGCCGACTCACCCTATAAGACGGCGAAGGAACTGGTGGAGGTCGTCAAGCAGGATCCCTCCAAGTTCAAGTTCGGTTCCTCTGGAGTTGCCGGCCCCTCCACCTTCGGCGTTGGCCAGCTGCTTCAGGCTGCTGGCGTCGATCCCACCAAGGTCGACATAGTGCCGTTCAACGGTGGAGCACCGACCCTGACGGCGGTGGCCGGCGGACACGTAGACTTCGCTGCCCAGAACCTGTCCGAGGTTCTGCCCCTGGTGCAGGGTGGCAAGCTGAAGGCTCTCGCCGTTACCTCTCCTGAGAGGGTATCGGAATTGCCCGATGTGCCGACGGCCAGGGAGGCTGGGTACGAGGGCTTCAAGCAGGTGGGTGTCTTCGGACTGGCTGGACCGAAGAATCTGCCTCAGCCCGTAGTTAGCAAGTGGGAATCTGTCCTGGCGGAGGCACTGAAGGATTCTGCCTTCAAGGATAGGATGCTGAAGACGGGTAACATTCCCTCCTACCAGGACTCCAGGGAGTACACGGCCTGGACCGAGGATCAGTTCAATAGCGCCTCGGATCTGGCTATCAAGCTGAACCTCAGGAAGTAGCTTTCCAAGGTCCTCGGGATTATCCGGTGCTCTAGGGTTCGCGGCGGCTCGCGAGAGTGACCTCGCGAGCCGCCGCAACCATGTTGGCGAGGGCCGGTTCTCGAGGGCCACGCGAGTGAGTGGCCGTTGTAGTGGCGGATCCCGATTCTGCAGCTGAAAAGGGGGATAGAAGGAGAGACAATGGCGGAGGCGACTCGGACGATTCGCGTTGGGCTTATCGGCTTCGGCGAGGTAGGTAGCTCGCTGGGGCTTGGCTTAAACTCCCAGGGGGTGGAGGTGGTGGCCTACGACAAGGGTTACCAGACATCACCCTTTGGGGAGTTGATCCAGAAGCGGTCTCGAGAGGCTGGAGTGCCGCTAGTGGGTTCGGTGGCGGAGTTGGTGAAAGGCGGCGACCTGATCCTGGCCATGGTGCCAGGATCGGTGGCTCTGGAGGCCGCGAGGGCGGCGGCGACCGCGGGGCTCAAATCGGGGCAGATGTACGTGGACGTGGGAACTGCTACCCCGCCGATCAAGGAAGAGATGGCCGCATTGGTGGAAGGGGCCGGCGCCGCCTTTGTGGACGTGGCGATCATGGGATCCCCCCTTCAGGATCGGCATCGGGTAGCGACTCTCGCTAGCGGCAAAGAGGCACCGCGCTACGTGGAGATGGTCACCCCCTTTGGGATGAAGGTCAGCGTGGTGGGGGAGAGGCCCGGGCGAGCAGCGGCGATCAAGATGTTCCGGAGCATCTTCATGAAGGGGATCGAGGCGCTGGTGATCGAGACCCTGATCGCCTGCAAGACATGGGATGTGGCAGATGCGGTGATGGACAGCGTGACCAAGTCGTTGGACAAGCAGCCCTTTTACCCTGACTACACCGATTTCCTGGTCACGACCGATGCGATCCATGCGGAGCGGAGAGCCCACGAGATGGACATGGTGATCGAGACCATGGAAGCCGTGGGGATCGAGCCAAAGATGACGCGGGCGACGGCTGCGATGATCCATTGGACAGCTGGCCTCGGCTTGAAGGAGCATTTCGGGGGAGAGGTTCCGCCCAACTGGCAGATGGTGGTGGACGAGATCTTCCGCAGGATAGGAAAGCAGGGATAGGCACAGGGCAACAGGCAACAGGATACGTCTCGGCTGGGTCTGCTGACTTGTGGCTTAGCGAGTGCCTGATTGAGGAGGCGTCAGAGATGGCTGACAACACGGCGACATCGATCGTTACCTACCGACCGGATAAGGAACAGTTGGCGAGGCCCGTGAAGGTGCTGGCGGTGCAGAGTGGTCCGGCCGTCCTGGACAAGCAGCAGAACGTGGTTGCCATGGTGGAGTGGATGCGCCGAGGGCTAGACGGCTTTTCTGCCGACTTCGTGATCTTTCCCGAGTTGGCCACCACCATGTACTTCGCCGGCACCAACGATCCTTCCTGGCAGGATCAGGCCGAACCGATCCCCGGGCCGACCACGGAGGTCTTCTCTAAGCTGGCGGTCGAGTACAGCACCAATGTTATCCTGCCTCTATACGAGCGCGGACCCAAGAGCGGGCAGTTCTTCAACAGCGCCGTCTTTCTGGACAGGCGGGGGGAGATCATCCAGGGGGCGCTGCCCGATGGCGGAAAGGTGAGTTGCTACCGGAAGACCCACATACCCAGCAGCTACAGCAGCCGGCCCACCGGTAACGAGAAGTTCTTCTTTCGGCCCGGGCCCGGGCTTCCGATATTCAAGACGGATGTAGCCACGGTGGGTTGCCTCATCTGCTACGACCGCTCTTTCCCGGAGGCGTGGAAGGTGCTGTCGCTTTCCGGCGCTGAGATCATCTTTGTGCCCAACGCCTCGGCACCGAAGCGGCGAGCCCACACCTTCCTGACCGAGCTTCAGGCGGCCGCTATCCAGAACGGGGTGTTTGTGGTCGCCGTGAACAAGGGGGGACTCGAGGTTCTCGAGGACGAGAGGCTCTTCTTCGGGACCAGCGGCTTGATCGATCCGGAGAGCAATATCCTGGCTCAGTGCCCCCCTCGCGAGGGACCCGTCCTGATGAGAGCCGACTTCGACCTGGGGGACAGGACGGAATACAACCGGAAATACCATTACCTGCGCGACCGGCGGCCAGAGCTTTACGGGATTCTCTCCCAGACGTCTTTTGTCTAGATCCCTCTGCAACGATATCCATTCAGGAGGGTTCCATGCGGGTTGACCAGGACACTTGTATCGGCTGCGGGGAGTGCCTCCCCTACTGCCCCGTGGGAGTGATCTCTCTCGTAGATGGCGTGGCTGTTGCCGATCAGGATGGCTGCGTTGAGTGTAGGGTGTGTACCAGGGCGTTCAGCTGCCCCACTGATGCCAACCTGGTGAACAGGGCCATCGAAGATATCAAAGCCGGGCGGACCACAGCGGCGGCTGCGGCCAAGGAGATCGCCAGACCGTGCGCCTGCGGTTGCTTCAACACCACCAGGGCTGCCGAACTGCTTCAGAAGGCTGCGTCGGCCTAGCGGCAATACTGTTGGGACTAGAGGGAAGTGACCGGCAGCTACACCGATGCCGCGTAGTCGGAGGAGCCTTCCCTGACCTGCTTTGCGAAGTTCGCCCTGACCAGGTCATCGACCGCCCCCTGAGCGGCAGGGTCTTCTTCGAGAAGCTGGACCTTGGGAGGAAAGAAGGCAGGGCTCTTCGCACCGAGATCACCATCAACAATACCCGAGACTTCGATATCGGCAAGCGGCTGCACAACCTGCCCTTTTCCACGCGTTGGTGATGTTCTGTCTCGTTCCCCAGGGTTTCTCCAATGGAGAGTTGCGGGAGCATTTGGCTCCGCTGCTGGGCATCGACCCCAGCCACATGGCCAGGGCAGGATGAGCTACGACCTGAGGCGCCTTCGGCTACACGGACTGATCGAGCGCATCTCCAACACTCACCGCTACCGGCTAACCGCATTGAGTCCGACGGCAAGCGGGAATCTGCGGTAGAATCTGGGTGAGTACCTCGAGAGGCGGGGCGGGAAGTAGTGAGCTGAGATCTGCTCGAGGGTTTCGCCGGGATCTTACCCCGTTGTGCCCAGTCGATGGGCACCGGATCCACACCTACGGGTATCCCGACCTGCTGGCGGTCACGAGACGACGAGGAGGGCAAGGCCATGAAACAAGACGAGCTAGCCTCCAACGAGCCCACCGGATACGACGAATCACGGGTAGCGCAGCTCCAGCCGCTCCGGGAGGCCATCGAGAAGCTGCCGATACCCGCGCTGAGATCCAGGAAGATCAGCGGCATCCTCAATGCCCTGGAAATGCAGATCGAGGACGGCGGCGATAGCCCGGAGGTGAACCGGCTGTTGCGGGAGACCCTTCGCCTGGCTATCCGTCACCAGGTGGACGAGCAACAAGGCCAGGCCACACTGCAGGCGGTCGACGCCTTCGAACTGGCGGAGGCAAAGCGAGGCGATCCAGCGAAGGCTGGGGTATCGCCCATGGTGCCCCCATCGAAGGAACGGATGGGGGAGTTGATCCAGCAGGGGTACAAGCTCCTCCGTTCGCACCGCGAGACCGAGGCCTGCGACCGCTGGCTGGAGGCATGGGAGTTGGTCAAGCAGCTCGCCAGGCCCGAATGGCGGACGACCGAGGAGTTCGACCTGGCCTACCGGGGTCACTGGGAGCTCGTGTTCAACTGGTGCCAGGACCTGGAGGCGGAGCTGGGCAACGCCGGCATAGATAACCAGCTCTACCACGAGCACCGGCTGCGTTACGCCCGGGAGTTCCTGGGGCGTTTCCCCAGCGAGGATGCAAACCATTACGTCAACTTCATGCGAGCGCAGGGCGAGGCTCTGTGGGAGCTGGGACGGCAGGCCGAAGCCGAAGAGGTCTACCAGTCGCTGGTGGATCGCTTTCCGGACGAGGCCTGGGGCTATATCGGCTGGGCAGATCGGTACTGGCTCTTCCACGATTCCTCAAAGGAGTATGGCAAAGCCGAAGAGATCATGAAGCGAGCCCTGGTACGCCCAAACTTGAACGACCGCGGCGACCTGCTGGAACGGCTGGAGGACCTCTACGCGGAATGGGGGAAGCCCGAGGAGCAGGCAAAGGTAGCCGCGCAACGAGCCGAGGGTGTCGCCAAGCCAAAGACGGGCTCGCTGCCGGCGTTCCTGGCGAAGGCGCTGGGGTTGCCGACGGGTTCGTCGGCACCTACCGGGAAGTCAGAGGCGACACCCACCACGAAGCCAGGTCGGAACGCCCCGTGCTGGTGTGGAAGCGGGAAGAAGTACAAGAAGTGCTATCTGATGGCAGATGAGAAGGCAGGCCGACGATGACGAGCGTGCTTCAAGACTCGATACGCGAGCTGCTGCGCGAGATTGGGCCTTCCACCCTGGAGGAGATCCTGGAGCGGCTGGCGGGGACGCCGCCGCTGCTGTCCAGCAAGAACCCCGCTCAGACTGTCAAGAACGCGCTCACCAACGATCCAGCGTGCCAGAGCGCGGGTGATGGCCGCTACGTCTATCTCCCGACCTTCGTGCGTGGGGCGAGCATGCGCCTGTCCATGGAACTCGCTGCGCCAGAGAAGAGGTTACTGACTGCCGATGCCGGGGCATCGGGGCTTCTCTGGCCCGCGGAACGGTGGGGGCCAGGGACAGGGGAACGCACGCTGGCTCTGGAAGGCGGCCAGGAGGTATCGGTGAAAGCGAGGGGGACGGCTGGGATGCGCGTCTTGCTGCAGTTGCCCGCGGCCTTCTGGCGCTGGTGGGGGGAGCGCCGGTGGGCGGGTCACGATGCGCTGCGCATCTACTGCGAGGACGGCGAAGCCGGTCGATTCGGCGCCACGAGCCTCCGAACCGCGGAGTTGGACCGACAGGCGGTGGCGGCCCGGAGCCACCAACTCCGAGAGGCAGCGGCAGCGGTGCTGAGGCGGACCCGCGGCCTCGATCCGAGCGACCTCGCCCGCAAGCTGCTCGCTCGGGGCATCTACCACGGCGAGCCGTCACCCGATCCGCTGGGGGCGGTGCTGCTCGAGTCGGGCCACCCGTTCTTCCTGGAGGGCGGAGAGGTGACCTATCGTCCGGAGATTACCCCCTCGCTGCGGAGCCTCCTGGCACCTCGCTTCGAGGCGCGTAGCTCGCTGTTCGAGGAGATGTTTGCCGAGCCGATGGAGCCGCCCACGACCGCCAGAAGAGCGGAGCAGGGGGCCAAGCCCGGGCCTCTCCAGGAGCATGACTCCGGGCTCGGCTACCGCATTAAGGTCAGCCTCCAGTGGAACCGCCGGGTGTGGCGAGTTATCGAGATCCTGGCTCATCAGACGCTGGAGGATCTGCACCTCGGCATACAGCGGGCCTTCGGCTGGGACAACGACCACCTCTACGCCTTCTTCATGAGCGGCCGCGCCTGGGATCGGCTTACGGAGATCGAGGGACCCTTCGGCGAAGCCGAGCCCCCGACCGCCGATGAGGTCACCCTGGCGGAGCTGGGGCTGAGCCCCGGACAGAAGTTCCTGTACATCTTCGACTTCGGGGACGAGCTGCGCCACGACATCGAGGTGATAGAGTCATTCCCACTCCCTGCCCGGGGGAAGTTCCCGCGGATCTCCGAGCGCCATGGGAAGGCGCCAGCGCAGTATCGCGAGTGGGATTAGGGAGAAGCGGGGGGAGGAGCGGAACATGACCCAGCAGAAGGAGGAATCTGTGCGGCAGGCGATGCGTCCGATCTTCGAAGCCGTGGTGGCCCGAACGGACGCCTTCTGTAAGGAACACCTGGACGAGGAATACGCGCAACTCAGCCGGAAGCTGGCAGCGGCATTAGGCCGGAAGCGCCCTTCGCCGTTGACCAGTGGTAAGGTCGAGGTGTGGGCCTGTGCCATCGTGTATGAGCTGGGGAACGTCAACTTCCTGTTCGATAAGACTCAGACGCCCCACACCACCCCAGGCGAGTTGTGCGAGTGGTTCGGGGTCAGCCAACGGACGGCCTCGGACAAGGCCAGGATGATCCGGAACGCTCTCCGCATCGAACCCTTCGATCCGCGATGGTGGCAGCCGAGCCGGATGGACGACAACCCCGTGGCTTGGATGATCGAGCTGAACGGATTCATCGTGGACGTGCGCCGCGAGCCGCGCGAAATCCAGGAAGAGGCGTACCGGCGGGGCCTGATCCCCTATCTGCCGAGGCCCCGCTGAACAGCCCGGTTGGGAGCAGAGAATAGCCCTCCGACGCGGTGCCGGAGGGCTTGAGTGGGTCGCGGCGAGTGGACTTGAACCGCCGGCCTCAGCGTCCCGAGTGCCTGGATAGGGCGTCAGACTTCCAAATGGTACCGCCCCGGATCGGTCTTGCAGCAAAGGGACCAGCATCGATCTCCGGCATTTCTGGCTCCCTGGTAAGGCAAGCACCAAAGAGAGGCCCAAGGTCACTGCTGACAACAGCACCTGTGTGTTACATCTCCTGCACCCAGCTTCTGGCTAGCTCTATGGCGGAACTGGCGTCGCGGCCGAAGCCGTCGGCACCTATCTCATCGGAGAAGCGATGGTTCACTGGTGCCCCACCGACCATCACCTTCACCTTGGAGCGCAAGCCCTCCTGCTCCAGCGCCCTCACCACATCGGCCATCTGCATCATAGTCGTCGTGAGTAGGGCGCTAATCCCCACCACCTGAGGCTGGTGCTCCCGCACTGCTTCCACGAACCTTTGGTGGGAGACGTCGGTGCCGAGGTCCACCACACGGAAACCGGCCCCCTCCAACATCATGCTCACCAGGTTCTTGCCGATGTCGTGAAGGTCACCCTTAGCCGTGCCGATCACTACCGTACCTGCAGACCTAGCACTCCCCAACTCCGCAATCAGCGGCCTCAAGACGGCGGTCGACGCCTTCATCGCCTTGGCGGAGATCAGCACCTCCGGGATGTAGTACTCGGAGCGCTGCATCAGTCTGCCCACCTCCTCCATGGCCGGGGAGAGAGCCTCGGCGAAGACGTCATCGGGTTTCACCCCCGAGACTACTGCCTCTTCTGTGAGCTGCCGCGCAACCGCCACCTTGCCTTCGATCACGGCCAGCTTCAAGCTCTCCAATGTTGACACGTCCGCCCCTCCCGCCTACTCCGAGCCTTCCCGAGACCGCAGGGCCGCGGCGAAGGCCGACATGCCTCTGCCAGGCTCCACTGCCAGGCCGAACTCCGCCATGGTGCACTCCAGCGCCCAGACCGTCGGCAGCAACAACTCCGTGCCGGCCTGCACGCCCTGGTGGGAGATCCGGAAGAGCTTGCCCGCGGTTGGCCCCCACATCGATCCGCCCACGCTCACCTGATGCTGCTCTCGCATCCGCTTCAGGATCTCCCCCTCGACAAGGCCATCCGGCACGGTGACGGCAGTGATGGAACTGCTGGCCAGTTCCCGGTCGCAGTAGATGCTGAGCCCTATCGCCTCCACAGCCTGACGCGTCGCCTCGGCGAAGCGGCTGTGGCGCTGCCATCGGGCCTCCATCCCCTCTTCCAGGGCCTGGCGACACGCTTCCCTCAAGGCAAAGACCAGGTGGGTGCTGGGGATCACCGGCCACTTCCGCGGTGGCGGAGAGTCGAAAAACATCTTCCGCCAGCGCAGCAAATCGAGGCCGTAGCTCTGGCATAGGGTCGTGCGGTTCTCCATAGCGTCGAATGCCTTGCCACTGACGGCGATCATGGCCAGCCCCATAATGGAGCCGAGGCACTTGTTGCTCGAGGCGACGCACAGGTCGATGCCCATGTCGTCGACGTCTAGCTCCAGGCTCCCGACCGAGGAGACCCCATCCACCAAGCAGAGGGCGCCGTACTCGGCACACAGCTTCGCCACCTCTCTGACCGGGTAGCATGCGCCGGTGGAAGTCTCCGAGTGGACCAGTGCCACCAACTTGTACCGGTTGCGAGCCAGCTCCGACTTCACCCGCTCCAGGTCGAGAGGCCCGCCCCAACGCCCCTCAATCACCGTAGCCTCGGCGCCGGCTCGGCGGGCGATCTCCAGTGAGAAGCTGGCGAAAGTGCCGTTGTGCAGGTGGAGAGTGCGGTCCCCTCTCTCGATCACGTTGCACATAGCGGCCTCCAGCCCTAGACGGCCGGAGCCGGGGATGATAATAACGTGCGACCTGGTGCGGAAGACCGACCGCATCATGTCGATTGTCTCGTCTAGGGTGTCGAAGAACTCCTTGCTCTGGTGATTGATGGCCGGTCGGTTCATCGCGGCGACCACTCGCGGATCCACCTGGACGGGCCCCGGGGTCATCAGCAGCATCACTTCCTCCTTCGGATCACTTGACCGGACCCAAGATCAGGTTCGGCAGGAAGAGGGTTAGGGCCGGCACGTAGGTTATCAGCAGCAGCACGAGCACCAGCGCGATTATGAATGGCGCCACCTCACGGGTGAATTCGGCGGTAGTGGCCTTCGCGAGGTACGATGTGATGTACATGTTCATGCCGACGGGCGGCGTGATCAGCCCGATCATGGTGTTGAGGGTGAAGACGACGCCGAAATGGACGGGATCGATGCCGTAGCTATTCAGCATGGGTACTAGCATTGGAGCCATCAGGATCATCAGCGGCAGCGGCTCCACAGGAATTCCCATGATGAAGAGCATGATGTTCACGATCAGGAGGAACATGGCCGGGTCTCTTGTCAGGCCAAGGAAGATGGAAGAGAGGGTCTGCGGTATCTGCTCGATGGCCAGGATCCAGCCCAACAGGGAGAAGACCCCCACTATCAGCATGACCGCAGCGTTGGATACCACCACCTCGGTGAGTATCGAGGGGAGTGCGCGCAGCTTCAACTCGCGATAGACAATGCCGAGGAAGAGCGAGTAGACGGCGGCGACGGTGGCGGCCTCGGTAGGGGTGAAAACCCCTCCCAGTATGCCCCCGATCACCACCAGTGGCATGCCCAGGGCCGGCAGCGCCCTCCAGAAAGCCACCCCTACCTGGGGCAAGGTCGCTCGGCGCACATTGGCGCCATACCCTCGCCGCTTAGAGATGATGTAGGCCGCGGCCATGAGGTAGAGCCCCATCAACAAGCCGGGGATCAACCCACCGAGGAAGAGGCGCCCAATGGATACCCCCGTCATGCTCCCCAGAATGACAAAAGGAATACTGGGCGGGATTATGGGGCCGATGGTGGCGGCCGCGGCGGTCACGGCAGCGGAAAAGCCGCGGCTGAATCCGCTCTTGGTCATTGCAGGGATCAGGATCGAGCCTGTTGCGGCTGCGTCAGCGGCGGCCGCCCCCGACATCCCCGCCATGATGATGTTGGCGACTATGTTCACGTGAGCGAGGCCGCCGGTAATGTGCCCCACGAGGGCCGACGCGAGGTTCACCAGTCGCTGGGTCGCCCCTCCGTAATTCATCAGCGCGCCGGCAAGGAGAAAGAAGACCACCGCCAGCAGCGGGAAGGAATCGATCCCCGTCATCATCTTCTGGGGGATCGTCATCATCGCAAAGTCCGGATGCTGGATCAGGTAGACGAGCGTGATGATCCCAAGGGAGAAGGCCACGGGGACGCCTATACCGAGAAAGAAGATCAGCTCAAGCAGCATTACTAGGGCCAAGGTGTACCTCCGTGAGCTTCCAGCGACGGAACTCGGTGACCCTGACAGCTCCGCGGATTCACGCAGATGGTGGAGCCGGCCGTTCCAGAATCTGCGCTATCTGCGGATGGTATTGCCGGCCGTTCTGAGCGGCGGTTCAGTTGGCGCCGATTTGCTCCAGTGGGTCCGGCACGACGCCGGCCTCCGGCGAGCGAAGGTGGCCGACTGCCTCAAACACGGACTTGACTATCCCCAGGATCATCAGGGCGCCCCCCACCGGTATCGCCATGTAGATGTAGCCCATGGGAATCCCGAGGGCGGGGGATGACTGAAGCATTGTTCGCTGGGACAGACTGATCCCTTCGCGGGTCAGCGCAACGAGGAAGAACAGTATGCTGAGCTGGATCAAGAGGTTCAGATAGGGGCGGCCTCTCAGCGGCACCAGGCCTACCATGAAGTCGGCCGAAACGTGCTTTCTCTGCTCCAGCGCAGTGGCGCTGCCCAGGAACACCAGCCAGACGGACAGATAGCGCGCCATCTCGTCGATCCAGGGCATAGAGCCCTGGAACAGCCCGAAATAGCGCACGATGACGGAGGTGAAGACGGCGCCCGTGAGCACCAGGAGGATGGCGGCCGACACTAACTTGACGATCAGCATCAGTCCGGAGTAGAGCTTGCCTGCCACTTGCATTGGCTACCCCCGCACAATCCGGTTTCCGCCGGGTTGCTCCTCTGGGAGCCCGGGTTGTCCCCGCCCCGGGCTCCCCCTTATCTATGAGGCGAAGCTAAGGACTCCGCTTCATAGATGAGGAACCGGACCCACGCACGCAACACTACTGGGCGTCTGGGATCTTCTTCACCCAGTCCATGGCTCCGTTCTTCTGGCCCCACTCCTCCAAGAATGGGGATACGGCCTTCCGTAGCTCAGCTGCATCGGGGTTGGTGAACTTGACACCCTGCTTCTCCAGGTCACCCTCGGCATCCTTGTTGGCCGTCTCGGCGATCGTTCGCGCCGAGCCCCAGGCCTCCTTGGCTGCATCCTGGACTATCTTCTGATTGTCGGGCGAGAGCTTCTGGTAGACCTTCTCGCTGACTAGCAGCTGGAGAGTGGCCATGATGTGATTGGTGCGGGCAACGTTCTTACCCACCTCGTACATCTTGGCTGACGTCATGATCCCCGGTACGCCTTCCATACCGTCCGCCACGCCGGTCTGTAGGGCAGTGTACGTCTCACCCCAGGCTATCGCCACGGGGTTGGCGCCCAGCAGCTGGAATGTCCGCAGGTAGGTCTGGGCCTCGGGGACCCGGATCTTTGCTCCCTTGAAGTCATCCAGCTTGCTGATCGGCTTTGTCTTGGTGAGGACGAAGCGAGAGCCCTGGGCGCCCGAGGCCAACACGCGAATCCCGGCCTTGGTGCGCAAGCTGTCCCAGATCTCGCCGCCGATAGGCCCATCCATCACCTTGTTAGCATGGGCGTAGCTGGAGAAGAGGAACGGCATGTCCAGGATGCCGATCTTGGGGTCGAAGTTGGTCAGCACACCGGGACCACCCAGCGTGAAGTCCAGGTTGCCGAGCTGCAGCCCCTCCTCCGCCTCGCGCTCGTTTCCGAGCTGCGAGTCAGGGAAGACCTTGATCTCGATGTTTCCGTTCGACTTCTTCCCCACGATATCCGCGAAGTTCACAATCGCCTTCGCCCAGGCGTCGCTCGAGGCAAAGTGATGCCCAAATCGAAGGGTGATCTTCTGGGCCGTGGGCGCTGCCGCTGGAGCTGCGGTCGGCTTTGGCGCAGCAGCGGCTTCTGGTGCCTTGGTGGGTGCCGCAGCGGGAGCTGCTGGTGCCGAGGTGGGAGCGGGAGGAGACGCTGCGGGCGCCGCACAGGAGACAACCAGAAGCCCAACCAGAGCCCCCGCCACGAGTAGCGGAAAACGACTTCTTGCCATGGCCATCACACGCACCTTTCTCAAGAAGTGGAAACGTTCCCGACTCCGTCTGTGTTCGCCGTCTGCGACGCTGCGTTGCCATCCCCGCGCTGGGACGGGAGGGATGATCCTACTGAGTGATCTCTACTACCTCCTCTCCAATGGTATGTGCCTGCTCGAAGGGCCTAGCTGACTATCGGGTATCTTCCATAGCGGAAGGTGGCATCGCGCATGGCGTTGAAGTTCTGCAGCGGGACGTAGTTGGTTACTGCGTTGCTGGACCCAACGCAGTAGCCGCCCCCGGGCCCACACTCCCGAATTCGCATCCGCACCTCAGCCTCCACCTCCTCAGGGGTCCCCCGGGTCAGAGTGTAGGCGAGGTCGATGTTGCCAACGACGCACAGCCGGTCGCCCCACCGCCGCTTGACCTCCCCGATCTCCATCGCCTTCGGCTCGATGGGGTGGAGGGCGTTGACGCCACACTCGATCAGATCGTCAATGACGTCGTAGACCCTGCCGTCTGTGTGGTACAGCAGAGGTAGCCCCCGACTCCGGCACAGCTCCCCCATCCGCTTGAACCAAGGAAAGAGGTACTGCCGGTAGTGGCGCGGCGAGACGAGGAAGCCCTCGGTGTAGGCCAGGTCGTCGGCCGCCCACATCGCCCCGACACAGTCGAAGTTGGCCATGATCTCGAAGACCCGGTACTGGATTTCCCCGACCCGGTCGTACATCCGCGCCACCAAGTCCGGCTGCTCTATCATGGCTTCACAAAAGGTCTGGAACCCCATCAACTCCCAGATGGGGGAGAAGACTTTTCCACCGACGGCGATAACCTTCATCCCCTTCGGGAGGTAGCGCGAAACCTGCTCGAAGGGGGAGTAGTCCAGCGCCTCCGGGTCGGGCCAGGGGTAGGTCTCGAACTCGCGCCTGTTGGTGATGACGCCGGCACCCTCCTCGGCCCAGGTCCGCTCCTGGGCATCATCCTGGAAGACGCTGTACTGCGAGACGGCGACCCGCGACGCCTGAGGCAGGTTGTCGTTCATCTTTAGGCCCAGCCCCTGACGCAGCTCCACATAGTCGTAGCCGGCGGTGGCGTAGAACTCAACCTGGGCTTCCAGGTCGTCCACCGGCCGCCCCAGGAAGGCCCGTTTGATGTCCGGGTCTATGTACACCTCAGCCACGGGGACGCGATCCGGCTCGCCCTGCACCAGCAGCGTCCGCCGTAACCGATCGAAGTCCGCTCCGCTGCCCATCCCCACCACCTTACGCCGATCTTCTGGAGGTCGAGGCTTCAGCCGATTGGCACCCTCTCGGCCCGCGTTTAGTTGTCCTCGGACGTCCCGCGCAGTCGCGCAGTCGCCTCAAGGTCCAACTGCAGGGTTGCGGGATCCACAACGACGCGGTATTCAGCCAGCGCACGCTCGACCGAGACCAGGCCCTCGACCACGTCCCAGTGCACCTTCTCGGGGTCGCGCCGTAGTGGGGTACCCCAGCCGCCCCCGCCTGGGGTAGCCGTCGTGAGGAGGTCCCCCCGATCCAGGTTCACGGTCACTTTGGACCCCAGGTTCAGCATCGCGCCGTCAGTGCGCTCAGCCGTGCAGATGGCAACGTGACCGTCCCTCCCACCATGAGCGCCCCACGGTCCAAGCCGGTTGCGGTCGGAGCTGACGGTCAACATCACCCTACCACTGAGGATACGGACCTTCCGATGGATGCCCATTCCGCCCCGGAACTCGCCGGCGCCCTCACTGTCGGGCACCAGCCCATAGGCTTCCACACGTAGCGGATAGGTGACCTCGATGGCCTCCGCCGGCGCGTTCCAGGTGTTCGCCATGTGGTTGTGCTGGCCGTCAGCGCCGTCCTGGCTCTGCTTTGCGCCCTGGCCGCCACCGTAGGTTTCGATGTAGTTGAAGTAGTCGCCCGTGGCGGGGTCCACCCCGCCGAGGTTGAGGAGGTTGATGGTGCCGGAGCAGCCCGCCACCACCTTGTGGGGACATGCCTGGATCAGCGCCCGCAACATTACGTCGACCAGACGCTGATTGGTGATGATGTTAGCATTGCAGAGGGCGGCCGGGAAGGTGGCCTGAAGCGTACACCCCTCCGGAATCTCAATGTGGATCGGCCGGTAGGCCCCGGCGTTCAGCGGCAGGTCCGGGTCAATGATGGCCTTCATGGCAAAGTAAACGGAGGCGTAGACCGAGGGCCAGCGGCAGTTTATTGGCCCCTGTACCTGCGGATCGGTCCCTGTGAAGTCCACGTAGATGTCCCCGTCACGCACCTCGACGGTTGCCCGAAGGCCGATCAGCTTGTCGGTAATTCCGTCGCCCTCGATAAAGTCCTCGCCCTTGTACCTGCCCGGTCGAATGGCGCCGATGCCGGCCCGCATCCGCCGCTCCGAGTAGTCAAGAATGGCGCGCAGGTAGCGGCCCAGGGTTTCCGGCCCGTAGCGGTCCAGCAGCTCGGTCAGTCGCGTCTCTCCCACATTGTTGGCGGCGATCTGCGCCAGGGTGTCCCCTCGACTCTCGAACCGGGTCCGCACGTTGGCGCTGAAGAAGGCCATCAACTCCTCATCCAGAGCACCCCGCTTCAAGATCTTCACTGGTGGGATCTGCAGTCCCTCCTGGAAGATCTCGTGGACGCCAAAGGGCATGGAGCCCGGCGCGTAGCCGCCCACGTCCACGTGGTGGGCCTGGTTGGCCATCATCGCCACGATCTTGCCCTGGTAGAAGACGGGGGTGACCAGGGCGATGTCGTTGAGGTGGCCGGGTCCGTAGGGATACGGCGTGTTCATCAGGATGGCATCGCCGGGCTCGTACTGATCGAGCGGTACCACCTCCAGCACCCGCTTCACCACCGCGTGCATGGTCCCAAGGTGGTGCGGCGTCCCTAACTCGGTCATCGCCACCACCTCCCCTTGCGGCGTGTAGACAGCGCAAGTGCAGTCGCGGCGATCCTTGATGTTGGTGGAGTAGCCCGTCTGTATGAGGGTAGCCGTGGCTTCATCGGCCATAGACTGTAGGGCGCTACGGATCACCTCCAGGGTGATGGGGTCCACTCGATCCTTCTCTTCGGCCAACCCAGCCGCACCTGTCACCGGCACGTCGACAACCAGGTTGCCCCAGGCGTCAACAGTGGCCGTGTGGCCGGGTGGCAGCACCACAGTGGAGTCCAACTGCTCCACGATGGCTGGCCCCTGGAGTCGGTTGCCAGGGCACAGCCTCGCCCGGTCGTAGACCCGCGTCCGCACCCATGCCCCGTGGAAGTAGACGTCCCGGGATGGGTGCTCGGCCGCCGACGGGTCCGCACCCCCCAATGCCTTAGGTGCGATGTCTGGCTTGTTGATTCGGCCGATGACGGCGAGGCGCAGGTTGACCAGCTGCGGCACGCCTCCCGACGCGGAGTCGCCGTATGCCTTGCTGTAGGCGTCCGCGAAAGCCTGGCGGATCCGCCCGCGCGCAGTCTCGTCCAACTCGCCCGCCGGCACGGCCACCTCCAGCTCATAGCCCTGGCCCAGGTAGCGCACATCTGCTGTCCGCACCAGCACCAGGTCGTCGCCGGTTACGCCCTCCGTGGCCATCTCCTCCAGGGCCTGGCTCTCCAGCCGCTGGTATGCGCCGTTCAACTCTGCCAGCCCCACCTCCTCCAACGAGGCTATGATGGTTTGCACATAGTCGCGCCGGAAGTCGGACATCAGTAGCCCCAGTGCTGAGGTCACGCCAGGGGTCGGAGGTACCAGCACCTTGGGCAGCGACATCTCCTCGGCCAGTTCCGCAGAGTGCACCGGGCCGGCCCCGCCGAAAGCCACCAGACAGAAATCCCTGGGGTCGTAGCCCTTCTGCACTGATACCACCCGGATCCCGCGCACCATGTTGGCGTTGACCACCTTCAGTATGCCCTCGGCGGCCTTCTCCACGGAGATGCCCAGCGGCTCTGCCACCTTCCTGGTGATCGCCTCCCTGGAAGCGTTCACGTCCAGTCGGATCTCGCCCCCCACGAAGTAGTCGGGGTTGACCCTTCCAAGTACCACATTAGCATCGGTGACGGTGGGGTTCTCTCCTCCAAGGCCGTAGCAGGCCGGTCCGGGGTTCGCCCCCGCGCTCTGAGGACCGACATGGAGAGCACCCCCCGAGTCGACCCAGGCAACGCTTCCGCCGCCGGCCCCGATGGTGTGGACATCGACCATGGGGACCTTTAAGGGAAGCATCCCGACGTGGGACTCCCGG
Organism: Chloroflexota bacterium; assembly: GCA_021806765.1. The sequence goes on along the minus strand of JAJZQR010000002.1, from coordinate 51,270 downwards.
GTGAGCCTCACCTGCCCCCGGTAAGCCAGGCACACGTCGAAGCTGGTACCGCCCATGTCCACGGTGATCACGTTCTCCATCCCTGCCTGGCGCGCCAGCATGGTGCCGCCCACCGCGCCCGCGGCCGGGCCGGACAGGATGGTGTTGACACATCGGCTCTTGGCAGCCTCGATGGTCATGACTCCGCCGTTGGACTGCATGATGTGAAGGTCGGACCTCACATCCAACTCGGAGAGGGCAAGCTCGAAGCGGTGCAGATAACCCTGCATCCGCGGGGTCAGGTAGGCATTCATCACCGTGGTGCTCATCCGCTCGTACTCTTTGAACTCCGGCAGGATGTCGGAGGAGAGCGAGACGTCCGCCTCGGGATGGACCTGACATATCAACTCCGCCGCGCGTCGCTCGTGGGCAGGGTTGGCATAGGAATGAAGGAAGCAGATAGCAATGGTGCCGACCTTCTCCCGCCGCAGTCGGGCACCGATCTCCAGCACCGCCTGCTCGTCCAGGGGCTGCAGCACCTCGCCGGTGTGGAGGATTCGCTCGGGCACCTCCAGCCGTAGGTGGCGCGGCACCAATGGGTCGGGCCTACGGATGAACCAGTTGTACAGGGAGGGCCGATCCTGGCGGCCGATGTGGAGCACGTCACGGAACCCCTCGGTGACCAGAAGTGCGGTGCGGCTGCCCTTTCTCTCCAGCACTGCGTTGGTGGCCACGGTGGTGCCGTGGATTACGTAGGAGAGCCTGGAGGGGGTAACGTCGAACCTCTCGGCCACCTTCCGAATGCCGGTCGCCACACCCACGGACATGTCGTGAGGCGTGGACGAAGTCTTCAGGATGCGCAAGGAGTTGTCAGACTCGTCGAAAAGCACCAGATCGGTGAAAGTACCGCCGACATCGACTCCAAGTTTGCAGCCCACGAGCGTAACCTCTGAATGAAAGATTCGTGCCGGATTCCTCCCCGCCAGACCCCGCACGGCTAGCACCGCCGACATCGCAGAACCGACCTGCGCGGGTTCACGGGTCACGACCACGCCTGCTTGCCTGCAAGACCCGGCATCGTCCCTTACTTGGGCATTCCCTGGTAGCTAGGACGCCTGGGTCAAGGACGACCCACACTCTTGGATTGGGGGCGTTTGGGGTAACGGCAGCCTAGTTCCCCAGTAGCCTCTCGGCGAGCTCGACCGCCTTCCACGCATCGGGGGCATAGCCGTCCGCTCCGATGTCCTGGGCCCACTGCGGATTGCACACCGCGCCGCCCACCATCACCTTGACCTTGTCCCGCAGCCCCTCTTTCACCAGCTTCTGGATCACCTCCCGCTGCTTGACCATGGTAGGAGTCATCAGCGACGACATGCCCAGGATATCCGGATGGAGTTCTCGCACCGCAGCGATGAACCGGTCGCCGGCCACGTTGGTGCCCAGGTCGACCACCTCGAAGCCGTAGGCACCGAAGACCGAGCGAAGGATCTCCTTACCGATGGTGTGGATATCGCCCTGTACTACCCCCACCACCACCTTCCCCTTCACCATTCGGTGACCACCCTGGGCCTTGATAACCGGGTTCACCGCGTCGATGCCGGCCTGCATGGCTTTCGCGCCCAGCAGCAACTCCGGCAGGAAGAACTCCCCCTCGCTGAAGCGCCGCCCGACCTCCTGTATCCCCTTCATCAGCCCCTCGGAGATGACCAGGGCGGGATCCATCGTTGCCGCCATCGCCTTTTCGGCGGCGTCGCGGCAGGCGTCGACGTCCCCGTCGATGATCGCCTGGGACATGGTTTCCAGCAGGGTCTCGCCTTCCATTCCTATCGCCTCCGAACTCTTACTTGTGCCTGGTCTCGATTTCGGCAACCAGCAGGTCGATCTCCCGCTCCAGCGCCGGCTCGAGCAGCCGCGGCTGGTGGCTGCCGAGAATAGACTGCACCTTCTCCCGGGCCCTCTGCACCATGTCCTTCGACCCCCCCGACTTCCAGGCCTCGTAGGGAAGTCGGTCTATCAACTGAGGGACGAGGATCTCCCGGCGGAAGTACTTGCGCGTGTGGGGTTCCGCCAGGTAGTGGCCGGCAGGGCCCACTCTGGCGATCAGGTCGCCGGCCAAACTCTCATTATCGACAGCGATGCCCCGCATGGCGCGAGCGATCATGCCCAGCGCCTCGTTGTCGATGACCATCTTCTCGTAGGAGGCGGTGAGGCTAGATTCCAGACCGCCAGCCGCTCCCTGGATATAATTGACGCCCGAGAAGCTCACCATTAGGTTGGTCATCATCGACTCGATGCCGCACTGCATGTCCAGAGTCTTGGACTCGGTGAAGCCGCTGGTGGCCCTGGAGGGTATGTGGTAGAAACGTGCAAGCTGAGTACTCGCCACGTTCAGCATGGCCCCCTCGACGGCACCGTAAGCGAAGCTGCCGGTGCGCATGTCGCTGACGCTGGTGACGCAGCCGTACATGACGGGCACCCCGGGGTTGGCCACCTGAGCGATGGCGATGCCGCTAAGCACCTCGGCGTTGTGCTGGACCAGGGTCCCGGCAAGGGTGGCGGGACCTGTGGTGCCGGCCTGGACCTGCGGGGAGAAGCAGACCGGAAGCCCCGCACGGGCGAACTCCACCGTACCCTCCACCATCTCGCGGGCGTGTTGCAGCGGGCTCACCGGGTTGATGTTGGCGAACATGATGGGCCTACGCTTCAGCTCCTCTCGCCCGCCGACCAGCAACTCCGCGACCCGAATGGAGTCAACCGACTCCTCTTTTCCCCTGGGGCGGCCACGGAACGGCTTGGAGCTGTACTTCGCCATGGCAGCGAGCATGTGGGCGTGGGCGGTGCCGGGGATCACGTCCGTCGGGTAGACCACGCAGTGGCCCTCCTCGACGAAGTCCAGGGCGTCGATGAGGCGGCAAAAGTCGTAGGCATCCTGGATGGTTGAGGGCCGTCGCCTGCCCTCGGAGTCGAGCACGTTGACGGCGCCGGCCGCGGGGCCGAAGCAGACCTTCGTGCCCTCGAACTGGACCGTCTTCTGGGGATCGCGGGCGTACCAGGCAAACCGATCTGGGCACTGCTTGAGCAGCTTCTCCATCAGCCAGGTCGGGAAGCGGACCCGCTGCTGCTCGAAGTCGACCTTGGCACCCAGGTCGCGCAGGAGGGAGAGCGTCGTCTCCTCCTGGATCACGACGCCAGTGCCCTCCAGCACCTCCATCGTCGTCTGGTGAATCGCCTCAATCTGCCCCTGGTCAAGGACGCCCAGCATCCCACTTTCGCCTGCCATCTACGTCCTCCTTAGATGTGTACGCAATGAATCTGGGATTGGCCTGGATCAGGTATCCGAAGGGAAGGGCATGTCGCCATCGTAGAAAGGTGAGCCGCGCAGCATCGGGGCTTATCCCAAACGAGAGGCTGGCCTGAACGCGGGCAGGTTCCGACACACTGCCTGGATCGTGCGTACGTAATGGCCCCTACGTGGAATGGACGGCCAGCGCCGACGAAGACCGAACTATCAACTCCGGGTGGAGGATCACCTGCCGGTCCTTGGCGGACAAGGGATCGTGCATCAACTGGAAGAGCATCTCGACCGCACGGCGGCCGAGTTCATATGTAGGCTGGGCTATGGTGGTGAGGGGCACCTCGAAGAAGGCCGAAAGCTCGATGTCGTCGAACCCTACGACCGCCAACTCCTCCGGCACCCTAAGTCGCAACTCACGGGCGGCCCGCAGGACACCCAGGGCTTGGAGGTCGTTGTAGGCAAAGATGGCGGTGGGTCGCGGTCGGCACGCCAGCAACTGGCGGGCACAGGCAAGGCCGCCCTCGACATCGCGCTCTCCGCGAACAACCAACGCCGAGTCTAGAGGCAAGCCATGCTCTTGGAGGGCCTGGCAGAAGCCGGCGAGACGCTCGGCGACGCTAGAGATCTCCTGCCGGCCTGTGACGTGACCGACAACCCGATGGCCGAGGGACAGGAGGTGAGAGACAGCGGTGCGGGCGCCGCCGACGTTGTCGCTGGTCACATAGGGCGTATCCAGCATCTCGAAGCGCCGGCCTACCAGGACAAAGGGTATTCTGCGATCAAGGAGCTCGGCGATGTGCTCATACGGGCCCTGGACTGGCGTAATCAGGATCCCATCGACGCGGCTCTCCAGTAGCATGCGGATGGCCCGCATCTCCCGCTGATAGTCCTCGCCGCTGTTGCAGAGGATGACACTATAGTCCCGGGCAAAGGCGAAGTCCTCCACTGCCCGTATGGCCCGGGCGTAGAAGGGATTGGTGCAGTCGGTGACCACCAGGCCCAGGGTCTTGGTAGAGCTTGCCAGGAGGGAGCGGGCAACCCGGCTCGGGGTGTAGTGAAGCCGCTCGGCAGCGGCTAGGACGCGAGCCTTTGCACCGGCGCTAACACCCGGCATGTCGTTCAGGGCCCTGGAGACAGTATTGATGGAGCAGCCGGCCTCGCGGGCGATGTCGACAATACCGACGGTGCGGACCACAGGTCGCCTCCCAAAAGGGCGTTGGTAACGTTACCGGTAACGTTTCGCATGATAGCGAGAGGAGTACAGGCTGTCAATACCCAAACCGGACCAATTCTCACGTGCCGTCGGTTGCAGATCGGATCTATGGGGAGCCTCTGGCATCACCGGCCCGAGACTGGAGACGAGGCGTACAACAACGATCAAGCCCGCCGGAAATCCCCGGCGGGCTGTATGGTCGGGGCGAGTGGATTCGAACCACCGGCCTCAGCGTCCCGAACGCTGCGCGCTAACCAGGCTGCGCTACGCCCCGATAACGAGTAGATTCTACCATACCACCCCCTCGGACGGCAAACGCAATGCCGGATCGCCGGCAGGAGCCGGTTCCACCTGCGGTTTCCATGGAGGAAGCAGAATCCCGAGCAGCCAGCCCTTCACGGTTCGATAGAGGCGGGTGGGTTGGGGCAATCCGCCCTCCCGGTCAGCCTCCGGCTCGGCAGGAGCCTCGCCCTCCCGCAGCGGGTTCCGCTAAGGGCTGGTCTCCACCCGGTAGCGGTAGTGGGCGGGCTCGGTGGTGTAGCGGCTGAGGGGTGCCACCACCAGCACCGCCCTGTCCAGACGGCCGTCGGTGTTCTGGATCTCGACGTCGGCGCTCTGGGAGGAAGACACCGGGAGCTGCTCGACGCTGATGCCGTCCGCGCCCATCTCGATCAGCTGCAGCGAGAAGGGCTCGGGAAGCCGGCCGTCGGTCCGCACGAAGCCCTCCGGGAACCAGCCCCCATCGGAGTCCTCGCCATCGCTTGAGTAGCCCAGCTCGGGAATAGAGATGTCGTCCAGGGCGATACCAGGGGCGTTGTAGGCGTCGTCTGTCACCTGCTCGAAGCGGATCACGACCACGTCGCCGGCGTAGGGGGTGAGATCGATGGATTCCTGCCTCCAGCCACCCGAGCCGCTGCCGTCGCTCTTGCCGGTGAAGCCGTTCCCCAGGCTGTTGCCGTTGGGATCGGCGGTGGTGGTGTCCGGTGTGGCCAGGGTCGACCAGGTGAGACCCCCATCCCGGGAGATCATGACGTAGCCGTAGTCGTATCCCTCCTCCAGGTCGTACCAGGCCCAGAAGTCCAGGGTGGCCTTGCCGAGGCCACGCAGGTCGAAGACGTGGGTCAGCTTGGTATCCACTAGGTCTCCGCGGTTGCTCCACCAGAAGGCCCGGCCGCTGTGGGCGCCGGCGGAGATGACACGCGTGCCCTGGTCCCCCTGGAAGTGGATCCTGGCGCTGCTCCAACCGCCGGACAGCGACAGGTAGTTGGCCGCGAACTGGTGGAGGGTGCGGTCCCTCCACCCGGTGGAGGTGGTGACCCGATCGGTGTCGGGCATCTGCATCTTCAGCTTCGCGTAACGGTAGCGGGGATCCGAGCCGTTGGCCTGGTCCAGATAGTTGGCCACCACCCAGTCCCTGAACACGTCCTCGAAGGATAGCTGGTAGCCGTGGCGGGCCAGGAAGCGGTCGAAGGTTTCCGGCCCACGGGTATCGCCAGATAGCAGGTCCGAAGCCGCCTGATAGCCGCCGTAGTGCTCCAGGAAGTAGCTGATGAACAGGTAGGCGGCGCCGTAGTGGGGGGCCACGTCCCCCTTGGTGTCGGTCCAGGCATTCAACTGGGTGTCGGGTCTGGCTACGAAGGCCTGCATGGCTCCGCTGCTCCCCAGGTTGGCGGCCTCGGTGGCCACCTCCGCGGCCCCCTCCTTCACCCAGGTCTGCTCGACCCGATTGGTGTTCCAGTGGATCATGTGCTCGAACTCGTGGGCCAGGATCCCATAGTAGCTGCTGGAGCCCGGCGTGGCGGCATCCACGTTGATGTAGATCACCTTCCGCTCGTTGCTGTAGGGCTGCACGGTGCGAGGATAGTCGTCCACGGAGGTGAAGTAGCCGCCCAGCCCGGGGATGCTGGCATGCAGGATCGTCACGTGGGGATCGCCGTCCAGCCCCGTCTCCGGCTCGGTGCCAAAGTAGCGCCGATCCCCCGCGTAGATCTGATCCTCGAAGAAGCGAGCAGCCGCCTCGAGCCTGGGCTGATCCACCCGCGCGCCCTCGGCCAGGTACATGTAGGCGTGGGGGGTCACCACCGCCAGGGTGGCTTTCAAGGAGTAGTAGCGGTCGTTGGCCTCGTCCGCCACCCAGAAGACGGAGCTGTCCCCCGCCTGGCGCAGGGGAGGTGCCGGCGGCGCGATGGGATCTACCGACTCCTGGGGCAGCCCTTTCACCCGGACCGCCAGATCCCGCAGATCCCGCCAGGGCAGCAGGGTTTGCTCCAGGGCCTGCTCGGTGGAGACGGGCGGGGAGGCCGCCGGAGCCAGTGCCTGGTCCGGCCACAGCAGCATCTGCCCCTGCAGCAGCAGGGGAAGCAGGAACAGCGAAAAGAATCTGGTCTTCAGCATTCAGCTATCAGCCGTCAGCGATCAGCGAGTAGCGATCGGGAATCGGACTTCGAGGGATGGTCGCGGCAGGGTGCTCCAGCCCTCACCCTGACCCTCTCCCAGAGGGAGAGGGGAAAGGATCCATCACTCGTCACCCGTCACGCGAACGTGGCGGAGAACGGAGCGCAGGAGGAAGGCGACGTCAGCCGTCGCCCTCTCTGCCACGGCCAGGACCCCGCTGTGGCCACCCTCCCCATGGGTTTGAGGCCCCAGCAGGACGTTGGTGATGCAGGAGATACCGAGGACTCTCATCCCTAGCCATCGCGCCACTACCACTTCGGGAACCGTGGACATGCCCACGGCGTCAGCTCCCACCTGGCGCAAGAAGCGAGCCTCGGCCGCAGTCTCGTAGCTGGGGCCGACCACCATGGCGTACACCCCGCTGGAAACTCGGATCCCCTTCTCTCCGGCGGCCTCCATCACCAGCCGTCGCAGGATCTCGTCGTAGGCGTCCGCCATCGGTACGAAGCGCTCCTGGCCCCCCGACACGGCGATCAAGGGGTTCAGCCCCACCATACCCGGGAGGTTGATGTGATCCTCCAACACCATCAGGGTGCCCGTCTCCAACGCCGGGTTCAGACCGCCGGCCGCGTTAGTCACCACCAGGGTGTCCACCCCCAGGGCTCCCAACAGTCGAACCGGGAAGCCTATCCGGGCCAGGGAGTACCCCTCGTAGAGATGGGGGCGCCCCTTCATGGCCACGATGCCGACCCCCTCCATGGTGCCCACCACCAAGTCCCCCTGGTGGCCCGGGACCGTGGTGCAGGGGAAGCCGGGTATCCGGCCGTAGGATAGGGTCACGCCCTCCTGGATCCCGTCGGCGACGGCCCCCAGACCCGACCCCAGGATCAAGCCCACTCGGGGCTTCACCGGTGCCAGGGAAGAGACGAGGGAGACAGCTGCGGTTAACTCTGACATGGGATACCCCCTCCCTCCACCAGCGGGATCAACTCCTCCAGGCTGCCTATCACCGGACAGTCCCGATCCCCACTCCCACCCCGCCGGTCGATAAGGACGGCGTGGAGGCCGGCCCCCCGCGCCCCCAGGACGTCCACCTCGTACAGGTCGCCCACGTACAGCGCACGTTCGGGCGCTGCCCCCAGCTTCTCCAGCGCCGCCGCGAAGACCCGCGGATCGGGCTTCTGGATACCCAGGGCCTGGGAGGCGATGACCACCTCGAAGAAGGATAGGAGTCCGGCCTGGGAGAGCAGATCCACCACGGTGACGGATCCGTTGGAAACCACCCCCAGCCTGAAACCGCCGGCCTGGAGCCGGCGGCACACCCCGGCCGCCTCCGGGTATGCTTGCCACACGCCGACCCTGCCGAAACCATGGGAGAGGTAGGCCGCTTTCTCGCCGGTGGGATCCTCTATGCCCAGGTGGTGGAGGGCTTCGGCGTGGTACCGCAGCCAGAACTCCCCCTGGTCGCCGGAGTAGTCGAGGTAGTGCCGGGTGTAGTAGCGCTCGGACTCGCGGCAGGCTCCACGAGCTTCCTCCAGACCTACGGGGCTGCCCAACTGGGCGCACAGCTCCCGAAGTATCTCCTCGGGTTGGCGCGGCATGTGGATGAGGGTGTTGCCCGCGTCGAAGAGGACGGCCTCGAGCGTCCGCTCCCCCATTTACTTGGCTCGAGGGTGGGCCGTCTCGTAGAGCCGCTTGAGCCCGTCGTCGCTCGGATAGGTGTAGATCTGGGTGGTGGAGATGTGGGCATGCCCGAGAAGCTGCTGCACCGCCCGCAGATCGACGCCGTTCCTCAGCATGTGCAGGGCAAAGGAGTGGCGCAGGGTGTGAGGGGTGATCTCCGTCTTGATCCCGGCGTTCTGGGCCCACTGCTTCAGGATGAGCCAGAAGCCCTGGCGGGTCAGCCGGTCCCCCCGATGGTTCACGAACAGGGCCTGCTCGTCGCTGTCCCGAACCAGGAAGGGCCTGGTCTTCTCCAGGTAGCCCTGGACGGAACGGATCGCCGTGGCGTGAACCGGAATCGTCCGCTGGCGCGTGCCCTTGCCGGCCGTGCGGCCGGCGCAGGAGACCGATCCGTTCTCCAAGTCCACGTCACCCAGGTTCAGAGAGACCAACTCCGTAACCCGCATACCGGTGGCGTAGAGCAGCTCAAACATGGCCTTGTCGCGCAGGGCCTCTGGGGAAGTGGCTCGAGTCGGAGCTTCCAGGAGCTCGTCGATCTCCTCCACCGAGGCAGCCCTGGGCAGCGACTTGCTGATCCTGGGAGAATCGATGCTGGCGGTGGGATCCTCGCCGATAAACCCCTTGGAGGCGAGGAAATGGAAGAAGGACTTGATGGCAGCGGTCTTTCTGGCAATGGTGGAGGGAGTGTATCCCTTCTCTCGCAGATGGAGAAAGAAGCCCATCACGGCATCCCTGCTCATCCCGGTCAGGGCATACTGTCCGGCCGATTCGGCCAGCATCGCAGCCGCCCCATCGGGACGCTCACGGGAGACCAGGTAGTCGGAGAACTGGTTCAGATCGTTATTGTAGGCCGCCAGGGTATTCGCCGCCAGCCCCCTCTCGGCCGCCAGATAACCGAGAAAGGCGTTCACCTTCTGCTTCATGGGGGGAAAACCTCCACCGATGACACGACTGTAGTGCCGCGCGCGAGTTTACCATAAGGCCCGGGGAAAAGTCACCTGCACGGCCGCCCGATGGATTGGAAACCCATTATAGTAGGATCGGGGGCATAATTGCCACGCGGCGGATCTACGGCCTATGATTAGCGCCCCGAAACCCTGTTCCTGTCGAGGCTCGATGCCAAAACAACTGTGAGGAAGGGAGACACCGCTCATGGGGGCCACCAGGCAACTGGCCGACTACGTAGCCCGAACCACTTTCGAGCAACTTCCCCAGGAAGTCGTGCGGGAAAGCAAGCGGTGCGTTCTGAACTACCTGGGTGTGGCGCTGGGAGCGTCTCGCCATCAGGCGGTGCGTCTTCTGGCCGAAACCGTCCAGGAGATTGGAGGCCATCCCCAGGCCACCCTGCTGGGCTCCCGCGCCAGGAGCTCCGCCCCAAACGCGGCCATGGTGAACGGGGCGATGTCCCACGTGCTGGATTTCGACGACACCCACCTGGCCACGGTGATCCATCCCACCGGCCCGGTGCTGTCGGCCGCCCTGCCTCTGGCCGAGTGGAAGGGGTTGGATGGGCGCCGGTTGATCACCGGCCTTGCCCTCGGGATGGAGGCGGAGCTGCGGGTGGGGACGGCGGTCTACCCGTCCCACTACGACGTGGGCTGGCACATCACCGGCACCGTGGGCACCTTCGGCGCAGCGGCCGCCTCGAGCCGGCTGCTGGGATTGGACCCCGAGCGGATCACCCACGCCCTGGGATTGGCCGGGACCCAGGCCTCGGGACTTCGGGAGATGTTTGGCTCCATGGCGAAGTCGCTCCACGTGGGCAAGGCGGCCTCCAACGGTCTGCTCTCGGCGCTGCTGGCCGAGAAGGGCTTCACCGCCTCCACGGAGGTCCTGGAGGCGCGGCGGGGCTTCTGCAGCGTCCTTGCCGGCGAGCACGATCTCTCGAAGGCCGTCGAGGGTTTGGGCCGCGACTACCTGATGCTGGAGAACGGCTTCAAACCCTACGCATGCGGCGTGGTGACCCACCCCACCATCGATGGGGTGAGGAGGCTCCGCCAGCGATACGGCCTTCAGCCCGCTCAGGTGAGAGAGATAGAAACCAGGGTTCACCCCCTGGTGCTGGAGCTGACGGGCAAGAAGGCGCCTCGAACGGGCCTGGAAGGAAAGTTCAGCATCTACTTCTGCGCGGCCATCGCGCTGGTCGAGGGGAACGCCCGAGAGTCCCAGTTCACCGACGAGAAGGTGAATCGAGAGGACGTGGTGGCACTGAGGGACCGGGTGCGGGCCGTGGTGGAGCCTGGTCTGGGCGAGGGCCAGGCGGTGGTGACGGTGCGGACCCTGGACGGCCGCGAGCTGCAGGAGCGGGTGGAGGCAGCCTCCGGGACCCCGGGGAATCCGGTGCCGGACGAGGAGCTGGTGGGCAAGTTCATGGAGCTGGTGCTGCCGGTCCTGCCCCGGGAGAAGGCCGAGAGGCTGGTGGAAGAGGTGGGGCGGCTGGAGAGGCTGGAGAGCGTCTCGCCCCTCATCGAACTGGCCGCGCCGTGACCTCCTCTCCCCCCTAGGGAGAGGGCCGGCGTGGGCACAGCTAGTGCACTGGAACAGTACCGTAAAGGTATTGACATCGCCGTGGGAAGGCCTAATATGGGGTTGGTGGCGACAGCCCGTGCGTGGCTCTCGGAGAATTCCACCGGAAGGTGAACGCCGATGCAGCGAGCATACGTCCTTATCGAAACGGTGGGTGGCAAGAGCAAGGAGGTAGTCGATACCCTGCGTCGGGTTTCCGGCATCGCCGTGGCCGACGTCGTGACTGGCCCTTACGACGTGATCGCCGTAGCCCAGGGTGACGATGCCAATTCCATCGGACGGCTCGTGCTCAACGAGGTCCGAGGCATCCCAGGCATCAGCAAGACTATGACCTGCCTGGCTGTCGACTCCTAGAGTCAGGACGAAACCAGCAGCGGTCTGCTGGGGAGAACTGCAATGAGCGGGGTGGAACCTTGGAACGTCAAGTCAATAGAGGGTCAGAGGAGTGAGCGGCAGGCGAGGATCAAGCCCTACAGCGAGGTCCAGCTCTTCTTCCTACTGCGCTTGGAGCGGCTGCTGAGGGTCCGGCGTGAGCACGCCGCCCTGGCCGGTTCCAACGATCGGTGGGCGAAGCTGTTGAACAAGGCGATCTATTCCACCTTTTGCGACTGCATCGAACTGGGCGTGGGCGAGGATGCCCGTAGCCTGTTTGCCCGCGATCAGGCTACGGCCCAGAGCTAGCCGGACCGATCTCCTCTGAAGGCCGACGTCGTCTCGCCGCCCCGGAAGGGCTCTGATGGTCTGCGGCCATCAACGATAACAGTATTGAAAGGGCGCTCCCTCGGGAGCGCCCTGGTTGATTCTTGTAGGGGCAATCCTTGTGATCGCCTTGGGGCTGGGCGAACACGAGGTTCGCCCCTACGGAAACCCGTGTCGCCGGCAACGCTAGCCAGCTTTCTTGTACGTCCGCCGTCGCTGCATGAGGTCCACGAAGGCCTCGATCCTGGTGACGAAGCCGGCCCTGCCCATCTGCTCGTCCAGGACGATGGAGAGCACCGGAATCTCGTGGTCCTTGGTCACCCGGGGCATGATGCTCTGGGCGATGATCTCGGGCATGCAGGTCAGGGGCAGCAGGTGGATGATGCCGTCGAAACCCTCCTTCTGGTGGAGGATCGTCTCGCCCAGGGTTTGGACCGCGTCGCCACTGACGTCGCGACTGAGGTAGGGGGCGGCCGCCTTCTTGACCTTCTTCCCATGGCTGAGGCCCAGGGCCTCCAGGAAGAGCCAGCTCCAGGCCCAGTCGCTGAAGGAGGCGTGCCTCACCACCTCCACCCCCATCTTCCCCAGCATGTCCTCGACGTCGTGGTTGACGAAGGGCTCGATCACCATGAAAAACTCGCCCAGCAGCGCCACCCGAAGGGGATTGGCCTCGGGGTTCAACGGCACCGAGTTGTACTCCGCCATGATCTCGGTCTTGACCCGTTTCAGATCGGCTGGGGTCCAGGCCTTGGCCACCCGCTGTCCCGCCGTCCGCCAGACGTTGGTGATCTCCGCCGGCTTCAGTGCCCGCGGGCGCAGGTGGTGAGCCGTTTTCTCCAGCTCGTCCATCACCTTCAACTGGCTCAGGCCGAACTTGATGTCTCCCACTATCTGAGGCCAGGACCGATTGCCCAGAACCCCGCGCAGGAACTCCCCCAGCGCCAAGATCTGCTTGTCCTGCCAATCGAAGGTCAGCATCTCGAACTGGTATCCCGCGTCGCGCAGGATCTGCTCCGACACCTTGGCGTAGTATCCCAACCGGCACAGCCCCGGCCCGGCCACGTACAGCAGGGTGTCCGCCCCCATCTCCAGCCCCTCGATGAAGTTGCCGAGGTTCAGCTTAAATGGGAGGCAGACCCACTCGGGGGAGTACTTCACCCCCAGGGAGAGGGTCTGCTTGCTGGTGGGCGGCGGGACGATGCACTCGATCCCCGCCTTGGAAATGACCGTTGAGAGGGGAACCCACGCCTGGCCGGCGTGGGGAAAGGTCACCTTCATAACGATACTCCGTATGATGACGGGGAGAGGGCGAACAGCGCAATCAGGCTATCCTGCGAACGACAAAGCCCGCCAGATCCTGGAGTCCCTGGCGTACCTCCCCGTCGGGTAGAGACTCCAGGGCATCGCGGGCCTCGGCCACCAGCCGTTCGGCCTCGGCGTATGAGCCGTCGATGCCCCCACCATTCCGGATCGTCTCCAACACCGACCGAATCGGTTCCTCGCGGCCGCCGTCCCCCAGGAAGGCGGATCTGAAGACCGCTTCCGGGATCTGGTCGCGCACCAGGATGGCCGGCAGCGTCACGGTGCCCTGCCGGACGTCGCTGCCCACCGGCTTGCCCAGCATCTCCTCGTCCCCGATCACGTCCAGGATGTCGTCCACGATCTGGAAGGCCAATCCCAACTGGTAGCCGTAGCGGCTCATGGCGCTCACGACCGACACGGGGGCGTTGCTGAGCAAGCCGCCGCCCTCGGCGGCCAGCGCGAAGAGGGCCGCGGTCTTGTGTCCTATGCGGCGGAGGTACTGCTCCCTGGTCAGGCTGACCCCCCCGTCGGACCAGGATTCGTCGATCTGCCCGCTGATGATGGTCATAGAAGATTGCGCGAAACTGGAGATCACGTCCAGGTGGCGTGTGGCCGCCGTGTGGGCCGCCGACTGCGCAAACATGTAGTCGCCTACCAGGACGGCGATGGAGTTGTTGACCTGTCGGTTAAGGGTGCGTTCGCCTCGCCGGACCGCAGCCTCGTCCACGATGTCGTCGTGGACCAGGGTAGCCGTATGCAGCATCTCCAGGGCAGCGGCAAAGCACACCAGGGGTTCGGGACGGTACTCGTTCACCCTGCCACAGAGAAGAGCCAGGGCAGGGCGCAGCCTCTTGCCGGTGCCCGGCAGGACGAAGCTGAGCAACTGGCGCATCAGCTGGTCTTCCGTCTCCACAGCCCGTGCCAGCGTCCTCTCAACGGCCGCCAGGTCGTTCTGCACCAGTGCAAATATCGTTGCAGTCGGCGTAGGACCCAAGCTACTCCCTCTTCAGATAAGGCTTATGAGGCTGGCGGCTACCCCAGCCCAAGTAGTCTCGCGGCGTTCCCGCTCGTGGCCGCCGCGATATCGTCCAGGCTCTCGTTGCGAAGCTCAGCCATCCGCTCCGCCACCAACCGCACGTAGGCGGGCTCGTTCCGCTTCCCACGGTGGGGATGCGGCGCCAGGTAGGGGGCATCGGTTTCCACCAGCAGCCGGTCGCGGGGTGCCGCGGCGACGATCTGGGCGGCCCCGCGGGCGTTCCGGAAGGTGATGGGTCCGGCAAAGGAGACGTAGAAACCCGCCGCGACACAGCGCTGCAGCAGGGGGAGATCCCCCGAGAAGCAGTGCAACACCCCCCTGGGATGCTGCGGCGGGAGCCCTCCGGCCCATTCCATCAGGATCTCCGCCACGTCTGCGTCCGCCTCGCGGTTGTGGACCACCACCGGAAGCCCCAGTTCCCGGGCCAGCTGCAGTTGAGATCGGAACAGCTCCTGCTGCCGCGGGCGTTCCGTCCGCTGCCGGTAGTAATCGAGCCCTATCTCCCCTACAGCCACCACTCGCGGCATTCGGGTAAGGGCTCGCAGTTCCTCCAACCATCCCGCGGGCAGATCGGCTGCCTCGTTCGGATGAACGCCGACCGCAGCCACCACCCCCTGATGGCGCTGCGCCAGATCGATGGCCTCCCGACTAGATGGGAGATCCACCCCCACGCAGACGACGGTGGTGACGCCAGCGGCCGCAGCCCTATCCAGCACCGCCGGCAGGTCCGCGGCAAACTGCGCCATCGTCAGGTGAGCGTGAGTGTCAACCAACATCCCGAGTCGATTGTAGCATAACGATTAAGAAACCAGCCAGGCCCGGTAAGCCTCCCGTCGCCCCACCCCGGTGGCCTCCATCATTCTGCCGATCGCCTCCTTGCTGGAAACCCCCTCGGACCTCAGCCGTCGGGCCATGGCCTCCAACGGCTCGCCTGGGGCCTCTTCCGGCCGCTCAGGGGTCTCCTCGGGCGGGCCGATCACCAGGGTGAACTCCCCCCGAGGCGCCCGTGCCTCGAAGGTCGCCCTCAGCTCCGAGATCCTCCCCCGAACCACCTCCTCGTGGATCTTGGTGAGCTCCCTGGCGGCCGCTGCGCGACGATCGCCGAGGGTCTGTTCCAGGTCGGCCAGCGCCGCCAGGAGCCGGTGGGGGGCCTCGAAGAGGACGAGGGTGTAGGGCTGTCCGGCTACCGACTGGAGCAGACGGCGGCGATCGGCCCTTACCCGGGGCAGAAAGCCCAGGTAGAGGAACCGGTCGGTGGGCAGCCCCGATACCACCAGGGCGGTCACAGGGGCGGAGGGACCCGGCACCGGCACCACCGCTATCCCCCTCTCGATGGCCGCCGCGATCAGCTCCTGGCCGGGGTCGGAGATACCAGGCATGCCGGCCTCGGAAACCAGCGCCAGGTCCTGGGTCTGGAGACTCTCCAGCAGCCGCACCAGCTTGCCCGGCCCGCTGTGGCGATGGTAGCTCTCCATCGGCTTGTGGATGTCGTAGGCCGAGAGCAGCTTCAGGGTCTTGCGGGTGTCCTCGGCGGCTATGAGGTCCACCTCCTTCAGGACCCGCAGGGCCCGCAACGTTATGTCCTCCAGGTTGCCGATGGGGGTAGCCACCACGTACAGGGTACCCACGGTTGGTGCCTCCAGGTGGGGCTACACCAAGCAGCCCGAGTCTCTGGGACGATTATAGCCGACTTAGAAGAAGCGGAAATGGGGATGGCGGGCCGGCGGCAGGCGGACTTGGAGTGCGGTGGCTTGTCACCGCACTGATCTAGAAATGGCGTAGGGCGGGGTCTTGTGCCCCGCCGCCCGGCAACCACGAGCCGTGGGCGGCGGGGGATAAACCCCCGCCCTACATCGGCCTAGCCTGCGGAAGCCATTTCCGTTCTCGATGGTGCCCCGTCTGGGGCATGATGACTCCGAATGGTCGTCACCTCACGGTGGCGTAGAAGAGGGCGTTGAACAGCAGCTTGAAGGTGCCGTCGCTCTGGGCACGATGCTGACTCCGGAAACCGATCATCTCCACCTTACCGTTCCCCAGCGCCACGTCCACCGCGGCTCCCCTGTTCTGCAGATACCTCTCGCCCAGGAGCCAGCCGCTCCGCAGGAGGGCGCCGTCGCCGTAGGTAGCGACGGTCACGCCCTCGGCGGCCTCGTAGGCCGAGCTGTTGGTGAAGTAGAAGTCGGCCCTCTCGCCCATCCCGAAGCCCAGGGGCTGGCTGCTGTCCACCTTGCCGGCCAGGATGGAGCCGGGGGCGTAGAACCGGCTGGTCTCGACGCCCCGGAGGAGGTTCTTCACCGGGACCCCCAGCTTCTCGATGGCGAAGTCCCCGGCGTTGCCCAGGGTCACCAGGGTGCCGCCGCCCCGGACGAAGGCATCGAGGCTTTCGACACCCTGCTCGCCGATGCCGCCGGTGTACTCCTCCGGGTAGCTGCCGGGCCGCCGGCCGTTCACGATGGTGGCCGTCCCCTGGTCGGCGATCACGATCGCGTCGAACCTGTCGCCCAGCCCGCCGGCTCGGACGTCCGCATCGTGCAGCTCGGCGAAGGGGATCTCGAACCGGTCGAAGAGGAAGCGGGGCCAGCCGGAGTCCATGTTGCCGGCCCAGCTCTCGTACACGCCGACCCGGGGCAAGCTGAGCTGCCGGATCTCGACGGCGGGGGCCGAGTCCACGGGGTAGAAGCTGAGGGAGAGCTCCCTGGCCAGGGAGGCCAGCTCGACTACCAGGCCGTCCCGCGCCTTCACGATGGTGGCGCCCGGGGCGAAGCTCTTATCCCCCACAGTCAGCGGCTCGGTTGCCCATGCAAGCTGGTAGCCCTCTTTTAGCAGGCGGATCCTGGCTGTGGCGACGTCGTTCTGCTCCGGCCCGAAGGCGTAGCCGTAGGAGGCGGGGCCGGAGAGCACGACGCCGGCCGGAGGAACGGCTTCCTTGACCTCGCTCAGCCGAGCGTCGAAGAGGCTCTGGATCTCGTCGTAGGCGACCCCCATCTGCATGGGGAGGGTCCAGCCCACGATGTCGTACGGCATCTCGGGGGAGCCGTCCGGGTTCCGCCGGTCAGGGTAGCTCTGCTTCCCCAGCAGCGCCAGGACGTTGGGTCGCGTGGGCTGGGAGGCGAGCACCACGTAGGCCCCCGCTGAGTAGCTCCTCCCGTCGGCCTGGAAAGGCGCATCGGCCCTGTAAACCTGGATGCCCTGGAAGATCAGGGTGTTGATCATCCTGACCGTGGTGACCGGATCCCGCTGCTCGGCCGGGATGACGTAGGCGGAGGGGGACTCGGTCAGCCCCTTCAGCACCGAGCGCCGGTTCATGTCGACGAAGTTCCTGACGAAGCTATCCCCGTAGCGGGCAGCCACCGTCAGGATGGACCAGGCGGCCGTCTCCTCGTAGTCGACGATGTCCTTCAGGTGCCACTCGCCGCCGGGCCATACGTCGGGGAAGTCGGACAGCGGGTGCTGGGCATCCGGCAACCCGCGGGTGGGGATGTCCAGATCCTCTAGTCTCTGGGTGATGGGGCTGGCGATGTCCACGCTGGCGGCCTCGGTGAGGATGCCCACCATGTTATGAAAAGCCGGGGCAGTGCGGTTGGCGCCGTGGTACCAGGAGTCGTACTGGGCGTTGGTGGACACCCCCTTCATCCCGGCGGCAGCCAGGTCGGTGGTGATGTGGCCGCCCAGCAGGTAGAGGGAGCGGAGGATCACCGGATCGATGACCGGATTGGACGGGTCCATGAAGGGCGGGACGAAGAGGCGGGCGCCGCCGTTCCCCATCTGGTGGACGTCCCAGGCGATCTCCGGGAACCACAGCTGGTACAGCTGGCGCCCGTAGGCTCGGGTTTCCTTCAGATTGAAGGAGAACCAGTCGCGATTGTCGTCGTGGCCCGCGTAGTAGTGGTACAGCCAGGGGGTGCCGGTCCCCTCGTAGGGGGTCCCCAGGTACTTCCTGTACCAGTCCACCGTCATCTGGTGGCCATCCGGGTTCAGGGATGGAACCAGCAGCAGGATGACACGGTCCAGAACTTCACCGACTTTGGCGACATCGCTGGAGGCAAGCTCGTAGGCCAGCTTCAGCGACATCTGGGTGGCCGCGATCTCGGTGGAGTGGATGGAGGCGCTGATGGCCACCACCGGCTTGGCCTCGGCCATCAAAGCCGCCAGCTCGGCATCGCTGAGGCCCTGCGGGTTGGACAGCTTCTTCTGGATCTCCCGGTAGCGATCCAGCCTGGCCAGATTAGCAGGAGAGGAGATGATGGCCATGATCATCGGCCTGCCCAGGGTGGTCTCGCCGATGGTCTGAAGATGAACCCGATCGGAGTCCCGCCCCAGCATCTCGAAGTAATCGAGCATCTGGTTCCAGTCCGCCAGCTGCCGGTCGGCCCCCACCTCGAAGCCGAGGAAGGCGTCCGGGCTCTGGAGGGCGGTCTGACTCGGGGCGACGGATGGGGCCAGGGCGGGCGCCGCCTCGGTCTGGGCGAGGGTCGGGTCGAGGGCGGGCGCCGCCAACCCCGAGATTGAGCCAGGCAAGGCCAGGCTGGCAACCATAAGGAGGGCGGGCAGGAGCCGCGGCAGCCGGAACTTGCTCTTCATCCACACCTCTGCCGAGGGTAAGACGTGCGGGACGAATCGATCTTCGTGGCAGGTCGACGAAGGTCACGGGGCAGGGCTGCAACATTGTACGTCGAGGGGATGAGGGTGTAAACGACAGAAGGTCGATACGCCGGCCCGACTTCTACTATATACTGGTGTCCGGATGAGAATGGAGCGTGCTGTCGCTCGCAGCAGCTCGGGAAGGGTGGCCGAGCGGGGAGGATGCAATGGGCGGAGGGCACTTTGGAGTCGGGCTGGCGGCCAAGCGTTTCGCACCCAGGGCGCACCTCGGCGTTCTGTTGCTGGCCGCCGATTCCCTGGATCTGCTGTGGGCCGTCTTCAACTTCGCGGGGATCGAGCGGATCGATCGCAAGGGCAGGCAGACCTCCGCTCCCTGGTCACACGGCCTGTTCATGTCGGGGGTCTGGTCCGCGACAGCCGGGCTGCTGGGTGCACGCCTCTATCGCGACAACCGCACCGGCGTGGTGATCGGGCTCCTGGTTTTCAGCCACTGGCTGCTGGACTTCGTGTCGCACCCGATGGCTCGCGTTTCGCTGAAGCCCTTCACCGTCACCCCCACCGCACCCGACCTGCCGGTCTTCTTCGATCGGTCGCCGAAAGTGGGGCTCGGCATGTACAACTCCGCCGGCGGGTTCATCGCCGGCGTCGTAGCCGAGCTTGGCCTGATTGGTCTGGGGATCGTGTCCTACATTCGCACAAGAGCGGACGGAGGACGGGCAGGGAGTGCGGAACAGGACCGGCTCTCCGCCCGCCGGGAGAACGAGACCAGGGCGATCAATCTGGGCGGCGTCAACAGCTACCTCGTCGAGGCCGGTGACGGTTTCATCCTGATCGACACGGGGTTCTCGACCAGCCGCGCCCAGCTCGAGAGAGAGCTTGAAAGGGCGGGCTGCACCCCGGGAAGGCTCAAGCTCGTCGTGCTGACGCATGGGGACCACGACCATGCCGGCAACGGCGCCTATCTCCGCGAAAAGTACGGTGCGCCCATAGCCATGCACAGTGCCGATTCGGGGATGGTCGAGCGCGGAGACATGACCTGGAACAGAAAAGCCAGGCCGGACAAGTACTCGCTCAGCTTCAAGATCGTGGGCAGCATAGTATCGTTCTTCGTCAGGTCGACTCGATTCGACAGCTTCACGCCGGACCTGACTATCGACGAGGGCTTCGATCTCTCAGAATACGGGTTGGATGCCAGGGTCCTGCACATCCCCGGGCATTCGAAGGGTTCGATAGGGGTCCTGACGGCCGGCGGCGACCTGTTCTGCGGCGACCTGATCTACAACATCGTCAGACCGGGTTTCCCCGTCTCCATAGACGATTTGGCGGACTACGATGGCAGCATCGAAAAGCTGAGATGGCTGAGAATAGGCACCGTCTACCCCGGGCATGGCAAGCCGTTCCCGATGGAACGGTTCCTGAAGAACAAAGCCACAGGACCGCGCTCGGGAGGGTGATGCAGATGGCAATCGGGGTAGGGCAATTGCGCGATGGCTTTGCCCGCTGTATGATGGGCAGAACAATCACATAGGGTTGCTAGGGGGGCGCGTCGGCGCTGAGAGTGTGGCTTCGGCCACTGACCCTCGAACCTGATCTGGGTAATGCCAGCGAAGGGAAGCAGGACCTCGAAACGTTGGGCCGCCATCCCGAGATGGCGGCCTTTCGCCACTCCCCCGCGCACCCTTCCGTGTATCCAAGACGCAGTAGCAGTAGCAGTACCGGAAGGAGTAGAGAGAGATGCCCAGCGAACTGCCCGCCATCGGGAAGATCTCGCCGGAGATCTTCGAGGAGATCATCTACCCCCGCCTCGGGGCGAAATCGCCCCACATCCTGGTCGGCCCTCAGCATGGCGTGGACGTGGGCGTGGTCGACCTGGGGCACGACCAGGTGATGGCCCTCACCACGGATCCCTTCTTCATCGTCCCCCAGTACGGCTGGGAGCGGGCCGCCTGGTTCGCCACCCACATCCTCGCTTCCGACGCCGCCACCTCGGGGCTGCGCCCCACCTACTTCACGGTGGATCTGAACCTTCCCCTCTCCGTGACCCGTGAGGCGCTGGAGATCATGTGGTCCACGGTCCATCGGGAGTGCGAGAAGATCGGCATGTCGGTGGTCACCGGCCACACCGCCCGCTACGAGGGGACCGACTTCCCCATGGTGGGCGGGGCCACGGTGATCAGCGTGGGACCCAAGTCCCGCTACGTCACCCCCAACATGGCCAGGGTGGGCGATCGGGTGATCGTGACCAAGGGCGCGGCCATCGAGGCGACTGGGCTGTTCGCCGCCACCCTGCCGCAGCTGGTGGCCGAGCGGTACGGCGCCGATTTCGCCCGCCAGGCCGACAGGGTGTTCGACATGATGAGCGTGGTGGACGACGCCATGACGGCCGCCTCCGTCGGGGTTCGAGACGACGGCGTCACCGCCATGCACGACGCCACCGAGTGCGGTGTGTGGGGCGGGCTGTTCGAGATTGCGCAGGCCTCCAAGGTGGGGATGCAGATCGACAAGGAGAAGGTGATCGTTCGGGAGGAGGTGCGGAAGATCTGCGAGATGTTCCGGATCGACCCCTACGCCTCCATCAGCGAGGGGACGCTGCTGATCACCTGCCGGCCCCACAAGGCAGCGGAGGTGGTAAGACGGCTGGCCGACAGGGGGATCGAGTCCAGCATCGTGGGCGAGGTGACCCCCGCCGAGCAAGGGATGGTGGTCTTCGAGGGATCGACCTCCCGAGGGCTGGAGCACCCGCGGGTGGACCCCTTCTGGAGGGCCTTCGGGGAGGCCATCGCCACCGGCAAGGCGCCCGAGGCGAGGTAAGGGTGCAGGGTGCTGCCGGGAGCGCGGGGTCTCGCCCGCCCGGTCCTGAGTTCTGTGTCCTGAGTGCTGGGGCCAGCGGGTCGGCGGGCTGCCGGCCCCCTTCTCTCCCCTCTCCCTCTGGGAGAGGGTCAGGGTGAGGGCTGGAACACTACCGGAACACATCGATGTGCCGCGCAACCCGGCAGATCGCCCGCTACGCCGCCGGCGCCTCCACGACGATGGTGACTGCCTGGGTGTTGTCCTCGTCCTCGGGGATCGGCTCTCCGTCGGCGATCATCCCCCTTAGATGGAGGAAGATGGCCTCCCGCGCGTTGGCAATTGCCTCCTCCAGGGAATCCCCTTGAGTCAAGATGCCGGGAAGGGCAGGGACAGTCACCCAGTAACCGCCCTGCTCCCTGTCCTCGTGCAGCAGGATGGTGTAATGGCGCTGGCTCATCGTCTCCCCTCCATGCCTACAACAGCCTCCGCAGTTCTTCCGCAGTGAGGTTGGCCTGCTTCAAGATCGATGCCAGAATGCGCGGCGGGATTGTCTTGCTGGTGTGGACGCCAAGGGTGACTTTTCCAACCTTGGTCGGGTGCTTCAACTGGACGTGGCTGCCGGCTTGCCCAATCTCGTTCCAACCGTCTCTCTTGAGGGCCTTCAACAGATCGGGAGCCGACATCCTCGGGAGCCTGGGCATCCGCACATCCTCCCGCCCGGCGGTCCCCTGCGTGCGTGCCAGACGGCAACGACTCGGGTCTGGCGACTTGGCCGGTGGCCCGTAAATGGTACCATCTTGACCATGTGCCACGCACCCCATGGATTCGACGAGGCCGCTTAGAGCTCCACCGCCGCCATCACGGCGTTCACGATCCCCTTCCTGACCCGTCCGTCCAGCCCGGCATGGTTGGTAAGGAGGACGATCGCCAGGTCGTACTCCGGTTCGATCCAGAGATAGGTCCCGGCCATGCCGCCGTGGCCGAAGCCCGAGGGCGAGACCAGCCTGGCCTCCCGAGGGACGGCCTTGTCCCAGCCCAGCCCCCAGTACTCGGGCTCACCATCGCCGTACCTGCAGATGCCCTGGGTGTGGAGAGCGGTCATCACCCGTAAGGATGCAGCCCCTAGCACCCGCCCATGCTTCCCCATGCCTCCGTTGAGGAAGCTCTGGCCGAAGGCCACCAGGTCCGCCGCGGTGCTGAACAGACCGCCGCCGGGCAGCGCAAGGGCCATGAAGCCGTCCATCCCGCCGGGCATCTCGGGAAAGTCCCGAACCGGCAGGATCCGAGGCCGCTTCTCCGGCTCCGGCCGGAACGAGGTGTCCACCATCCCCGCCGGCCCGAAGGCCTCCTCCTGGAGGTACTGCTGGTAGCTCCTCCCGCTCAGCCGTGAGAGGATCTCCCCCAGGATCCGGAAGGAGACGTTGCAGTACTCGTATTGGGAGCCAGGAGGGAAGCGCAGCCGTGTCTGGATGGCCCCAGCCAGATCGGCCTCGGCCGAGGGCTCGACCTCGGGGTCGCGCCAGTAGTCGTCGGCCATCCCCGAGGTGTGGGTCAGCAGGTGCCACACCGTCACCCCCTCCTTGCCGCTCACCCCGAACTCCGGCAGGTACCGGACAACCGGGTCCTCAATCAGCAGCTTTCCCCGCTCCACCAGCTGCATCACAGCCGTGGCCACGATGGGCTTGGTGATGGAGGCGATCCAGTAGACGCCGTCGGTACCGATGCTTCCGTTGGGTCCGTACGCCTCGCAGCGCAGGGTCTCCTGGCAATTGGCCACGGCCAGCAGCCCCACGGGGAGCTGCCCGCCGGACACCGCCTCCAGCAGCAGGTCGTAGGCCGCCTGCAGCCGCTGGGGGTTCAGATGGGGGGCAACGGGGTCGGTCATCGGATCCTCCACGAAGGTGATCTGGGGGAATCATGGTACCTTCGGATGCTTACGTCAAGCTGCAACGCCGGCTCCTGCCGGTGATCGGGGCCGTCGCCCCCTCGCCCCGCCACTCCGTCGCCCCGCCGCATTCCGAGGGTGATCCGCCGTCGGCAACCCGGCAGCGGCGGGCCACTGCATTCCTAACCTACGCCCAGAGCCACTTGCGGGGATCGACTCAGCGGACCGGAGGAAGCCGCGATCGTGGCCAGTGTATGAACTGGAGACAGAACGGGGCACCACGTTGGATGGTACCCCGTCTTGTCGCCCTTGCCAGAATGTGATTAGACGGCTGCCGCCTCCGCGGACGGCAGGGCTATCCGATAGACGTACTCTCGACCTCCTGAGCGAGGTATCCCGCTTTGCCGGACCAGCAGTCCCGCTACGAGCAGAGGCTTGAGTCGATTGTTGAGTGCCTGCACGTTGGTGCCCAGATCAGCCGCTAACTCCGGCGTCCTAAACTCACCTCGAGCCCTGGCAGCGTCGAATGTAGCCTGGATGTGCCCGGCAGCACCGATCAGCTTGATGCCGTCAGGCTGCAAGCAGGCTACGATCAGCTTTCGCCTCTCCATGGAGCTCGCAGTTGGATGAACTACCTCTTCACCCGCGTTGATGATCAATATGGGTCTGTCACCCAGTTCACCGGTTGATCGGGCCGCGACCAGTCTACCTACGACCTCATCTGCGAAACTGAAACTGATCAGCTGTACGCCCTGAAAATCCAGGACTAGGGGCTCGCGCTCGGAGGTTGCTCGAAGGGCCTCCTCGATCTGTGCGCGGACTTTCGCGCCGCGCTCGCGCGTAGAGAAAACGGTGCCCAGTGCCGCGAACTCGAAACGCATGGTCCACCTACCTCTCTCGGAAAACACGGGCTTCATCGTAATCAGCGGAATCACTGAACGCAGTGACTACACACTAAGGCAGAATCGATGCCATGTCAAGGTTTCTTTTCGGACTGTTACGTTTGGACAATGAGCTGGATGATGGTACCGGGGAAGCTGCGAGTGGAATCAGATCCAGAGGTCTGCCTACGACCGTTCTGGCCAACGTTGGTCTTGACCCAGCCGTTGCCCGACCGAATAAAGAGCTGGGCTCCGGCTGTACTCCTTAGCTCCTCCAACACGTAGTCGAAGCCCCACCCTCTGCGGTCGGAAGTACCGCTCACTCCGGTCTCCAATGCCTTGGCAATGGCTTCTTCGTCGGTCTGGAGATAGGCCCAGTTGGGGTTCTTGGTCAGGTGCCCGCGGATCCCCATGCCAATGTCGCCCACCGCCAGGTAGCTGCCTCGTTTGTAGATCTGGGCAGCGATGTAGCCACCACAGGGACTATTGGCATGGGTGGCAGCGTTCCCTGCCAACTCTGGGATTGCTGCTCCAAGGGTCGAGTAAATGGTCCCCGAGATGATCTTATCAGTCAGCATGCGCCGCAGGAACTTCGCGACATCTTCGAACATGTCCTCAACATCCCAATCGCTCTTGAAGCCCCTTACAGGGATCAGGACGTCGCAACTCCCCCTGCGATGGACAGCCCCCGCATCGACGGCGTTGTCGAGAGTGACGGTCTCGGGGACGTGTTTGTAGAAACCCATTCGGGCCAGATAATGATAGGCGCCGTAGGCCGACGGCGCGATGAACTTCACCTTCGGACTGAGGGCTGCTGCGTGCTGGAGGAGCAACACCAGTTGCACCAAACCCATCGGTTCTATGAACGAGAGGTTGCTGGCATCTACCAAACAGCCCTCGGGGAGCCCAGTGGGGAACGACAGAATCGTCTGTCCGGTGAGCTCTGACGGGATGGCAACGGTGGTAGGCAATACTCCCTCTCAATCGACATGTGCGGATAACTCGAGAGATTCTACTACACAATGGCTGCAGCTTTCCGCTGGCAGCGCATCGGAGGGCTTCCGGGGTCGGTTGCTGCGGAACCCCATATGGAATTCGGGAGCCCGGACCGACGAGGTACAGGAGCTCCGCACAGGACACGTCGACGACGAGCAGGGCACCCTCCAACTACCTAACCTGAAGCAGCGCCGGCGGAGCCAGAAGGCCGTCTACGTCTCTCCGGACTTGGCCACCCAGCTGCCGGCCCTGGCAAGGAACCTCAGGATTGGCGTCGACGGCTACCTCTTCCAGAGTCGAGAGAACCAGGGTGTGCCTATGAGCCGCTTCCGGGCCTACCGGATCATCGCCGTGGCCGCGCAGCGGGCCCAGGTCCTCAAGATCTCGCCCAGAAGTGGTAAACTGGTCTCTGTCTGGCCCCACACCTTTCACCACAGCGCAGCCAAATGCCACCTGGAGCAGACCCTCCGGCTGCACTACGTCCAGGACCAGCTGGGCCACGCCACCCCGGAGACCACGAAGCAGTATATCTGCGGCTCTCCAACGCCGACAAACGGCGGCTGAGGGACCAGATGGCGCACTGAGGTCGACCCAACGAAAGCAAGGAGAAGTCCGGCAACGATGGATGAGCTAGCTCGTCTCATGACGGATCGCGTTCTCGAACTCAGGAGCCATGTTGACGGTCTTCGACCAGGGAATCCCATTCAGTTCGAGACGATTCCGGCGGAAGCCCGCAACCGCCAGAGTAGCGGAATGTACAGTTTTGGCAATGCAGGCCGAGAGGTCATCCGGCTTGATCCAGACTCGGCAACCGAGCACACCGTTGCGCACGAACTGATGCACGCCCTGCTTGCCCGGCTGGGTTGGCCCCGGGTATTCGCCATGCTTGAAGGTGATACGCTCGCCTTGAGGCTAAGCACCTTTATCGCGAGCATCTGTGACCACTACGTGTTCATGTCCATGCCCGAGTATATCGACCGAGGCTTTTACCCTGACGAGGGCATGGAAAGCGTCGTTCCCAATCTGCATGGGCCCGAGATCGACCCTCGGCAAGACTGGTCGAGTTTTCTGGATGTGGCCATGACGGTGTTGACCTGGCTGTTAGTGCCGTCAACGCACCGTGCACCGATCATACAGGCCCTCAAGACGCAGCAACCTAAGGCGTTGGCCCTCGCGACCGGGTGGGCGTCTATCGTGACAAAATCGCATAAGAGAACCAAGCGAACACTCAGGCAGACGGCACTGAGGTTAATCGACGCCGTGGATAGCTGGATCATTCGGCAAGCAGGGGCGTCCCATCTTCTTCGCGAGCGCATCGGAATCAGCCCGCTCTTCGATGACCGGCAGCTCGCGCAGCCAGCTTCGAGAACCATCGACTTCATATCGGGTCTCGTGAAGTTGGATGACATGCCGATATGGACAATCGGATTGCAGCTGAAGTCCGACGGCAGCCGCTTCTGCACGTTCACGATTCCAGGGAAATCGGTTGAGCCTCCGGACGTTCGGCAAGTGATACCACAGTGGGAGAGGACGGGGCTGCACAGACTGCTCGACGGATTGGAGGCCCAGGGCCGGGGGGTCTCATGGTCGAAGGCCAACGGCGAGTGATGTCCGGTCGCTGGTAGAGGCAATTCAACGGAGGCAGAGCTTCCGCAGTACGGGCACCGGTCCGCCTGCACCCGTGGCAGCTCGATCACTGCTGACAGGTGATCTCCCTGCCGTCGGCGACGATCCTTCCGGGGGGAGCCCACCCCCCGCCCTCTTGCGCTGACGGGGTGCTCGTGGGGCCAGCGGCCGCCCCTCTCCACGGCCTTCTGATCGTTCACTGCCTGGGGCCTCCGCCGATGGTCCCGATCACGGCCTGCAGCCGGCCGATGGCCCTGGCCACCACAAGGCCACCAGGGTGGGCACTCCGGCGATCAGCGCCGCGACCCACTTGCCGGCGTCGAGGTTGCGATCCAGCCGCTGGATATCATCCCCGTGCTGCTTGCAGGGCAGGCCGGCCAGCACCCGGCGGATCCCTGTTGCGTCGCTCCGGATCGCCGCCACCCATCCCCCAATAGTGCTCAACGATCGCCCAACCGGCGATTCTCCTGATGTGTGGGGGAATGGCCCTCCCCAGGCGTGACGTCGCCGCAGTCGTCAACATGACATGAGGTGTACACCACATGCCAGTCGAGGCGGCCGCAGTGAGCCCGGGCGGTTGGGGCCGCGTTCTGTCAGAAATCGGCTGCAAAAGCGAACCGTTCGCCGGCGGGAGCCGGCTCCTGCCGGCGTCCGTGATGCATGCCGCCACCCCCGCGCAACCACCACCTCGAGCCTTCCTTGACTTTGCCCCGGTCGGTTGATATCCTCCGATCAGGGGTCCGTCAGGCCGGATGCAGTCCCATACATCGGCGTGTCGGTCACAGCCCTCACCCCGACCCTCTCCCAAAGGGAGAGGGGGCTCTTCGCACTGGAGGAACCCACTACGGCTAGCCAGCAGCAAGACAACCTTACCCCCGCTCCCCAGGCACGGGAGGCCGTGGCGGTCATCGACTTCGGCTCCCAGTACAGCCAGCTGATCGCCCGGCGGGTGCGGGAGTGCAACGTCTACTGCGAGTTGATCCCCTACAACGCGCCTGAGGAGCGGGTGGCGGCCCTCAACCCCAGGGGGTTCATCCTGTCGGGCGGCCCCGCCAGCGTCTACCAGGAGGGCGCCCCCAAGCTGTCCTCCTACATCCTGAAGAGCGGCCTCCCTATCCTGGGGATCTGCTACGGCATGCAGCTGCTGGCCCTCCAACTGGGGGGAGAGGTGGCGCCCGGGGCCCGTCGAGAGTACGGCCACGCCGAGCTTCATCTGAACCAGCCGGTGGCGCCCCTCTTCCAGGGGCTCCCCGAATCCTTCCAGGTCTGGATGAGCCACGGGGATATCATCACACGGATGCCCCCCGGCTTCCGGCCCCTGGCCCACACGGAGAACTCCCCCCTGGCCGCCATGGGGAACGACGCCGGGATGGTGGGGCTTCAGTTCCACCCCGAGGTGGTGCACACCCCCCTGGGGAAGGAGATCCTGCGGAACTTCATCTACCGGGAGTGCGGCTGCCAGGGCAACTGGACGCCGGGCTCCTACATCGCCGAGACCGTGGCCAAGATCCGGGAGCAGGTGGGGGACGGCAAGGTGATCTGCGCCCTCTCCGGCGGGGTCGACTCGACGGTGGCGGCCACCCTGATCCACCGAGCCATCGGCGACCGGCTGACCTGCGTCTTCGTGAACAACGGGCTGCTGCGGCTCAACGAGGCCGAGAGCACCCTGGAGACCTTCCGGCGCCACCTCCAGCTGAACGTGGTGTACGTCGACGCCACCGACCGCTTCCTCTCGGCCCTGGGCGGCGCCATCGACCCCGAGCGGAAGCGCCGGATCATCGGCGAGGAGTTCATCCGGGTCTTCGAGGCGGAGGCCGCCAGGCTGGGACAGATCGACTTCCTGGCCCAGGGGACCCTCTACCCCGACGTCATCGAGAGCACCTCCTACGACACCACGGTGGCCGCCAGGATCAAGTCCCACCACAACGTGGGCGGGCTCCCGGAGAAGATGAACTTCGCCCTCGTGGAGCCGCTCCGCTACCTGTTCAAGGACGAGGTGCGGCGGGTGGGACTGGAGCTGGGGCTCCCCGAATCCATGGTGTGGCGCCAACCCTTCCCGGGGCCCGGTCTCGCCGTGCGGGTCATAGGGGAGATAACTCGGGAGCGGCTGGAGACCCTCCGGCTGGCCGACGCCGTCGTCAACGAGGAGGTCGCCAGCACGACCCTGCCCCGTCCGGTCTGGCAGAGCTTCGCCGTGCTCACCCCGCTGCAGACCGTGGGGGTGATGGGCGACGGCCGCACCTACGCCAACGTGGTGGCGGTGCGGATCGTCAACAGCGACGACGGCATGACCGCCGACTGGGCCAGGGTGCCCTACGACCTGCTGGCCCGCATCTCCACACGGATTGTCAACGAGGTGCCCGGCGTGAACCGGGTGGTCTACGACATTAGTTCCAAACCTCCCTCCACCATCGAGTGGGAGTAATCAACAACCTTCCCTCTCCCCCTGGGAGAGGGTCAGGGTGAGGGCTGTTCCAGTGCCAGACAAAGAGCCCTCACCCACCCTTCGGGCGGCCTCTCCCAGGGGGAGAGGCGATACGATCCGCGGAGAATAAGCAATGAGAGTCCTAGTGGTCGGCAACGGCGCCAGGGAGCACACGATCGTGTGGAAGCTGGCGCTCAGCCCCCTGGTCGAGCAGGTCTACTGCGCCCCCGGCAACGCCGGCACGGGCGTCATCGCCCGCAACGTGCCCATCGCGGCCGATAACCTCCAGGCCCTGGCCGATTGGGCCCTCAGCAACCGGATAGATCTGACCATCGTCGGGTCGGAACGCCCCCTGATCGAGGGGATCGTGGACGTCTTCCAGCGAGCCGGCCTGCGGGTCTTCGGTCCCTCGGCCGGGGCGGCAGCCATCGAGGGCAGCAAGGTGTGGGCGAAGGAGCTTCTGGCCAGGTACGGCATCCCAACCCCCGCTGCCGAGACCCTCACCGATTACTCCCAGGCGGAGGCCGCCCTGGATCGCTGCAGCTTCCCCCTGGCCGTCAAGGCCGACGGCGATGCGGCGGGCAAGGGGGTGGCGATCGCCCGGGATCGGGAGGAGGCCCGGAGGGCGATCCGGGAGTTCATGGTGGACCACGCCGTCGGGCCGGCGGGCGATCGGGTCCTGCTGGAGGAGTTCCTGGAGGGCATCGAGCTGTCGGTGCTCGCCCTGACCGATGGACGCACCATCGTCCCCATGGCCCCCTCCTGCGACTACAAGCGGGTGGGCGATGGCGACGAGGGGCCTAACACGGGAGGGATGGGAGCCTACGCGCCGCCCCGCTTTGCCACTCCCGAGCTGATGGCGACGATCCAGCGAACCATCCTGGAACCGACGGTTGCGGCCATGGCCGCCGAGGGACGCCCCTACAGCGGCGTCCTGTACGCGGGGCTGATGATCACGGCCAACGGACCCAGGGTGCTGGAGTTCAACTGCCGGCTGGGGGATCCCGAGACCCAGGTGGTGCTTCCGCTGCTGAAGACCGACCTGGTCGAGGTGGCCATGGCGGTGGTCGAGGGCCGGCTGGGGCAGCTGAAGATCGAATGGGACGAGGGCTGCTGCTGTGGTGCGGTGCTGGCCTCCCAGGGCTACCCCGGCAGCTACCCGACGGGGCTACCAATCGAGGGTCTGGACTCGGTGGATGAGGGGATCCTGGTGTTCCACGCGGGGACGAAGCTGGGTCCCGATCCGCGCCGGAGCGATCCCCTGGGTAGGCTGAAGAAGGAGCTGCTGATGGCGCCGCCCTCCGGAAACGCCGTACTGACGGCCGGGGGGCGTGTGCTGACTGTGGCAGCCTGTGCCCCCTCCATGGCGGAGGCACGGGAGAGGGCGTACCGCAACGTGGAGCGTATCCACTTCTCAGGTTGCCACTTCCGGCGGGACATCGCCCTGAGGGAGCTCTAACTCCCTCTCCCTCTGGGAGAGGGGAGTCGCAGGGCGGGTGAGGGCTGGTACGTTGCTTCCGGGAGAGCCCTCACCCTGACCCTCTCCCAAAGGGAGAGGGAATAGCGAACGGAGGTTGGAACATGCCGCAGGTTGCCATCGTCATGGGCAGCGAGAGCGACAGACCGACCATGCAGTTGGCGGCAGACATCCTGGACTCTCTCGGCATATCCACCGAGGTGGTGGTGATGTCGGCCCACCGGACGCCAGAGAAGGTGCGAGACTACGCCAAGGCCGCCAGGGAACGGGGCATCCAGCTGATCGTCGCCGGCGCCGGCATGGCGGCCCATCTACCCGGGGTCATCGCGGCCTGGACTACCCTGCCCGTCATCGGCGTGCCCCTTCCGGCGGGCGAGCTGCGGGGGCAGGATGCCCTATACTCCATGGTGCAGATGCCCTCGGGGGTCCCCGTCGCCACCTTCGGGA
This sequence comes from Chloroflexota bacterium, assembly GCA_021806765.1. The sequence continues at coordinate 20,014 of JAJZQR010000002.1, read as the reverse complement.
TCGGGAACAGCGGCGCGAGGAACGCGGCCTACTTCGCGGCGTCCGTGCTGAGCCTGGCCGACGAGTCGGTTCGGCTCGGCTACGAGGAGTTCCGCAAGCGCCAGAGCGGGGAGATGTAGTCGGATCAGCAGGGGAGAGGAGGCGCAAACTTGATACCCAAGTACTCTCTTCCGGAGATGAGCCGCATCTGGTCGGAAGAGAACAAGATGGACAAATGGCTGGCCGTGGAGATCGCGGTCTGCGAGGGTTGGGCTGAGCTGGGGGTCGTGCCCCGGGACGCCCTGGAGTCGATCCGCAAGGCCCGCTACGACCTGAAGCGGATCGAGGAGATCATGGCCGTCAGCCACCACGACGTGATCTCCTTCCTGCGATCGGTGGCCGAGAGCCTGGGCGAGGAGTCCCGCTTCATCCATTTGGGGCTCACCTCCTCCGACGTCATCGACACCGCCCTCTCCCTGCAGCTGCTGGATGCAGTAGCCCTGGTCCACCGGGATCTCGAGAAGCTGGAAGGTGTGCTCGGCCGCCAGGCCGTGCGGTACAAGGACACGGTGATGATCGGCCGCACCCACGGGATCCACGCCGAGCCGACCACCTTCGGCTTCAAGCTGGCCGAGTGGGTGGCCGAGACCAGGCGGAACCTGCACCGGCTGGACGAGGCCAGGGAGCAGGTGGCCGCGGGCAAGATCTCGGGCGCCGTCGGCACCCACGCCAACGTCCCCCCCGAGGTTGAGGAGTTCGTCTGCCGGAAGCTGGGCATCGAGCCGGTGGAGGTCTCCACCCAGATCGTCCAGCGGGACCGCCACGCCTACCTGATGGCGACCCTGGCGGTGATCGCCTCCTCCATGGAGAAGATGGCGGTGGAGATCCGCGCCCTCCAGCGGACGGACATCGGCGAGGTGGCGGAGCCCTTCACCGAGGGGCAGCAGGGATCCTCGGCCATGCCCCACAAGCGGAACCCGGAGCTGGGCGAGCGGGTGACGGGGATCGCCCGCCTGGTCCGCGGCTACGCCCTGCCGGCCATGGAGAACGTGGCGCTGTGGCACGAGCGCGACATCAGCCACTCCTCCGTGGAGCGGGTGATCTTCCCAGATGCCTTCCTGGCCCTGGACTACGCCCTCCAGCTGTTCACCGACGTCATGGATCGGTTGGACGTCTACCCGGACCGAATGCGGGAGAACCTGGAGTCCACCCACGGGCTGGTCTACTCCGGCCGGGTGCTCACGGCCCTCATCGAGAAGGGGATGAAGCGCAACGACGCCTACAGCCTCGTGCAGCGGAACGCCAAGCGGGTCTGGGCGGACAAGGTGGAGTTCTACGAGCTGCTGCTGGTCGATCCCGAGGTTCGGCAGCGGCTCAGCGAGGACGAGCTTTCCGAGCTGTTCGACTACAGCTGGCACCTGCGGTACATCGACGTAGGGTTCAAGAGGTTGGGACTGATATGAAAGTGCATCCATACCTGACGGGCGCGGCGCCCGCCCCGGCGCCGGTGGCCAAGACGGTCCTTCCGGGGATACCCTTCTTTGCCCAGGGCAAGGTGCGGGACATCTACGATCTGGGCGATCGGCTGCTGCTGGTGGCCTCCGATAGGATCTCGGCCTTCGACGTGGTGATGAACGAGCCGATCCCCGGCAAGGGCATCGTGCTGACCACCCTGTCGGCCTACTGGTTCGAGGCCACGGCCAACCTGCTGGCGAACCACTACGTCTCCATAGACCCGGCGGACTTCCCCTCGGAGCTGCGTCCCTACTCGGACCAACTGCGCGGTCGCGCCATGCTGGTGAACAAGGCCGAGCGGATCGACGTCGAGTGCGTGGTGCGCGGCTACGTCTCCGGATCTGCCTGGAACGAGTATCGGGAGACGGGCAGGGTCGCGGGGATGAGGCTCCCCGAGGGGCTGCGAGAATCGGACAAGCTGGAGCGGCAGATCTTCACCCCGGCCACCAAGTCGGACTCCGGCCACGACGTCAACATCTCCGTCGAGGAGATGAAGAGGCTGGTGGGGGCCGAGCTGACGGAGACCCTGGTGCGCAAGAGCATCGAGCTCTACAACTTCGCGGAGGAGCGGGCGCGATCCCGGGGGATCATCCTGGCCGACACCAAGTTCGAGTTCGGTATTCTCGACGGCGAGGTGATCCTGATCGACGAGGTGTGCACCCCCGATTCCTCCCGCTTCTGGCCCGCCACGACCTACGCGCCCGGCGGTCCCCAGCCCAGCTTCGACAAGCAATTCCTGCGGGACTACCTGTTGAGCGTGGGTTGGCGCAAGGAGCCGCCCCCGCCCACCCTTCCTGCCGAGGTGGTGGCCAAGACGGCGGAGAAGTACCGGGAGGCTTTCGTCCGGATCGCCGGAGTGGAGGGTTTCCATGTGGCTCGCTAAGGTTCACGTTACCCTGAAGCCGGTGGTGCTGGACCCTCAGGGCCAGGCCGTCCAGGGCGGCCTTCGCACCCTCGGCTTCGACACCGTCCAGAGCGTCCGGGCCGGCAAGTATCTGGAGATCAAGCTGGAGGCATCGGGTCGCCAGGAGGCCGAGCGGCTGGTCAACGAGATGTGCGTCAAGCTGCTGGCGAACCCCGTGATCGAGGAGTACCGGCTAGAGGTCAGCGAGATCTGACAAGGCGCTCTCGGAGACAGCAGAAAGACCAAACAGGATAGACAGGATTAGCTAATGGGCTTGTCCTGTCTATCCTGTTTCTTCTCACCCCGTCGCCCCGTCTCCGATTCCCCTCGCCTCCGAGGGGTGGGCGGCGATGCGGTTGGTCGCCAGGATCATGGCGACGGCGGAGAGGGTGGCCGCCACGATAGGACCGCTCCCCATCCCCTGATCCAGCAAAAGCCCGAACAGGGCCGGAGTCACTACCAGGCCCAGTAAGCCCCCCACCCCGCTGGTTACGGCCATCGCCCGCTCCCTCTGGGCGGGCGGGTAGGCGGCGGTGATCACCACAGGGACCAGGGTGATGTTGCCCGAAGCCCCGACCGCCAGCACCATCATCCCCCCCTGGAAGAGCGGCCCGTAGCCGTCCAGGGACATGGCCGCGCCGCCGACCAGACAGAGGACCTGGAGCACGAACAGCACCCGGGCGTGGCCCCAACGATCGGCGATCAATCCCGCCATGGCCACCCCAACCAGGCCGGCCAGTCGGGTGTTGCCGACCACCGCAGCCGCCTGGGCCTGATCCAGCCCCCAGGCTCGCACCAGGATGAGCGGCAGCATGGAGATCAACCCCATCACCAGGATGGTGGCGATGCCGTAGGATAGGACGCTGTACACCAGGGTACCGTCCAGCGGCAGCTGAGAGGCAACCCCTCGGTGAGGGACCCCACCCCCCTCGTCCTGAACCAGAACGAAGGCCAGCAGAGCCAACAGCCCCACCCCGCACCAGAGCAGGAGGGAGCCGTGCCAATCGGTCCAGGGGAAGAGCAGGGCCACGGCAGCGGAGCCGCTGAAGGAGCCCAGGGTGGCGGCTACCTCGTGGATCGCCATGTAGTGGGCCCTTCTGGTGGTACCACCTACCTCGACCAGGAGAGCCAGCCCCAAAGGGAGATAGATCCCAACCCCGGTCCCCACCAGAAAGCCGGCGACCAGCAGCACGGGGAAATCACGGGCCATCGAGAAGAGGGCCGCCCCCAGGAGAGAGAGGGAGAGGCCCACGAGGATCCGGTTCTTGCGGCTGATGGGCAGCCATCCCGCAGGGCCGCTACCCGCGCAGTACCCCAGCAGCATGCCGGAGATGACGAGACCGGCAACGGCGCTGGAGAGCAGGAGATCGCCGGCGATGGTGGGCATCACCGTGTAGATGACGGCCCGCACCGAGATGGACCAGAAGAAGACCAGGGAGCAGGCGATGACTGCATAGGGGGGGATGAGCCCCGCGCCGGGGGTTGCGCGAGGGACTCCTCCCACAGCTGCCTTCACACCAGCCCCTTGGTGCTGGGCACTGTGCCGGCCCGCCGAGGCTCCATCCGGCATGCCGCCTCCAGCGCCCGCGCCAGGGCCTTGAAGAGCGCCTCTATCTTGTGATGGTCGTTGGCGCCTCTCAGGACGTCGGCGTGCAGCGTGAGGCGTCCGTCCGCGGCGAAGGAGTGAAGGAAGTGGGCGACCATGTCCCCCCGAAAGCCCCCGGCGCCCGCCTCCGAGAGGTCGGCGACCACCACCGCAAAGCCCCGGCCCCCGAGATCCACGGCAACCCGAGCCAGGGCGTCGTCCATCGGCACGAGGGCATCGCCCATGCGGTTGAGACCTCGACGCTCCTCCAGGGCAGCGTCCAGAGCCCGCCCCAGGGCGATGGCGACGTCCTCGATGGTGTGGTGCTCGTCCACCTGGAGGTCCCCGCGGGCGGTGACTTCCAGGTCGAACAGCCCATGCTTGGCCAGCTGAGCCAGCATGTGATCGAGGAAGGCTATGCCGGTATCGGCCCGACAGATGCCGGAGCCGTCCACCACCCAGGACACCGATACGTCCGTCTCCGAGGTCTTGCGACTACAGCTGCCCTGTCTTTTCTCGAGATCCATAGCTGTTCACTCCTGCAGCAGGTCTGGGTCTGTAGTCGCCGGATTGCAGCAGACGATACAGCCCTCACCCTGACCCTCTCCCAGAGGGAGAGGGAAACGGAACTATCCTCGCGCAGCCCGCCACTCCCTGAGGGCCGCGACGATCGAGTCGGTGTGCTCCGGGAGCCCGACGCTGAACCTGACGGAGTTGAGCAGGCGAGGCTTCTTGAAGTAGCGAATGATGATGCCCCGGGCGGCCAGGAACTCCACGATCTCCACGCCGCTGCCCTCCAGGACGTCGCACAAGAGGAAGTTGGCTTCCGAGGGATAAACCCGCAGGAAGCCCAGGGCCGAGAGCTCGCGCCGGAGCCTCTCCCGCTCCTCCACGATCCGCTTCACGTTGGCCCGCAATCGATCCAGATCACGCAGCGATTCCCGTACGGCCACCTGAGCGGCCACGTTCAGGTTGTAGGGCTGCTTGATCTTCCACATCTGCCGCAGCACCCCTTCGGGGAAGACCCCATAGCCCACTCGAAGGCCCGCGAGGCCGGCCCACTTGCTGAAGGTTCTCAGCACCACCAGGTTGGGATGCTCCGCCACCAGTGGAACCAGGGTCGTCGTGGAGAACTCGGCGTAGGCCTCGTCCACCACCACCAGCCGACCGGTGGCCAACAGCCGTTCCACCTGGCCCCTGGTCGCCACGTTGCCGGAGGGATTGTTGGGCGAGGCGACGAAGATCATGTGGGTGCGATCGGTGAGAGCCTTTTCCACCCCATCCAGATCGATCTCGTACTCCTCGTCCCTGGGCACCTGCACCGCCCGAGCGCCGCAAATCTGGCTGCTGAAGCCGTACATGCCGAAGGTTGGCGGCAGATCGATCACCTCGTCGCCGGGCTCCAGGTAGACCCGCATCAGGGTGTCGATCAACTCGTCGGAGCCCATGCCCAGCATCAGGCTAGCGGCCGGAGCCCCTATGTAGCCCGAGAGCAGGGCCCGGGTCTCCCCCTGCCACGGGTCGGGATAGCGATGGTAGGAGGCGAACTCGGCCAGGGCAGTGGCGACCCTGGGAGAAGGCCCGTAGGGATTCTCGTTGCCGTCCAGCTTCACGATCTGGTCCGGCCGGAGTCCCAGCTTCTCCGCCAGTGCCTCGGGCGTGCTTATGGGGACGTACTCCTCCATCTCCGCCACGCAGCGCCGAACCGGCGGCAATCCGCCTTCGCCAGATGCGCCCATGATCCAGATACCTCCGATATCTGCCATTTGGATTGCTGCGCCTCGGCGCCGCTTTCGTAGGCGGCGTCGAGCCGCCTGAAGGTAATCGCCTCTCCCCTTGGGAGAGGCCGGCCGAGCGCAGCGAGGGCGGGTGAGGGCTGGGACGCCGCCATACCAACAGCCCTCACCCCAACCCTCTCCCAAAGGGAGAGGGAGTTAGCGGCGATCCAGCCGTCTCAGGATGGAGGCCGCGTGGGCATCGAATCCCTCGGACAGGGCCATACGCACGGCCGCCGGACCCAGGTCCCGCAGCCCCTCGGGGCTCACGCCGAACAGGCTGCTCACCTTGACGAAGTCGTCCACCGTCAGGGGCGACGAGAAGCGGGCGCTCCCGCCCGTGGGCATGACGTGGCTGGGGCCGCACACGTAGTCCCCCAGGGCCTCCACCGATAGCTCGCCCAGGAACACCCCCCCGGCCGAACGAACGGCGTCCAGCAGCGACCAGGGCTCGGCGACGGCCAGGCAGAGGTGCTCCGGCGCGTACTCGTTGGCCAGAGCCACCGCCTCCGACAGATCCCGCACCAACACCACCGCCCCCCGGGACTCCAGCGACTCCCGGGCGATGGAGGCACGGCGAAGGCCCGACAGCTGCCGGTCGATCTCCTCGGGCAGCCGCTCCACCAGCTCCCGCGAGGTGGCGATCAGCACCGCCTGGGCCAGCAGGTCGTGCTCCGCCTGGGCCAGCAGGTCCGCGGCGACCCGCTCCACCGCCGCCGACCGGTCGGCCACCACCACGGTCTCGGTGGGGCCGGTGACGGCATCGATCCCCACGACGCCCGAGACCACCCGCTTCGCCAGGGCGACGAAGATGTTCCCCGGTCCCAGGATCTTGTCCACCCGGGGGACCGACTCGGTCCCGTAGGCCATGGCGGCGATTGCCTGGGCGCCTCCCACTCGATACACTGCCGAGACGCCGGCCACCTGCGCCGCCGCCAGCACCACGTCGGGGATCCTTCCCTCCTTCGAGGCGGGGGTGGCCACGACGATCTCCCCCACGCCCGCGGCCTTGGCCGGCAGCGCCGACATCAGCAGGGAGCTGGGGTAGGCAGCGGTGCCTCCGGGCACGTACAGCCCAACTCGGGCCAGCGGACGAACGATCTGGCCGAAGACGCCGGCCGGAGAGCTCTCGAACCAGGAGCGTCGCAGTGCCCGACGGTGGAACTCCAGGATCCGGTCGGCCGCCAGCTCGAAGGCCGAGAGGAGCTCGGGCGAGACCCTACGCCGGGCGGCCTCCATCTCGGCCGGGTCGACCCGCAGCGGCGAGGGGAAGGAGCCATCGATCAGCCGGCAGTACCGCTCGAGGCCGGCATCGCCCTCGGCTTTGACCGCCTCGACGATCCGCTCCACCACCTGGAGCGGCGTCAGCGGCTCGCCGAAGCTATCCAGGATCCTCTGGGCAAGGCTGGGCGGAACCGCCAGCCGATCCAGACTACGATCGGCCAGCAGCAGCCGCCGGCCCTCTTCTATCGAGCGCGCTATGCGCAGCTTCACCATAGCCACCAGCCTTCAGCTTTCAGCGATCGGAGGCCAGCAATCAGCATTCAGCTATCAGCCATCAGCTACAGAACAGGAGCTGCGAGAGGAACGCAGGATCGGGAATCGGCGCAGACCGTCGCCGATCGCTCCCGAGGGAACTGAAGAAGAACGCTGTTTCTGCCGATATACACTAATGAAGTTGATCGCCGGCTGCTGATAGCTGATGGCTGATAGCTGAATGCTTCACGGGATTGTAGCACTTCGAGCGGAAAAGGGGTAGCAAACCTTGCCCCTGCGCTCGATCCGATGCTATACTCGGAGCCAGGCACTGCCAGCCTCTCACTTCCCACCTGGTGATCAGCTTGGACGAAGAGGATCAGAGACTGCTATCCGCAGCCCACGCTGCGGTACGCGAGGGGCAGCGCAAGCTGCACGCTCTTTCGGAAGAGGCCAGGCTCTCGTATCAGCAGCGTCTGGGAGAATGGGACCAATGCAGGCGCTCCCTGGAGGAGCTGACGAACCTGCTGAACTCCCGGGCCAGCCTCGTCGAGGTCGACGCTCAGCCGTCGACGAACTTCGAGGCCCGCGCCGGCCTGTTAGAGCATGAGACCGAGCTTCGGGAGCGGCACAGCGAGCTGGCCGAGAAGGTGTACCGGCTCCAGCGAGCCATGCGGCTGCTGAACACGACGATCCGACGACTCGAGAAGGAAAGCGGCCGGATGCTCCAGGGCGGGGATGGCTTCTACCTCCCCACCGATGAAGAGTTCCAGGCCGACTCCCACGAGCGGATCCTGGAGGCGCACGAGCAGGAGCGGATCAGACTGGCGCGGGAGATCCACGACGGTCCCGCCCAGATCATGGCCAACGCCATCTTCGAGATGGAGTTCGTGGAGCGCCTGGCCGACCGGGATCCCGCGGCGCTCGGAGAGCAGTTGGCCCGGCTCAAAGCGGACATGAGGGATGGGCTCACCGAGGTGCGAAGGTTCATCTTCGACCTCCGTCCCCCGACCCTCAGCGAGGTGGGCCTTCTCGAGGCGCTGGGGGGGTACCTGGAGGACTTCGGGAAGCACTTCGGCATCACCGTCGAGGTGGACTTTCCGGAGGCCCGGCAGCGGCTGGCGGCCACCAAGGAGGTGGCCCTGTTCAGGATCGTCCAGGAGGCGCTGCAGAACGTTCAGAAACACGCCGGCGCCTCCAAGATCGTCGTCAAAGGGAAGCTGAGCAGCAGACTCCTGCAGTTATCGATCGAGGACAACGGCCGCGGTTTCGGAGTGGCAGAGGTCGCAAGCCGCCAGTCGAAGAACCTGGGCCTGATCAGCATGCGAGAGCGAGCGGAGTTGATCGACGCTCAGATGGACATCACTTCAGCGCCGGGTAAGGGAACGAAGATCTCTCTGGTTGTGCCCCTGGGGCCGGCCAGCGGCTAACAGCCGATCCCTACGTCGAGCAGCGGTTGTGGCACAGAGAACGTCGGTACAGAAGAAGATCCGCATCCTGATAGTGGACGACCACCCTCTCTTCCGGCAGGGTGTCCGCTTTGCGTTGGAGGCCGAGCCGGACATCGACGTGGTGGGCGAGGCCGCCGACGGGGAGCAGGCGCTGGAGATGGCAACCACGCTCACTCCCGACGTCGTCCTCAGCGACGTCAACATCCCCGGCCCGGACGGGGTGGAGATAGCCCGCGCCCTCAAAGGGGCTCTGCCCAACACCTCAGTCATCCTGATGACCGCCTACGACGACGAGGAACAGCTCTTCAACGCCATCCGGGTGGGAGCAGCCGCCTACTTCCTGAAGGATCTGGGGCCCAGCGAGCTGATGGACGGGATCCGGCGGGTGAGCCGGGGAGAGTACCTGATCAACGAGAGCGTCCTGTCGAAGCCGATGCTCGCCTCCCGCGTCCTGCAGCAATTCGCCGATCTCGCTTCGGAAGGCAAAGAGGTCGAGCCACTCTTCGTCCCCCTGTCCAACCGGGAGATCGAGGTGCTGGAGCAGATCGCCAGGGGCAACAGCAACAAGGAGATCGCCAGGGCACTGAAGATCAGCGACCAGACGGTCAAGAACCACATCACTTCCATATTGCGGAAACTCGCCGTCAACGACCGAACTCAGGCCGTGGTGTACGCCATCCGACACGGTTGGATCAAGATGGAGGAGCTACCAGCGTAGGCCATGTCTGATACCACCCCTTCGGAAGCTCCAGGCCGGGGTCAACTGGATACTCTCATCGCCGGATACCAGCGGGAGAAGGCGGCGATGGCCGATCAACGCCAGGAGATCGCGCTGCTGATCAAGCAGGCCGTCTCCGAGATAGACCGGCTCTCGCAGCGCAACCGCGATCTCTCCTCCCAGATGCGTCAGATCCAGACGAACATCGAGGCCTTCTCACGGGCTGAGATCCAGCAGCGCTACGCGGCCTACCAGGAAGCCCAGATGCGGCTCTTCATGATGCAGAGCCAGCTGGAGCAGTTGAGGGGCCGCCAGGCCAATCTCGAGAAGACCGAACAGCTGGTGAGCGGCTTCCTGGAAGCGACCTCCCAGTGGGGCTCGGAGGAGGGCCGCCCGGGGGCCACCGGGCAGGGCTCGGCAGCGAGGTCGCTCCCGACCGTGGCCGAGGGGGATGCGGGCGCCGAAGCCCTCCCGTCTATCGAGACGGTCTACCATCGGATCTCGCGGGAGCTCCAGGATGGATCGGAGCAGGCCTTCAGCGATCTGATCCTGCGGGCCGAGGTGTGCGAACGGCTGATACGGGTGGACGCGCAGAAAGCCCGGGAGGAGATGGTCGGCCTGAAACAGGCGGCCACCACCGCCCTGAAGGCCACCCGCCAGCTGGTTCAAGAGCTGCAGCCTCCTGCCCTGGAGGAGTTGGGGCTGGTGGCCGCCCTTCGCCGCTACGTTGGAGCGTGCCGCCCCAGCGGCAGGCTGCGAATAGAGCTTCAGGTCGGAGGCCAGGAGAGGCGGCTTGCCCCCCGCATCGAGATAGCGGTCTTCAGGATCATCCAGGAGGCGCTCCTCAACGCAGCACTCCACTCGGGCGCCGACAGAGCCGAGGTGAAGCTCCGCTTCGAGCCGGAGCAGGTGGTTGTCACCGTGGCCGACGAGGGTCGAGGTTTCGACGTCACCTCGGCCCTGCCCGAGGCCTCCCAGAGGGAGCACTCGGGGCTGGCCGACCTGCAGTTGCGAGCCCGGCTGATTGGCGGCACCCTGGAGATAGGCAGCAAAGTCGGAGCCGGATGCATGGTCAGTCTGGCCGTCCCCGCTTAGCCTCTCGCCCCGCCCCCGCTTCACCTAATTAGTACAATCCTCCTATTGTTCCCCCTTTCCGGAAGTCGCACTATGCGCCCATCCCGTCAGGGATGCTCCCATCGCTCCCGGGGGCGAGGAGACGGAACGGGATGGCGGGACCGCGACGCCGGCAGCCAGCTCAGCAAGTAGCTTTCCCAGGAACTAGTACTATATTCCTATTGTTCCCTAATAACGAGAATCGCAACATAGTAGCAGTTGTTACGGCGGCTTCGGCCCCGGCAGATGAAGCGCCGGAAGCCAGCGGCAGGGCCGCCAACTCGAAGCTGAACCCGATCGGGGAGAAAGGAGGTGCACCTGCGAGAATAGATCGATGATCCAGTACCATCTTCCTATTGAGCGACCTATTCAGAACCGATAGCATCCTGCCGATCTTATTGATAGGTATCAGGAAGGTAGACCGATCTACCGGTCCTGCAGGGAAGGAGGTTCACCATGCGCGAACTGATCGATAGGGCTTACCTGCGCTTCGCTCTTCGCGACGAGGAGGGCCAGGGGATGGTCGAGTATGGCCTCATTATCGCCCTGGTTGCCATCGTAGTCATCGCTGCTCTGGTTGTTCTCGGTCCCAAGGTTGCTAACATCTTCAACGAAGCCGGCAAGCAGCTCTAAGTAGTCTGTGTGCCGCCTTGGATCGGATCTGGTCGCCCAGGACCCGCTCAAAAGCGGGTCCTTTGGCAGTTAATGTTGGTACCAATGTCCTATTGCAGTCCAGTTGTGCGCGTTCCTATAATCCGCCAACAAGGTTGAAGCTCCCCAGGCGCCGGACCGGGAGCTGCGCTACCGGGAGAGTGTTCACGATGAGCGGCGACCCTCGAGACGGCCGCGGGCAGAGCCTGGTGGAGCTGGCGCTCCTGCTGCCCTTCCTTCTGTGGGTCGCCGCCGGGATCGTCGACTTCGGGAGGATATACCACTACGACGGCGTGGTGATCGGTGCCGCCCGAACTGGGGCTCGCGCCGCCGCCGACGTGCGAAACTCGGACGGCGCCGTCAAGCAAGCGGTGGTCGACGATGCTGCCCCTGTTGCCATCCCACTGACGGACGTCACCATCACCGTTTCGCCTGCCGGCACACGAGCGCCGGGCAGCACGGTGACGGTCGGGGTGGCGTACAGCTTTACGCCGATAACCCCGCTCGTCGGGGCGCTCTTCCCAGAGGGAAAGGTGACCATATCGAGAAGCGCTACGATGGTGGCCTTCTAGCCACGCGGAGGGGTCTGCGCCATGGCGACCGACAAGAGCCGAGGCCAGAGCCTGCTGGAGTTTGCCCTGACGCTGCCGGTCTTCCTGTGGCTGGTGCTGGGGCTCTTCGATCTGGGTCGCGGTGTGGCCTCTTACACGGTGCTGTCCAACAGTGCTCGGGAGGGGGCCAGGGCGGCCACGATCCCGCTGACCTCGGATGCCGACGTGGCGGCGGCCGTCAACTCGCAAACCGTGATCCTGGGAACCGTCCCGAGCGGCGACATCACCATCGTGCCGCCCGTCCAGAGCGACCGGACGTCGGGCAAGAAGATCACGGTGGAGGTCCGCTACCGGTTTCAGCCGGTGACCCCACTGGTGAGCAACGTGGTCGGATCCACCATCTCGATGCGGGCCACATCCACCGTGACCATCGAGTGAGCGAGGGCCAGTCCGGCCAGCTGATGATCATAGTGGCCGTGGGGTTGGTGGTGATCCTCGGTTTCGCCGCCCTGGTGATGGATCTGGGAAACGGCTACTCCCAGAGGCGGCTGGCCCAGAACGCGGCCGACGGCGCGGCTTTGGCAGCCATGCGAATGGTGAGGATGAGTCCGAGCGACACCCCGGGCTCGACGATCTACAGCGAGATCATCCGGCTGGCAAGCTTGAACGGCGGTGCCCAGGTGGATTCCGCGAACACCCTGTTCCTGGACGTCAACAAGAACAGCCTCGGCCCCGTGAACGGTCACACGGGATCCTTGAATCAGGTTGCAGGAGTGAGGGTTAGCACCCGGATCCAGTACAACACCCTCTTCGCGGGGATCATCGGGATCAACAGTCTGACCTCTGGAGGGAAAGCCACGGCCATGTCGCTGGCGATCCAGTCACTGTCGAGCACCGGCGTCTGGCCCATAGTGACCAAGCAGCAATCCTTCACCGTGGGATCCGTCTACACCATCTGGGACGACAACAAAGAAGCAGCTGGAAACGCGGGCTGGGTAGATCTGGACGGAGGCAGCGGTAGCGCCTCGGAACTGGCGAGTTGGGTGAGCGACGGCTTCCACTCCTCGGACAGTGAGAAGTTCGAGTACTACGACGATGCCGCAGGCCCGTCTCCCGGGACCTCCCACGAGAGCGAGTCCCTTCCCTTCCCGTCCTGGTTGGAGACTACCACCGGCAACAAGAGCAGCGCCTTGGGCGACATGCGAACCGGACAGAGCATCACAGTCCTGCTGTTCTCGCAGGACAACGGTGAGAGCGGTAGCAACTTGAAGTATCGAGCCACCGGGCTCGCGCAGTTTACCATCACGAGCGTCAGTGCGACCGGGCATCCCAAGAGCGTTCAAGGCACCTTCGAGCGGATGGTCCTGCCGGGCGACCCTTCGTCCACCCCTACCACGAGCGAGATGTCCACGGTGCGACTCACCAACTGAGTACTCTGACCCTGTCTACTGGGGGATTGGTCGGTGAATAGAAAACGGATCGGCATCATCCTGGTCGTCGTTGGGATCCTGTTGGCCCTCGGGGTAGGGATAGCGGTGTACACCCAGACGGAGCAGGCCGCGGAGATCGCCAAACGGACCCCTACCGTGGAGGTCGTGGTGGCGGTGGCGGACCTGCCGGAGCGAGTCTCGGTCCCAGCCTCGGCCTTGACGGTGGTGAAGGTTTCCGCCGAGGTGATACCGGCAGATGCGGCGACCAAAGTGGAAACCGTGGCGGGCAAGTACCCTCTCACCCGCATCTACAAGAACGAGGTGGTCATCCAGTCCAAGCTGGCCGATACCAGCGGCAAGACCGGCCCCGCTTTCACCCTGAAGGAAGGGATGGTGGCAGCGACTCTGTCGGGCGGCGACCTGCTGACCGCCACCGGGGCGATCCGGCCGGGGGATCGGGTGGACGTCCTGCTTACCCTGCCGCTGCCCCGCGTCCCAACCCAGACCCAGGGACAGGTGGGACAGGGGCAGGCGAGCGCTAGCCTTCCCCAGGTAACTCAAACCCTACTCCAGGGCCTCGAGGTTCTGCGGGTGGGCAGCTTCGCCACGCCGGTGCAGGCCGATGGGGCCGCCGCCGTGGCGGGCAAGGGGATCACCTTTCAGGTGAGCCACCAGGACGCCCTGATACTGAAATGGGCGAAGGACTCTGGAGGCACGATCGACCTGGTGCTGCGGCCCCCCTCCGACAAGGAGCCGATCTCCACCGAGGCCATCACCGCCAACTACGTCATTCGAAAGTTCAAGTTCACCCTGGCCGAGCCATTGCAGTAGCCGCCCCCGACCGAGGGCAGCGCGGACGGAGGTACCCCTTGACCCAGAAGATACGGGTCCTGATCGTCGACGATTTCGCTGACACGCGGGAGAGCATAGCCAAGCTCCTTTACTTCGAAAGGGATATCGAGGTGGTCGGCTCGGCCGGCGATGGACAGCAGGCCACCCAGTTGGCCAAGGAGCTGCGGCCAGACGTCATCCTGATGGACATCAACATGCCCGGGATGGACGGCATCGCCGCAACGGAGGCGATCTGCGCGGCGGTACCCGAGTGCGAAGTGATCATGATGTCGGTCCAGGGCGAACCCGACTTCCTGCGCCGGGCCATGCTGGCCGGTGCACGTGAGTACCTGGTGAAACCCTTCACCGGCGACGAGTTGGCGGGCAGCATCAGGCACGTTTACGAGCTGGCCTCCGACAAGCGAGCGCGGCTGGCGGCGGCCCTCAAGCCTGCTCCGGCGGCCCCTGTGGCCGAACCGGAGCCAGGGACCTCCGGACACATGATCGCTCTCTTCTGCCCCAAGGGTGGAGTCGGCCGCACGACGGTAGCGACCAACATGGCGGTGGCCCTTCGGACCCTGACCGGGAAGAAGGTTGCCTTGGTGGACTGCAATCTGATCTTCGGCGACGTCGCGGTGATGCTGAACTTGCCCACCAACACCACCATCTCGGACCTCATTCCCAACATCCGCAGTCTGGACAAAGAGGCCCTGGATCGGATCCTGGTCGAGCACAGCTCCGGGGTGAAGGTGCTGCTGGGCCCGCCCCGACCGGAACTGGCAGAGCTGGTGACCGCCGACCATCTGCGGACGATCCTGAGCCAGCTGAAGGCCCACTACGACTACGTGGTGGTGGATACGCCGCCCACCTTCGAGGACTCGGTGCTGGGCGTGCTGGATCTCTCCGACCAGATCTTGCTGCTGGCCACCCTGGAGATGCCGGCCATCAAGAACGTGAAGCTGTTCCTGGAGGTGGCCGAGGCGCTGCACTACCCCCAGGAGAAGCTGACCCTGGTGCTCAATCGGGCGGACAGCGTGGGGGGCATCCTGGTCGGGGACATCGAGCAGAACATTCGGTTCAAGATCTCGGCAAGCATCATCAGCGCCTGGCAGGTGATGACCACGGCGGTGAATCAAGGGGTGCCGGTGGTGATCTCCCAGCCGGACAGTGCGGTGGCGAAGAACCTCCTCGAGGTGGCCCGACTGGTGATGACCCCCGCCGACGCCGCGGCCGTCCTGGAGAGAAGCTCCACCACGGCCAACGGAAGTCGCAATGCCAAGGCCGGCCGGGGTCTCGGCAAGTTCAGGCTCTCCGCCCTGACTCCGTTTGCCTCCAGGAAAGGATCCAACTGATGGGCCTCCTAAAGCGCATTGAAGGCTACTCGGCGCCGATGCCCGAACCGGTTGCACCGTCCGCCGGCCCTCCGATTCCGCCCCCTCCCGCACCGGAGGCGCCTCCTCGCCGGCCAAACCCTCCTTCCGGCACGGACTCGGGACGCAGCATATCCCGGGACCTCAAGGCACGGGTGCAGGTCAAGGTGATCGCCGAGCTGGACCCCAAGAGCGACCTGAGCAACGATACTCAGGTGAGGCACTCGATCCAGCTCCTGTTCGATCAGGTGATCGAACAGGAGGGGATAGTCCTCACCCGCATCGAGCGCCAGCGGTTGTTCGAGGAGGTGTACGCGGAGATACGGGGGTTTGGCCCCATCGAGCCGCTGCTGCAGGACTCCACCGTCTCGGAAATCATGGTGAACGGCCCCAAAGCCGTCTA
The DNA here is from genome assembly GCA_021806765.1 of Chloroflexota bacterium. Next base: position 4,262 of record JAJZQR010000002.1, on the reverse strand, counting down.
CGTGGAGCAGAAGGGCAAGCTGCGAAAGACCGACGTGGAGTTCGACGGCGACGAGCACGTCATGCGGATCATCGATCGGATAGTCGCTCCCCTGGGTCGCCACATCGACGAAAGCTCGCCCATGGTGGATGCCCGTCTGCCCGATGGCTCCCGGGTCAACGCCATCATCCCGCCCCTGTCGCTGGTGGGCCCCTCCATCACCATACGAAAGTTCGCCAAGACACCGTTGACCGTGGACGACCTGGTACGGTTCGGCACCTTGACTCCGGAGCTGGCCGATTTCCTGAAGGCATGCGTGAACGCGAGGCTGAACGTCATCGTGTCCGGAGGCACCGGCTCCGGCAAGACCACCCTTCTAAACGTCCTCTCCAGCTTCATCCCCGACGACGAGCGGATTGTGACCATCGAGGACGCGGCGGAGCTGCAGCTGCGCCAGGATCACGTGGTGCGGCTGGAGTCCCGCCCCCCAAACATCGAGGGGAAGGGGGCGGTGCGGATCCGCGAGCTGGTGATCAACGCCCTCCGGATGCGCCCCGACCGGATCGTCGTCGGCGAGTGTCGAGGGGCCGAGGCCCTGGACATGCTCCAGGCCATGAACACCGGCCACGACGGCTCCCTCACCACGGGCCACGCCAACACGCCGCGAGACATCCTCGCTCGTCTGGAGACCATGGTGTTGATGGCCGGCATGGACCTGCCTCACCGGGCCATCCGGGAGCAGATCTCCGCGGCCATCGACCTGATCGTCCAGCAGGCCCGGCTTCGGGACGGATCCAGGCGGATCGTCAACGTCACCGAGGTCCAGGGGATGGAGGGGGACGTTATCGTCCTTCAGGACATCTTCGTCTTCGAGCAGCTGGGCGAAGAGGGGGGAAAGATCATCGGCAGGGTGAAGCCGACGGGGATCCGGCCCAAGTTCATGAACAAGATCGAGGAGGCCAACATCCACCTGCCCCCATCGATCTTCGGAGTGTCGGACAGGTACTTCTAACATTATGTAGAGAGACGCGATATATCGCGTCTCTACTTGGTGGGGAGGCCCTGGTGTCTTTTCTCTTGAGCATGGTTGCCTTCGTGGGGTTGCTGTCGGTGGCGGTTGGGCTGGCGTGGGCGATACAACCCTCCCGCAGCATCATCAGCGACCGGCTGGCCCGCTATGGGAGCCGGCAATCCACCCGGAGAGATTCGGCCGAAGGGGACGAGGAGCACCAGCGCAGCGCGCCCCTCACCGATGCCGTCACCCGGACGGTGGAAAGGGCAGTGGCCAACCAGGGCTTCGCCCAGCAGATATCCCTCGATCTGGCCAGAGCCAACCTGAAGCTCACGGTTTCCGAGTACCTGATCGTCACCTCCATGATCGCCCTGGTCACCGTGACCCTAACAGCCTTCATCTCCCGCAGCTTCCTGGTGGGCTGCATCTTCGGCCTCGCCTCCCTCTACCTGCCGCGGTGGTACGTGCAGAGCCGGGAGCGCAAGAGGGTGACCGCCTTCAACGCCCAACTGGCCGACACCATCGGGATCATGGCCAACTCCCTACGATCCGGCTACAGCCTGCTCCAGGCGATGGAGTTGGTGGCCAGGGAAACGCCGCCCCCCATGGGGGAGGAGTTCAGTCGCGTGGTTCGAGAGGTGGGGCTGGGGCTGGCGCCCGAGAGGGCGCTGGAAAACCTGGTTCGGCGGATCAACAGCGACGACCTGGATCTGATGGTCACCGCCATCAAGGTGCAGCACGAGGTCGGGGGCAACCTCTCGAAGATCCTGGACACCATAGGTACCACCATCAGGGAGCGGGTGCGGATCAAGGGCGAGATCAAGGTGCTAACCGCCCAGCAGTCGATGGCAGGCTACATCATCGCGGGGCTGCCTCTGGCTCTCACGGGCGTCCTGCTGCTGCTGAACCCCTCCTACGTCATGAAGCTGTTCGCCCCGGGCTGGTACATCTGCATGCCGATCTGCGGCGGGCTGGGCATCGTGCTGGGGTTCGTCGCCATCCGAAGGATCGTGGCCATCGAGGTGTAGGGAGAGAAGATGTCGATACTCCTTGGCGCCCTGGCAGCCGTGGCCATCCTGGCCGTGATGCTGGGCATATGGATTCCCAGGACCGCCCCGGACCCGATTCGGGCTCGACTGTCCCAGTTCGCCGAGAGACCGAGGAGCCTGGAAGAGATCGAGCTGGAACAGCCCTTCACCGACCGGGTCCTGCGCCCCATGATCCTGCAGGTGGCCCGGATCATGACCCGCTTCCTGCCGAAGCGAAAGCGCAAGGGGGCGGGAGATCCGGGGCTAAGCGGCATCCAGAAGCGGCTGGCGCTGGCCGGGACCCCTCACAACCTCAGCGCCAACGACTTCCTTGGGATTGTAGGCGTGAGCATGGTATCCATGTCGGGGCTGATCTTCCTGCTGATGGGTCTGGCGGGTGCCGACGTAGCCACGGCCCTCATGCTGGGGCTGGTGGGGGCTGGGATCGGCTACTACATCCCCACCATGTGGTTGAGCTCCAAGGTCAGGGCACGCCAGAAGGAGATCCAGAAGGCTATGCCCGATTCCCTCGACCTGCTGGTGATCAGCGTCGAGGCGGGGCTGGGCTTCGACGCCGCGGTGCAGCGGCTGACCGAAAAGTCAGACCACGCCCTGGCCAGGGAGTTTCGGCGGATGATGGCCGAGGTCCGGATGGGGCGGTCGCGCCGGGAGGCCCTGAAGGAGATGGTCAACCGCACCGAGGTTCCCGACCTGAATACCTTCGTATCGGCCATCATTCAGGCCGACCAACTGGGGGTCAGCGTCGCCAGAGTGCTGTCGGTGCAGGCCGACCAGATACGGTTGCTGAGGAGGCAGCGAGCCGAGGAGGCTGCCGCCAAAGCCCCGTTGAAGATGCTGTTCCCCATGATCCTGCTGATCTTCCCCTCCATGTTCATCGTCATCCTCGGACCCTCCGTTCCGAGTCTCCTGGGGGGAGGAAGCTTCTGAGAATGGCCGGCATTACTCACCGCGGAGGGCGCAGAGAGCCGGCATCTCGCCGTCGTCGGGGGACTTAGATTGAGGGCCATCAACGCCAGTCGAGACGTTACCATCGCCCGGATGGTCCGGCCGGCCACGACGCTCTGGGCCAGGTCCCGGGGCTTGCTGGGGCGGAAGGGATTGGAGCCCGGCGAGGGGTTGCTGCTGGATCCCTGCTCCGGCATCCACACCTGGGGCATGGCCTTCCCCATCGATGCCGCCTTCCTGAACCGGGAGGGGACCGTGGTCCACCTGCTCCACCAGATGGGGCCCTGGAGGATGAGCCGCTACCTGTTCAAGGCTCGATCGGTGCTGGAGCTTCCCGCCGGCACCCTGGAGAGGACGGGGACCCGGGTAGGGGATAGGCTGGTCTTTGAGGATTGACGGGTCGACTTCTCCCCCTTCCCCGGTGGGGAAGGGGGTTGGGGGGTTAGGTCCGCGTGAGGATCGATCTCCGCCCGCTTCTCGGGGTGTTGTTCCCCTCCAGATGCGTGGGATGTGGCCTTCGAGGTGCCGACCTCTGTCCGGACTGCCTGTCCTCGATTCGGGCACTGGATCCGGCCTCCTGTCCCCGCTGCGCTCGCCCGTCCCGGTTCGGCAGCCTCTGTTCGGTCTGCCAGCGATACCAGGGTCCCCTGGCCGGCATTCGAGCGGCGTGCGTGTACGAGGGCGTGGCGCGAAGGGCGATCCACAGCTTCAAGTACCGGCATCGGCGAAGTCTCGCGGCGCCGCTGGCGCGGTTGGCAGAGCAGGAGCTGCGGAGCAGGCCCCTCCGGCTGGATCTGCTGGTGCCGGTCCCGCTTCACCCTCGACGGTTCGCCGAGCGAGGCTATAACCAGTCGGCCCTGCTGGCCGAGAAGCTGGGAGAGGCACTCGGAGCACCGGTGGCGGATCTGCTGGAGCGGTGGCGAGAGACCGTCGCCCAGGCGGGGCTGCGGGCCTCGGCGCGACGGGCCAACGTCAGGGAGGCCTTCCACTGTAAGGACGGCAGCGTCCTCCGTGGGCAGCGGGTAGGGATCGTGGACGACGTCTGCACGACCGGGGCGACCCTGGAAGATTGCGCCCGAGCCCTGCGGGAGGCCGGCTGCAGCTCGGCCTGGGGGATCGTGGTGGCAAAGGACTTGTGACCCTCTCCCAAAGGGAGAGGGGAGGTTAAGGGATCGCAATAATGAGCGAAGGGACAGCGATAGCAGAACAGGAACGGTCTGCAGCGACCTCGAAGGGCGGCCAAGCGAGGATACCCCGCTGGGTAGCCTGGCTCTTCC
>JAJZQR010000098.1 GCA_021806765.1 Chloroflexota bacterium | reverse complement strand
TTCCGATCTTCGGACATCAACATCTCGAGTTCCTTCTCGTCCGGCATCAACGGCTCCGCTGTGTTCAGCAGATCCAAGAGACGCTGGCTTTCGAGGACGTCGCTCCCGTCTCCTGCCGTAATCAAGGGTTGGACGTTGCGGACGAAGTCCGCGGTCCTGTCCTCAAAATGCTGGATGAGAGAGGACTTGTGAGCTTCCAAACCAGCCTCGTCGGGGTTCAGATCGACCAGTTGGCGGCTCAGGTCACCAGCGCCGCTCAGCACCCCCAGGATGTCAGGAGTCGAGACTCGGTCATCTCGAATGCTCTCGATCCTACCGACCAACCTATGGAGAACATCGTCCTCAGGGCTATCAGGATAGTACAGGTAACGTATCAGCGGAGCGTGCTTCTGGCCGTATCGATCCACTCGGCCATTGCGCTGCTCCAACCGATTGGGATTCCACGGCAACTCGAAATGGATCACTCTGTGGCAGAGCCGTTGAAGGTTCAGCCCCTCACTTGCAGCATCTGTCGCGAGCAGGAGGGCAATATCGGGCTGATCGAACCTGTCCTGGATGCGTCTCCGTTTTCCACCCGAGAGCCCGCCTCTAAGAACCACGGCCCTCCCCTTCAAGTCATCGGCCTGCTCGAGGGCGTCACTGATGGTGAAAACCGAATCTAGATACTCGGTGAAGACGATGATCTTGGCGGTTGGGTCCCCTGCAAGCACAGCTCGCACTTGCTGCAAGAGGGACTCGACCTTCGGGTCCCTCGTTGGAAGGCTTCTCAGCAGCCGACGTATCCCGTTTAGCGCACTAATCTCGGCCTTGCGGCGCTTCTCCTCCTTGGGTACAGCCGCACGCACGATCCGGATGGCAGTTCCTTCCGCACCGACCTCATCCATGGGCAGTTCGTCCTGGAGTTCCCGGATCTCCGCGGCCGTCGGTAGGGCATCGGCTTCTTCCTTGCGAAGAGCATCGAGTCGATGCTCTATCGTGTTCTCCAAGGCTCGGCGACTGGACAGGGCACGCTTCTTCACGATCTGCATCGCAAACGTGACGAGGTCCGCCTCCTCGGTCTCATGAGCCGATCGCGCGGTCTTGGAGCAGTATGCTGCCACCTTGCGCAGGAGTTCCTGCTCACTTGCTTCGAGCGGCACTGGGATGCCTGATACATTTCTGCGCGGGAACACCTCCTCGCGGATCCCATCTGGACGGATTCGGGTGATCTGGGGTTTCATGCGGCGCACCATGGCCGCCTCGACACGCCGAGCCAGCTTGTCGCGATCGCCGGCGAAGGTACCAGCCATCGGCTCTACCAAGTCCAGCAGAGACCGAAAGGAGTGCGAGTACCCGTTGTGCGGAGTCGCCGTGAGAAGTAGGAGTCCCCTTGACGCATCCCGGAGCGCTACCCCGAGCCGGGTGCGTTGAGTTCGATACGGGTTGTCTGGAGTACCCGACTCGGCAAGAGAGTGAGCCTCGTCAACTATTATCAAGTCCCATCGCTTGCGCAAGGCCCGGCCGCGAACTGTTTCTTTCTTCAGGAAGTCAACCGAAGTGAGCACAAAGGGCAGGGCATCCCAGGGGCTTATGCCCGCCGGAAGGTCGGTTTGAACCCGCGCGAGTCCGGACGCATTCTCGATCACCGCAAAGTCCAGACCGAACTTGTCGGCCAGTTCTTCCTTCCACTGGACGAGAAGCCCAGGCGGTGCGACCACCAGCACCCTACGAGCTCGGCCGCGGGCGAGCAATTCCAGCAGCGCCAGGCCGGCTTCGATTGTCTTCCCCAGGCCCACGTCGTCGGCAATGAGGAGACTCGGGCGCGACTTGCTCAGAAGGCGAAGTGTCGGAGCCAATTGATAGGCTTCCAGAGCAACGCGGCCGAATCTGGCGCCTGAGAGCAGTCCTGTTTGCCCGATCAGTGTGGCTCCGAGAATCTGGTGGGCACGAGCCCAAGGCCCGAAGGCGTCTAGGCCATTGAGGTCGAAGTGGAGAGTTTCACTGGGCAAGGAGATGATTTCATCGGGAGGAACCATCACTGAGACTAGATGAGGTAGCTCGCCGTCCTGGGCCTCCAACTCCATCACGGTGGCAGACCCGGCGACTTGGCTGCGGCTGCGAACTCGCCACGGTCGGTCTCTAAGTAGAACTCGATCACCCTCGAATACTGCGATGTGCAACGCAGCCGGCACCTCTCGTCAAGTTCCTGTGCTGCATCCTAGGCTCCGGCCTCACCCCTGCCTCGGCTGGATCTCTCCAGCAGAACTGGCCTGTAGCGCAATAGTAGTTCTACAGCTTCCCACGGATTGAAGACTGGGAAAGGTCAGACAGCCGGGCCCCCGCCACTGACCAACTTGATCACCAAACCAGAGACGTGCGCTGGTAGCAGCGCCCATACATGTGAGTTTCTAAGAGCTCGTTGAAATTGGCCCGGGCGCTCAACGCTAAGGGCTATACAGCCCATGTTGGAGCACCCTCAGAGGGAAGCCGACCAAGGGACCAGGTGATTGGTGTTGCTCGTTGCCAGTCTACCATCTTGAGCTTTCGGGGGAAACCCTTCTCCTGCCACGAACGGGAGAAACCAAGAGGAGAGACGGGGCAGGTGCTATCCAAGGGTCTCGCCAAGCAGAGCATGAAGCGTCGAGAGACACTGCTGGAAGGTCGGGAGGTCGGTCACGAAATTCGCCAACTGGCCGTGCCAATCCCGTTGGATGCCGGTGAGCACCTGCTCGTCGAGGAAGTCCTCCGGACCTGTGTAGGACAGGCCGTACGCTTGCGCCTTGTCGGGCAGAAGCCGGGCGACTTCTTGCCAGTCAAGCGGAAGATCGGACTGTTGCTGAAGGTGCCACAGATCGTAGAGGTCGCGAGGCCTATTCTTCAGCCAGCCTCGGTCCCGGAGGTACTGCCTGGACTGGAGAAAGGCGCGCAGCTTCTCGGCAGCGATCTCCTCCAGCCGGTAGGTTGCCATGGTGACTTCCAGCGACTCACCAGGGAACTCGTGAATCAGGGGGCGCTGGATCGTATCGGCCAGCAAAGGCTCCTGCATCGACACCTCGACCTTGAGACTGCACTCGGGGCCACGCATCCAGGGGAAGCGGACCCGAACTCGAAACGCGCACTGTCCCCGTGGATGAGGGCCCTGGTGGTGTTCGTGATCTACCACCACCTCGAATGGACCATAAGCCAGTAGCCGTGCCCTCATCCGATGCGCGGCGCCGAGGAGAGCGTCCAGCAATGCCTCGCAACCCAGGGAAGTACGCGAGGTGTAGTCCAGGTCCTCCGAGAAGCGATAGCCCGGGAAGTAAGCCTTGCGGAGACAGGTGCCGCCTTTGAAGACGAGTGTCTCGGCGAGCGGCGACACCTCGGCGATACCCGCAAGGAGGTAGCTCAGCGCGTAGTCCTTCTCGATCACGTGCTGGGGCTTACCCACGGCGTGGGCCGCGGCAGCAATGCGGTAGCGGAGTGAGCGCAGCGGCGTTGTGCCTTCACCCAGCATGGCGCAGGTTCTCGATCACGTGCCAGGTGGGGTTGTGGCGGCCGCGCGGCGGGCGACCGGGGTCGAGGGGGGAGTCACCTCTGGATGGATAGGCTCGCAGTGGCGCCAGCAGATCCGGGGCCACCCCGAATTCCTCGAGCGCCCAGCCCATTCGCTTCACCACCGCGGCTACCCCAAGCTTCCCGGCGTACTCTGCCAGCCGATCGATGTCCAGCTCCGATAGATGGGCCTCGAGGATCTCCAGCGCGACAGCGAGCGAGCCGAAGATGTGGAAGTGGTGGAAGGTGTCGAGCAGTGCCCGCTCCCGATCGAACATGGGCACCTGATGCCGATCATCGACCCAGACTTGTGTAATGCCGAAGAAGCGCGCCGGAGCGACGGTGATAAACTCGTATCGAACGCCCCCCACGGTCCACACGGGGCGACCGTCAGCACTGTGCATTCCATCCGAAGGAGGATATGTCCTCCTCGGAGAGGAGAGCGTGATGTCCGTCGGTACCTGCTCGGTCAGGCCCCAGTGCTGAAGAGCCGACCAGTGGCTGACGGCCGAAGGTGTCGCCATCGCGGTGCCGATGGCAAAGGGGGGCGCCTTCGGCAGCCGGGTCACCGGATCGTTGACGGCGTAGAGGCCCTTCTTGACGCGGGTGATCCACCCAGCAGCCACCAGCCGGTGGAGGATCGTTATGGCGTGTCCTGGCCTGAGGCCGAGCCCCGCGCCCTCGCTGATCGCCTGGGCCGTGGTGAAAGGATCTGCACCGGCGCCTTCCATGGCCGCCAGCAGCCGTATCCCCACCGGCTCGCCATATCCGCGTGTACCAGCCTCTTCGTATGGTTGTGTTGCCATGCTCACGGTTTCCGTAATCTAGCCCGCACGATCATATCATGCCAACCGATCGGGGCGCAACCCCAACTCGGCACCGTGGACGGATGGCCGGACGACCGCTGCGCCAAGCACCGTGATCAGACCTGTCCAGCCCACGACATTCCTTCTCCCCCAAAGCAGTACACTCCGGCTCCGAAGTCACCTGCCAATCCTCCAGTAATCGCAACGTAGCTGCCAGGTAACTGAGAACGAAACTCGGTTGGACCGCTAGCGCCCAAGTAGCTACCAGGCAACCCGGCTGGAGGCATAGTGAAGAGGATGCCCGTTCCTCTGCTCGGGTGTGGCCCCCAGCGGTCAAACGGCAACCTGCTCTCCATGGGTCCGGGCAGCCAAGAGGACCGGTGCCAGGTTAGCGTGGCGCAGCTCAAACAGCGGCGTCCGGCCGCCGAGGGCCGAGTTGGGATTGGCCACGAAGGCGAGCCGCGTCCAGGGGTCGTGCTCGCGCAGGGCAGCCAGAACCTCTTCGATGCAGGGCAGGACCCCGCTCGGTGTGAACTGCCAGCCGGGATAGAGATGGCCGGGGCCGCCAACATCCAAGCCCGGCAGGCGGCCGGCTTGGCCGCGAGACCATTGCCTGTCAGGCAACTACCGCCTATAATCCAACTACGGGCATCGCGCCGCCTGGGGCGGCGCGAGAATTAGACTGTCGCAAACCGGAAAAAAGGCGCTCGAAACGGCGATTCACGCAAATCTGCCTTCCAAGCAGATTGTCGCGGGTTCGAGTCCCGTCTCCCGCTCCAAAGTCCGGTTTGGCCTACAGCTAGGCCGGATTTTCGTTAGTCGTCGCGGAGGCTCAAGGCTGTCTCGGAGGGGCAATCGCGGATGTGAGGCAATCCGGGGTCCTTACCGGTGTTTCGGGCTCGGGGCGCCGATCTATCGGCGTGTAAGGGACGCCGTGGAGCCCGATGTATTCAGCCCGCGGCCTGATCAGCCGGTTGTTCGCGTACTGCTCCAGGATGTGGGCCGTCCAACCGACCATCCGGCTGATGGCGAACACCGGAGTGAAGAGATCCGTCGGGATGCCGAGCACGTGGTACACCGAGGCGGAGTAGAGATCCACATTGGCGTAGATCCCCTTCTCTTCTAGCATGAACTCCTCGATCGCTCGGGTCATCTCGTACCACTTGAGCTCTCCAGCCTCCCGGCCCAACGCCTCGGAGAAGCTCGCCAGCTCGTCGACCCTGGGGTCCCGCTTCCTGTAGACCCGATGGCCGAAGCCGGGGACCTTGCCGCCCTTGGCCAGCAGCCCCTGGAGGTACTCTTCCACTCTGGAGACCTCGCCGATCCTCTCCAGCATCTCCATGACCCGCTCGTTGGCTCGTCCGTGCAGCGGGCCCGAGAGGGTGCCGACGGCCGCCGTGGTCGACGAGTACAGGTCCGAGAGGGTTGCAGCAGCAACGCGCGCAGCGAACGTAGATGCATTGAGCTCGTGGTCTGCGTGGAGGATGAGGCACTGGTCCAGTATTCGCGCAGCGCGCTCGGCCGGAACGTCACCAGTCAACATGTAGAGGAAGTTGGCTGCCATCCCGAGGTCGTGGCGAGGCTCGACCAGCTCGAGCTTGAGCCGTGCCCGGTGGTGGTAGGCGATGATGGTGGGCACGCGGGACGTCAGCAGGATGGCACGGCTGAGATCCACGTCGTGGTGATGCTCGGGTCCGCCCGGATCGTACATCTCGAGTGCAGATACCAGGGTGCGCAACACCATCATCGGCTCAGATGCCTGCGGGAACTCCACGATCATCCTGATGATGCCGAAGGGAAGGTTCCTGCAACAGGAGAGGCGATCCTCCAGGACGGAAAGCCCAAACGTGGTGGGCAGGTGCCCGTGCCAGAGGAGGTAGGCCGTCTCCTCGAAGGTGGAGTGGGCAGCCAGATCGTGGACGTCTATTCCACGGTAGGCCAGCTTGGGCGCAAAGCCGTCCACCGAGCTGATGGCCGAGGTTCCAGCAACTACGTCTTCGAGACCACCTTTGTTAGCCGCATTGGTCGACACTTCGTCCGTCCCCCCGCAAACCGCGTGTTCCGCCAACCCTGCTGGGCCACCGGACACGGAAGCGTACAGCTGAGGCGCCACCCCAGAGATTGACTGCCGGCAAGTCTCGTAAAGCCGCTCGCAGAGACGCGCGGACCGTGGCTGGTCTAGCCGGCTGGTGACTAGACCCACCCGCGCGTCTCTGCATCCACAGCCTCTACGGGTAGATGCCCCGGATCTGGGTGGCCTCTGCGACGCGCTTGATGGCCACCATGTTGGCGGCAACCCTCATGTCCACGTCAGACTCATCCGCCATCTTCTTCACTGCATCGAAGGAGCGGACCATGACTTGCTCCAGCTTCCTGTTGATGTCGCCCTCTTCCCAGAAGAAGGACTGCAGGTCCTGCACCCACTCGAAGTAGGAGACGGTTACTCCGCCGGCATTGGCCAGGATGTCAGGGATGACCAGCGTACCCTTCTCCCTCAGGATCCGGTCAGCCTCGGGCGTAGTCGGGCCGTTGGCAGCCTCGGCTATCAGCTTCACCTTCATACGAGGGGCGTTCTTCTCGGTGATCTGCTTCTCCAGGGCAGCTGGGATCAGGATGTCGCACCCCAACTCGAGTAGGTCGTAATTGCTGATCCGCTCGGTCCTGGGTGCACCGACCACCGAGCCCGTCTCTTCCTTGTACCTGATCAGCTCCCAGGGGTCGAGCCCGTTCGGGTTGAAGACGCCGCCTCGGGAGTCGCTGACGGCCAGGATCTTCGCCCCGTCCTCGGCCAGGAACCTGGCGGCCGCGGCCCCGGCGTTGCCGAAGCCCTGCACCACGGCCGTGGCGCCCTTCAGCTTCATGCCCATCACCTTGGCCGCCTCGCGGACCACGTAGGAGCATCCTCTGGCCGTCGCCTCGTTCCTGCCCTCCGAGCCACCGATGGCGAGCGGCTTTCCGGTCGTCACGGCGGGAACTGAGTAGCCCTTGTGCATGCTGATGGTGTCCATCAGCCAGGCCATGATCTGGGGGTTGGTGTTGACGTCCGGGGCAGGGATGTCTCGCTCAGGGCCGATCAGGAGGCTTATCTCCGAGGAATAGCGACGGGTCAGCCTCTCCAGCTCCCCCATGGACATCGACTTCGGGTCGCAGACGACGCCTCCCTTGGCACCTCCATAAGGAAGGCCCACCACGGCGCACTTCCAGGTCATCCACATGGCAAGCGCCCGCACCTCGTGGAGGTCCACCTGAGGATGGTAGCGGATGCCCCCCTTTGCCGGTCCCCTGGCCATGTTGTGTTCGATGCGGTAGCCCGTGAAGACCTTGATGGTGCCGTCGTCCAACCGGACGGGGAAATGAACGGTGAGTTCTCGCTTGCAGTTACTCAGGATCTCCCGCATACCCTGATCGAGGTTCAGCTTCTCCGCCGCGGCGTTGAACTGCTCGATAGCCATGTCAAACGGGGTCTGCTCGCGTTCGATCCTGCTCACGCCGAGTCTCATATTCGCTTTCTCCTCTTCTCCGCTTTCGCGCGGCGCTTAGCGTGACCGGGAGCCCACCAGGATCAGATCCCAGACCGGGCGCCGTAGCGCGCAAAGGGGCGACGCCCCAGCTTCTCTGGGGCATGCTTGTCGTCGACGAGCCAGAGGCCGCTTCGGCCTATGCCGCGGGCACTCCGGATTCCTCCAGGAGATCCGCCACCCACGAGATGTCCAGCTCCGCCAACTTTCCACGGCTAGGGATGCCAGTCGATGGGTCCCAGCCCTTCATTTCGTACAGCAGTGCGATAGCATCCTCGAACTCTTGCCTCGACGTCGACGTACCGGCCAGAGGACCATCCGGGAGAGGCTCGAACAACCGATCCGGGAGACGGTCATCCGATCGGCGGAAGCCCTCTCGAACGTTGAAGCAGTGGGCCAGGTTTGTCGTCCTCTCCCCGGCCTTCGCCATCTCGGCGAGACTCGTGTCCCATCCCGTCACGGCCTGAGCCATCTCCACGAACTTCAACAGCGAGACGTTCACGCGAGGGCCATAGCCGAAGTTGCAGACCCCCACCGATTTCCAGAAGCTGTAGATGTCTTCGAGGGGCCTGAACAGCCGCATCTTGCGGGGCCCGAGGTCGAGGGCTGGCACCGGCTCCAGCACGCCGAGCGGCGCCAGGGTCTTCAGGAGAGGCGCCTCCTTCATCTGAAAACCAGGATCGTGATTGATCACCAGGTGATCCGCCCCGGTGTCGCTGATGGCATATCCGACCCCGACGCCCGGCTTGGCACGCGGATCGTGGAGGGCGAGCTCCTGTCCTTTCACCGCAACGACAAACGCTTCGGCTCCTCCCCCGATCCGCTCCGCCGCTCGCGCGCTTCCCTCCGCGAGAAGGTCGCCGATCCCCTCACGCCTGGCGATCCTTTCCACTAGAGTCAGCATCACCCTGGGGTTGCCGAAGCGGAGCTCCATCCCATCGCAGTCGGCCTTCGTCAGGAGCCCCTTCTCGAAGCACTCCATGGCGAAGGCGATCGTCATGCCTGTGGAGATGGTATCGAGGCCGTACCTGTTGCTCAACTCGTTGGCCTTCGCGATCGCCCTCAGGTCTCCCACCATGCAGTTGGAGCCGTAGGCGGCCATCGTCTCGTATTCCGGGCCGCCGTATTCCGGAGAGACGTTGTACTCTCCTGCCGATTGAACCACTCGCTTGCACCTGATGGAGCAGGCATAGCAGGACTCGGCCTTCACGAATATCTCCCGCTGATAGGCGTTCCAGTCTATGGCATCGGCCTCGGCGAAGACGCCCGAGCGGAAGTTGTTGGTGGGGAGGATGCCCGAGGAGTTGAGGCTGGCGAGCGTCGCGGTTGTTCCCTGCTCGCGGAAGAGCCTGGTCGTCGGATTCTCCATCACCTGCGCGGCGTACCATTTCGCCAGCTCGCTGACGGCTTTGGGGTCGTACGGCGCGGGAGGCTCCTTGCCGCGAGCCACGATCGCCTTGAGGTTCTTGGAGCCCATGACGGCCCCCAGCCCGCCGCGCCCGTTCACATGCTTGTTCTCATTCACGAGGCAGGCGTAGCGAACCAGCTTCTCGCCAGCGGGCCCGATCCCCACCACTCGGGCCCGCTCCTCTCCAAGCTCCCGGCGTATCGCGGCCTGGGCCTCACCGGTGTCGAAGCCCCAGAGGCGGCGAGCGTCCCGGATCTCGACTTCCCAGTCGTGGATCCATAGGTAGACCGGCTGCTCTGCTCTTCCCTTCACCACCACGGCGTCATAGCCTGCCGCCTTGAGCTCCGGCCCGAACCATCCACCCGCCTCCGATCCGCCGAAGCTTCCGGTGAGCGGGGAGCGACCAACCACACTGAAGCGCGACATGGCCGGCAGCCTGGAGCCGGTCATGACGCCGGAGGCGAAGACCAACATAGCTTCAGGCGCGAGGGGGTCTACGCCTCGGTCCTGCTCCTTGAGGAGGTAGTAGGACCCCAGCGCCTGCCCGCCCCAGTAGCGACGGTAGAACAGCTCGTCGGGCTCTTCGATCTCAATCGTGGAGTTTGTGAGGTCGACGCGAAGGATCTTGCCACTGTATCCGTGAGCCATCTATTCCTCCTGAGTCGCGGCGATCTCACCCGACTTCCATGTTCAGCAGCTTCGCCGGATTCACCTTGAGCATGGTCTCCAGAGACTCGTAGGGCACGCCGTTGTCCAAGAGTGCCGCCACGGCAACCCGCAGTCCCTCGGCGTGGAACGGCGATGCCATCGACCCAAGGTCCGAGGACAGCACCAGCTTCTCAGGCCCGATCTCGTTGATCCAACCGGCGAGCTCCTTCACATCTTGCTCGTACCAGATCGGCGATACGAGGGCGCAGGTGACGTACTCGACGTAGGCGCCCATGGCTATGAACGCCTTCTGTTCCTCCACGGTTAGCTTAGCCAGGGCCCAGTTGGCGTGTGTGATCGACACCTTCTTCACACCCCGGCGAAAAGCTTCTTCGACGAGGACGGTCCGCTCCAACGTGGTGAGGTGAGTGGTGCCCAGACACACGTCCGCGTCGGCTATCAGATCCAGGATGGTAAGGACTTCCGGCTTCAGCCGGTTGTCCTCACCCAGGATCGTGATGCCCTCGACCGGAACGGACTTGAAGGTGCGCCCAAACTGGGGGTAGTCCGACATACCGAAGTAGTCAATGTGCCACTTCGCGTGGGTGGTGGGCATGAAAATCACCTTGGCCCCGGTGCGGATTGCAGCCTGAACCACGTGGGGAGCCAGCCCACCTACCGAGCGATTCAACACCACCGATCCAATCGGCTCGAAACCCTCGACCATCTTCCTGACGTAGTACGCCCGGCCCGTGGTCGAGTTGTCGTGGTCCTTCAGGACGCAACCTCTCATCCCGTACCGCACGCCCATCTCCGCGGTGTCTCGATCGTCGAGCGGTCGGGGGAAAAGGGCCGGTCCCGTATGAGCATGCATGTCGATGGCGCCACGGAGAGCTTCTAGATCCGGACGGTCCATAGATCAGCCTCCTCGCTCACTTTTCACTGGTTTCTGCGGAGCACGCCACCGAGGGCACGAAGGACAGGCCGGATGGCCGCCGCTTCATGCTTTCCCGGTCGCCACCAACGTCATGGCCGTCTCGGCCACGTTCAGCACCTCGTCTATGTCCGCCTCAGTGTGCGCGGCAGACACGAACCAATGCTCGAAACCATCCGGGTGCAGGTAGACGCCGCGCTTGATCATCTCCATCGCGAAGCGCTGGAACAGATGCAGGTCCACTCCGGCGGTACCCCGGTAGTCGATGATCTTCTTCGCAGGCGTGAAGTAGAGCTGCAACATCGAGGCCGTTCCCTGGACGATTGCCGGCATCCCCAGCCGGTCGGCGATCGCCTGCAGGCCTTCGCGCAGCTGCCCACCCACGGCATTGAGGTGGCGGTAGACCGCTCCATCGTCGGCGCTCAACTCGGCGAGGCAGGCCCGCGCCGCGGCGAGGTTCAGCGAGGAGCCGTTGTAGGTGCCCGCGTGACGTACCTTGCCCCCCTCCAAGAGCGACATGATCTCCCGCCTGCCGCCGAAAGCGCCGACATTCGCGCCGTTGGCGAGCGCTTTCGCAAAGGTGGTGAGATCGGGCTTGAGGCCGTAGTACTCCTGCGCCCCACCGGCTGCGAACCGGAAGCCGGTGATGACCTCGTCGAGAATGAACAGCACGCCATTGTCGCGGCAGATCTGCTGCAGCGCCTGCAGGTACCCGGGCTCCGGTCCGATGAAGCCCTTGTTGGCCATGATCGGCTCGGTGATCACCGCAGCCAGCTCGTCGCGATGGCGGCGGACCGTTCGCTCGAGCAGCTCGACGTCGTTCCAGACCGCGACCAGCGTGGTCGACAACGTCTCCTCTGGGATCCCGGAGCCGACCGGAATCTTCACCGGATCTTGACGGGAGCCCACCGTAGAGAGCGGCGGCGTGATGCTGACCAGGACCTGGTCATGGTTGCCGTGGAAGTGGCCCTCGAACTTGAGGATCTTCTTCTTGCCGGTGTAGCCACGTGCGAGCCGTATGGCATGCAGAGTCGACTCTGAACCCGAATTGGTGAAGCGCACCATCTCCGCGCTGGGCACCATCTCGCGGATCTTGCGCGCCACATCGACCTCGAGCTCCGTGATCGCACCGAAGAGGAGCCCGTTCGCGGCCTGTTCCTGGACAGCCTTCGTGACCGCTGGGTGAGCGTGGCCGAGGACGATCGGTCCGAGGGCCATCATCACGTCGATGTAGCTGTTGCCATCGACGTCGAACAGACGGCTGCCGCTGCCTCTCTCGATGAAGACGGGATGAGGGGTGAAGTAGGCTGCGCTACGTATTGGCGAAGCCACGCCGGCCGGCAGGACGTCGAGCGCATCCTGAAACATGCGGCGCGACTTCTGGATCCTCGATTCCCAATTGGTGGCCCCAGCCGTTAACGTGTCGACCATTTGACTCTATACCTCCGACTGCTTCTGTTGGTATGCCGGGGCAGCGCCCGGCACGAACCGACTGGTTGGGATGAGTCCTCGGGGCGATCGCAACGATGCCTCGATCCGAGCCTGACCGCTCGATGGCGACGGCCTCCCGTGCCAATAGCTCCGTCATTGACCTCCCTATGGGGCGGTCGCCAACGACTCCTCGCCATCGGTCGACCACGAACCCTCAACAGCTCCACCCGTGGGGAGGTTCTCCCTTTCGCTCTCCGGAAGAAACGACTCCACCGGAGAGAACGTCTCACGATCGACCATGACCGCGTTAGTGACAAACTCCACCGGCACGCCTGCTTCATATGAGGCCACGAGAGGGTTCAACCCTGAGACAATTGCCACGGCGAACATGTGCGGGCGCACCGGAACGCCAAGGAGTGGCTGGCCTACCTGTCCAACCGCGCACACCGCCCCCAAGCCCTCAGAGCGTCGGATCTCCTGCAGAATATGCAGAACCGTCTCCCTGCACGTGCCGATCATCTCACGCACGTCGGCGAGGAGCAGACCGTGGCCATTCTCCGCGATGCTTCGGATCCGCGTGCCGCCGAAGCGGATCAAGATCTCTTCCGGGTCGCGAGAGCTATATCCGAAGTCGATCGCCTCCACGATACGTAGGGGACGCCATCCCGATACCTCTACGAGTCCACCGAAAGTCGGGCGAAACAGCAGCCCACGGGACAGCAGGATGCCGTCGATCGTGGCGGTGCTCACCGTAATCAGTCCCGTCTTATCGGGCGGTATCGGCAAACCCCCCGGCCTCTCGCCGCTCCTCACGAGGGCAACCTGATCGCCAAGGCTGATGCCGGCGCGGCACGCCACCGCGGCGTTTCGCAGCACCACCCCCAGAGACTCGGTCGGAACGATGCTGAGGGAAGCGGCGACGGCCCTGCCACCTGTGGCTCGTTCCATGCTTACCTGCTGCGCCAGCCCCTCCTGGCTGGCAAGCCCGATTCCCAGACGGGTATCCACCAGGGAGCTGCGAAGCTCGTTCCAGCCATCTCCGGTGATCGTCCTGCCGCGGTTGCCTAACCTCTTTGTGTATCCCTGCCTATCAAGGACGCGCAGGTGATACCGGACGGCATCCTCGGTGATGCCGATGCCCCTCTCCTCCAGCCTCCTGGCAAGCACCGCTGAGCCAACCGGAAGGCTGTACTCTGAAACAAGTCGCAGGAGCTCGAGTCGGGTCTTACTGTCTATTGCCGCCTCGTGGACCGCGGCGTTGCGTTGTCCCACCACATCGGACATTCGGCACTCCCAACCCTAAGCCGTATACGGTTCATGGATATTTGCCACCCTAGCACCGCCGCCCGCTCTTGTCAACCGCGGATCTCTCTCAGATCCTTCACCACGTCTCTCTGGTGAATCTGCACAAATTGCGGCTCCCTTTTTGTGACTTTCCGCACGTAGACCCCCTAGGGGCGGGCCGCTAACCTTTTGTCTGCTGATAGTTGACAACGTGCAAAGCGCGCCCTAGAATGCGTGCACTGCGGGCGACCCGTAGCCGTTTCAGGGGTTGAAATGCCTTGACCGGCGGGCGAGATCGGCCAATCCCGCAAAGCTGCTCGGTCCTACGGCCGGCTCAGGCTCAGCCCGATAGCGCGTCTTGAGAGGAGGGGCAATATGGTGTTCGCTGGGCTACAGCAGGTGGATCAGGTGGCACTGAGGCCGAGTTCGGGCTACAAGAAGTTGCAGGGCAAGGTCGCGCTCATTACGGGCGGGGCAAAGGGGATGGGCGGCACCATTTCTGAGCTCTTCGCGCTGGAGGGCGCGAAACTGGTCTTAGCCGCTCGTGACCTTGTGGCACTGGAAGCGGAAGTGAAGAGGATCCAAGGCAAGGTACCCGAGCTGCACGCCATAACAGTCCAGGTGGACGTAACGGACGAGGCCTCAGTGCAGGCGACGGTTCAGCGCACTCTGGGCGAGTTCGGCCAGATCGACGTGTTGGCTAACACGGCCGGAGTAATCGGCCCGATCGAGACTCCCGCGCACAAGGTGGCTGCCGAAGAGTGGGATTACGTCCTCGACATCAACGCCAAGGGGACCTTCCTGTGCTGCAAGGCAGTCCTTCCCCATATGATCGAGCGCGGGAAAGGTAAGATCGTCAACATAGCCGGCACCTCGGGGCTTCGCGGGTACAAGTACCGCGTCGCCTACTCTTCCTCGAAGTGGGCAGTTCGTGGCCTGACTCGGACGATTGCTCGGGAGGTTGGTGCTTATGGAATAAACGTCAACTGTGTGGCACCCGGCCCGATCTACGGGGATCGTATGGAGAAGATCATCCGCGAGAAGGCCCGGGTGAGGGGTGTCACACCCGAGGCCATTTTCAAGGAGTACCTGAGCGAGCAGGCGATATCTCGTTTCACCTCAGCCATCGATATCGCCTATGCGGTGCTGTTCTTATCTGCCGACGAATCGAGGCAAATCACCGGCCAGTGTCTGACCGTGGACGGCGGCTGGGACGTCTAGCGGCTGGACAGCTCGCGCGATTTTGGGGTCCCACAGCGTACCGGCTCGTGTCCATCTCATGTTTGCATACTGAATTGAGGTGTGAGGATGAAACTCAGCCGACGTCGCTTTCTGAAACTCCTCGGTCTTGCCGGCGGCGCCACCCTGGCCGCACCTCTGGCGGGGTGCGTGCAGACCCAGGCGCCGGGCCCGACGGCGGCCCCCCCCAAGCCGGCCGCGGCCGAACCGGCTGCAACCGCAGCCGCTACGACCGGTGCTCCAGCAGCCCTCTCCAAGGTGTCAGAGGTCGCGATTGGCGTCGCCTACCCGCTCTCTGGAGCGCTGGGCCCGATCGGCGTCGACGCGAAGGCGATCATTGAGCTCGCGGTAGACATGATCAACAACCCTGGGCCGCTCGCGGCGAGCGGCTGGCTGCTTTCCGAGGGCAAAGGGCTGCCGAATCTGGGCGGTGCCAAGATCCGGGCGATCATCACCGACCACCAGGGCGATCCGGCCCGCGGCGCCGGCGAGACCGAGCGGCTCATCACCCAGGAGAAGGTCGCTGCGATCTACGGCATGTATCAGAGCGCCGTCACAGCGACGGCCAGCCAGGTCGCCGAGCGGCTCCAGGTACCATTCCTCGCGCCGGAAGCGAGCTCGCCGGCCCTGACAGCTCGCAACTTCAAGTGGTTCTTCCGAACCGGCCCGCATGACTACATGTTCTCCGAGGCTATGTTCGAGTTTCTCAAGGACCTGGAGAAGTCGAGGGGGATCAAGGTTCAGACGGTGGCCACGACCTACGAGGACACCGATTTCGGCACCAGCTCGGCCAAGGTGCAGCGTGAGCTGGCCGAGAAGAACGGCTACAAGGTCGTCGCCGACATCCAGTACCGGGCCGGAGCGACCTCGATGACCACCGAGGTCCAGAAGCTCAAAGCCGCCAATCCCGACGTCTGGCTGCCGACCGGCTACGTGGCCGACGCCGGGCTGCTGGTCAGGACCGCCAAAGAGTTGGATTTCAACCCGAAGATCGTCCTGGCGCAGGATGCCGGCTGGGTCGACGCCGCGTTCATCTCGCAGGTTGGAAAGCAGGCCGAAGGCTACAGCAGCCGCGGTGTGTTCAGCCCTGAATTCATGACCAAGGTCCCGGCCCTCCAGACGCTCAGCGACCTCCTGAAGCAGAAGGTTGGCCACGATCTCACAGATAACCCGTCCCGCCAGTTCCTCGGCTTCATCGTGCTGGCCGACGCAATCAACCGGGCCGGCTCGACCGATCCCGATAAGATCCGCCAGGCGCTCGTCGCGACGGATGTCAAGCCGAGCCAGATCCCCTTGCCTTGGAAGGGTGTGAAGTTCGACGGCACCGGCCAGAATACCCTCGGCTCGCCAATCATGTATCAGCTCCAGGGCGGACGGTACTGGACGGTCTGGCCCGAGCAAGCCAAGGCGAAGGAGTTCGTCTATCCCATTCCACCCTGGTCGCAGCGCAGCTAGGCTGGGCTCGGTCTGATCAACGTGACCAAATGGAGGAGCAGGCGATGACGGCTCAGCGCTACGTTCGGCCCGCACTGACGGTGGCAATCCTTGTCGCCGTCGCGAACGCCGCTTACGGATACCTCACGTCGCCGCTGGCGACACCGCTTTCGGCCTCTGTACTGGGCCAGAGCATAGTCAGCGGTCTCCTGATGGGTTTCGTCTACGCGCTTATCGCGGTGGGGCTGACGCTACTCTGGGGTCTGATGGAGATCGTCAACTTCGCGCACGGCGAGTTCCTGATGTTGGCGATGTACGCAACCTTCTGGATGGCGGTGCTGTTCGGATTGGACCCGATCGTCTCTCTTCCCATTTCGGCCGCGATCCTGTTCGCCGTCGGGGTGATCGTCTACAAGGGGATCATTGGGCGGGTCCTCCGAGGGCCGATGCTCGCACAGATCGTCGCGACGTTCGGCCTCGGCGTCTTCCTGCGCAGCAGCGCTCAGTTCCTATGGTCGCCCGACTATCGGGTCATCCAGCATCCGATCCTCGAGGGACGAATCGGTCTGCCCGGCGACATCTTCCTTAGTCGCTCGATGGTGGTGGCCAGCATCGCTGCGCTGGCCGTCTTCGGTGGTCTCTACTGGTTTGTAACGCGCACCGAGGTCGGGCTCGCAATTCGAGCCACCTCGGAGGACAGGGACGCGGCTGCGCTGATGGGGATCAGCAGCGAACGAATCTTCACCCTCGGCTGGGGCATTGGAGCTCTTTGCGTCGGCGTGGCCGGGTCCCTCCTCGCCAATTTCTTCTACGTCTTTCCCAGCGTGGGATTCCTCTTTGGACTGATTTCGTTCGTGGCCGTCGCGCTCGGCGGCTTTGGCAGCATCATCGGGGCGCTGATCGCCGGCGTCATCATCGGCTTGGTCGAGAGCCTCGCCGGCATTCTCATCGACCCGGCGCTGAAGTATCTGGCCGTCTATTCTATGTACCTGCTGGTGGTGATCGTCCGGCCGCAGGGTTTCTTCGGGCGGTACTAATGAGCAGCAATCAGGCTTTGAAGGGCGAAGCTCCAGAGCGGCCGAC
>JAJZQR010000097.1 GCA_021806765.1 Chloroflexota bacterium | reverse complement strand
GGGATGGCCGTCTGCCGTAGAGCCTCCTCAATCACCCCCACCAGGCTGCTGTTAATCACGGCGGTGCATCCGCCCGATTGCCCCACCAACAATTTCCCGCGCAGCGCTGTCGACAATCCTGTCTCCCCCAGCCTTTCCTTCCCCGGGATTAGCCAGTCCATTGTAGCGACTTGCGCCGGAAAGGGGAACGACAGTGCGGGCGGGCGCGCCTGCCGCGCAACAGGCAAGCGCATCACCGACCGCTCAACTTGACACCATCACCGGCCACTGCTACGCTGACCCCAGTCGAAGAGACTCAGATCGATACGGGGGCTCGGGGTTAGCCGGGCTGAGATGGTGGCCGAATCCGCCGCCGACCGTCGAACCTGACCTGGGTAATGCCAGCGTAGGAAACGGCTTACCGACAGTTTCGCGAGAGGCGCTGGCCGTGGGTCCGGCGCCTCTCTTTTCGTCCCATGGCCACGGGAAGAGACATGAGGGACCTTCAGGCGGCCCAACCGAAGATCGAGCTAGAGCAGGTGTGCGTGGATTTCTCCACCTCGCAGGGCCGCCTGCCTGTGCTGGAGAAGATCGACCTCCACGCCCGGGATGGAGAGTTCGTCACCATCATCGGCCCCAGCGGCTGTGGAAAGAGCACGCTGCTCAACGTTCTCGCGGGACTCGAGGAGCCCACCTCCGGCTCGATCCGGTTCAACGGCCAGCCGGCGATGAAGCGGATCGGAACAGTGGCGTACATGCCCCAGAAGGACCTGCTGATGCCGTGGCGGACGGTCCTGGACAACACCATCCTCGGGCTCGAGATCCAGGGCGTCTCACGGGAGGCTGCCCGCAAAAGGGCCCTGGCCCTCTTCGAGATGTTCGGCCTGACCTCTTTCGAGAAGGCCTACCCCGCCACCCTCTCCGGAGGGATGCGACAGAGGGCCGCCTTCCTCCGCACCGTCCTGACCGATAGGGAGATCATGCTGCTGGACGAGCCTTTCGGTGCGCTGGACGCCCTCACCCGGTCCCACATGCAGGAGTGGTTGCTGCACCTCTGGGATAGCCTTCACAAGACCATCCTTTTCATCACCCACGACGTGGACGAGGCGGTGCTCCTCTCAGACCGGGTGTACGTGCTGACTGCAAGGCCGGGCCGGGTGAAACTGGTACTGGAGATCGATCTGCCCCGGCCCAGGGAGTATCAGATGGTTACCTCCGACCAGTTCATCCGGCTGAAAGAGGGACTGCTGGGCGCTATTCGGGAAGAGGCGCGCAAGGCGATGGACGAGGACCGGCAGGACTGGCCCCACCGGGCAGACACCGACCTTCCCGTGGGACAAGAGGCGTCGAGCCTCGCTTGCGAGCGAAGAGGCCTTTGAGGTGGCCTACCTGCACACCCCCACCCCGAAGCTCGAGACCCCCGCGTCGCCGGCCGGCCGCGAGGCTCGCCTCACCTTGACCGCGTGGCTGCCCCCCTCCGTCCTGGTGGCGGCGCTGCTGCTGGCATGGCAGCTGGCTGCGGCGGTCCTGCAGGTGCCCCGCTGGCTGCTACCTGCCCCCACCGACATAGTCGCGGCACTGTACTCCTCCTGGGAGCTTCTGGCTCGTCATGGCTGGGCGACCCTCCAGGAAGTGCTGGCCGGCTTCGCTGTTTCCTTCGTGGTGGGTGTCCTGCTCGCTATCGCCATCGCCTACTCTCGCACCATGGAGCGGGCTCTCTATCCCTTCGTGATCGCCTCCCAGACCATCCCGGTCATAGCCATCGCCCCCATTCTCCTGATCTGGTTCGGCTACGGTCTGCTGCCGAAGGTGATCGTAGTGGCCCTGATCTCCTTCTTCCCGATAGTGGTGAACATGGTGGACGGGCTCCGGTCCGTCGACCCGGACCTGGTGCGGCTGCTCCAGAGCATGGGGGCCACCCGATGGCAGATCTTCGCCAAGGCGCAGCTACCGGCATCGCTGCCCTTCCTTCTGTCGGGGACTAAGGTTGGCATCGCCGTGAGTGTTATCGGGGCCGTGATCGCGGAATGGGTGGGCGCCAGCGCGGGGCTGGGCTACTTCATGGTTCGCTCTGCCTCTCAGTTTCAGACAGCCCGGGTCTTCGCCGCCATCGCCGTCCTGTCCGTAATGGGCGTTGCTCTCTTCGCTCTCGTGGCGCTCTCGGAGCGCTACATCCTTCCATGGTACCGTCGGGCCAACGAGTGATGAGTCAAGACCTGCCGCTCATCACCGAATAGCTAGGAAGAAGGTGTCTACGATGAACCGTCCCACGGCGCGCATCCTTCGGTTGCTCCCTACCATCGCCATCGCCTCCGTCACCCTCCTTGTGACGAGCTGTCAGGGCGCGCCGGCAGCCGGCCAGCAGCCAGGTGCACCAACGCCCCAGCCCACGAGAGCCGCCGCCGAAAAGGCGCCGGCCCAGCCCACAGTCGCCGCGAAGGCCCCCATCAAGCTCTCCGTAGCCCTGGACTGGTACCCCAATTCCGATCACGCCGGTCTCTACATGGCTCAGGAGAAAGGGTACTACCGGGATGAGGGACTGGACGTGGACCTCTACGTACCCTCCAACCCCGAGGACGTCCTGAAGCTGGTCGGCTCCGGCAAGGACGCCTTCGGCATCAGCTACCAGTCCGACGTCCTCCTGGCCGCAGCTGAGGGGATCCCGGTCAAGTCGGTGGCAGCCCTGGTGCAACACCCCTTGAACTCGGTGATGACCCTGAAGGCCTCGGGGATCACCAGGCCCAAGCAGCTGGAGGGGAAGAAGGTGGGCTACCCCGGCATCCCCGGCCACGAAGCACTGTTGACCACCATGATGGAGAAGGACGGTAGCTCCATAGACAAGGTTGAACTGGTGAACGTGGGCTACGACCTGGTGCAGGCGCTAATCGGCAAGAAGGTGGACGCGTCCCTCGGAGCCTACTGGACCCACGAGTCGATCCTCGCCGAGCAGGCGGGCTACCCGGTCAACGTCATGCGGGTGGAGCAGTGGGGCGTGCCCGACTACTACGAACTGGTGCTGGTGACCAACGACAAGATGGCCAAGGAGCAACCGGAGGCGATCAGCCGGTTCCTACGGGCCACCGCCAAGGGCTACAACGATGCCATAAAGGATCCGGAGAAGGCGCTGGACCTGTTGGTGAAGGCCAACCCGGAGACCGACCGGAAGATGGAGGAGCAGGGGATCCGGCTTCTCATGCCCCTCTGGACTGAGGGAGTGCCCACCTTCGGCTGGCAGACCAGGGAACGGTGGCAGAACTACGCCGACTGGATGCAACAGATGAAGCTGCTCACCAACCCGGTGAACGTCGACTCCGTCTTCACCACGGAGTTCCTGCAGAAGTAACCACAGTTGAGGACAGCGCCCGGGTCCAAAAACGTAGGGCAGGGCGCTCTGCCCTGCCGCCCAGACAAACGTCACTCGGACGGCGGGGCACAGGGCCCCGCCCTACGGGTCTTGGCCCTTATGCAGCCAGCACCTGTCTGGCGGCCCGTATGGTCCTCTCCGCGTCGGCCCTGGTGATACCGTAGTGAGTCACCATCCGCACCAACTGCCCGCCGAAGGGGGAGACCTTAATACCCATCTCTCCCATTCGCCGGATGAACTCCTCCCCCGATAGCCCCTGCCGCTGGACCTCGATCACCACGATGTTGGTTTGCACCGTGTTCAGATCCACCCGCAGGCCCTGCAGTTCGGCGATGCTCTCCGCGAGAACGCGGGCATTGGCATGGTCCTCCGACAGCCGGCCGATCATCTCCTGCAGAGCGACGATGCCCGCGGCCGCCAGTACCCCGGCCTGGCGCATGCCTCCACCCACCATTTTCCGGTTCCGCCGCGCCTGGTCGATGAACGCCTTCGAACCCACCAGCACCGAACCCACCGGAGCGCACAGCCCCTTGCTGAGGCAGATGTTCACCGAGTCGCACTCACGCACCAGGACAGCTGGATCGACGGCCAGGGCCGCGGCCGCGTTGAAAAGCCGCGCCCCATCCAGGTGAACCTTCAGGCCACGCTCGTGGGCCACCGCGGCCACTCCTCCCACCTGCTCGGGTGTCAGTGCCACACCGCCGCAGCGGTTGTGAGTGTTCTCGAGACAGACCAGCCGGCTGTAAGGATAGTGAAGGTTGTTGGGATCGCGGATGGCCGCCTCGACCTCCCTTGGATCCAGCGCCCCCTGATGGTTGGGGACCGTCCTGACCTGCACCCCACCCAGGGCAGACGCCCCACCGACCTCATAGTAGAACATGTGAGCTTGATCCCCGACGATCATCTCATCGCCCCGCCCGCAATGGGTGAGGGCGGCCACCAGATTGCTCATGGTGCCGCTCGCTGTGAACAGGGCGTCCTCTTTGCCCAGCATTTCTGCTGCCAGCCGCTGCAACCGGTTCACTGTGGGGTCCTCACCGTAGACGTCGTCCCCCAACTCTGCCCGACTCATCGCCTCTATCATCCTCGGCGTGGGAAGGGTCACGGTGTCGCTACGAAGGTCGATGATGGCATCCATTCCGTCACGCTCCTACTGGGGAAGTTTCGAAGAGTGATTATACCAGGCACGGCCTGTGCGTCCCTCCTGAGTTGCTCGACGACATCGAGAAATCAGGAGCAGGCTATGACCATAATATCCTGGGCTCTGGTAGGCCTTACGGTGGGGCTGGTCTCTGGACTGGTGACCAACGGCTACCGAATCGTGGAAGACATCATCGTCGCCGTAGTCGGATCGATCATCGGCGGCTGGCTGTTCCTATTGGTGACCGGCAGGGCGGTGACGATGTTCAATCTTGTGGACACCCTGGTGGCCCTGGTAGCTTCGGTGCTGTTCCTCTTCCTGGCAAGAAGCCTCACCCGGGGGCGAAGCACTATCTAGGGTGCTATACTAGCCCAACCTCGCGCACGCCGCTGAGACGATCCATCCTCACGCTGCACTGTAGGAGTCGTCCACATGACCAGAATGTACTCCCGGCTGCGGGCCCTGGCCTTCGTCCTCCTGTGCCTGGCAGCTGGCCTTTCCACCATGGCCTGCAGCCTCCCCCACCCCCTGGTAGGCAACCGATCGGAATCTCGAGCCTCCCAGCCGGAGCCCACCCGGCCGGCAGCGCCCTCGCCTGCACCTGAAACCTCACCGACGAAGGCGCCCCCTCGACTGGATCCGACCCTACCCCCGGCCGCGGTCGCGTCTTCCACCTCCGCCCTCCAACGGCCGCAGGCCCAAGCGGTGGCACCTGCACCATCTGGCGCCCTGACCATCGTTCAGGTGGCGGCCAGGGTTCGCCCCGCGGTAGCCCAGATCGTGGTCAAGGGGATGGCGCCCAGCTTCTTCGAGCCCGTGCCCACCAGCGGTGTGGGGTCCGGCGCGATCATAGATGGCAAGGGCTACATCCTCACCAACAACCACGTGGTGGAAGACGCCGACGAGATGATGGTAACCCTGCCGGAGCGGGACAAGAGCTACAACGCTCGGCTGGTGGGTCGAGACCCGTCCACCGACCTGGCGGTGGTGCAGATCGAGGCCGACAACCTCCCCATCGTCAGCCTGGGAGACTCCGATGCCCTGCAGATCGGGGAATCAGTGGTAGCCATCGGAAATGCCCTGGGACTGGAAGGCGGCCCCACCGTCACCGCGGGTGTCGTGAGCGCCCTGAATCGAAGCATCGACGAGCCTAGCGGTGCCACCCTCCACCAGTTGATTCAGACCGATGCCGCCATCAACCCTGGGAACAGTGGAGGACCGCTGGTCAACATGTACGGACAGGTGATCGGCGTCAACACGGCCGTGGCTACCGGCTCCAGCGAAGCACCGGCCCAGGGCATCGGCTTCGCCATTTCTATCAACAGCGCCAAGCCGATCATCGACGACCTGATCGCCTACGGCAAGGTGCGCCGTCCTTACCTGGGGGTCGAGCTGGCTACGGTGACTCCGGCGCTGGCTCGCCAGTACCGCCTCCCGGTGGATCGGGGGGTCTACATCGTTCGGGCTGTGAGGGGCGGGCCGGCCGCCCTGGCAGGAATGCAGGCAAGCGACATCATTGTGAAGATCGAGTCCAGCAATATCAACAGTGACTCGGACCTCCGGAACACCCTCAACGGGCTCAAGATAGGCCAGAAGATAAGGATCGAGGCGTTCCGAGGCTCCAGCCGTCGCTCCTTCGAGGTCACCCTGATGGAGTCACCCGCTCCGTGAAAAACTACCACCTCGTGGCACACCGATTGCTTCAACTCCGTACATGGTCTCTCATGTCGGAATTGAGCGAGGATGGGATACAGCAACCCCGAAGCCCCGAGCTACGAGGGCCACTACCTGAAAAAGAACCCTCGGCTCTCCTCCAAGTGCCTGGCTCTTACCAGGGCTGAAAGGCTGGCCGGGTCACACGACGGCAAGCTCCTCTACGGGATTCACGACGAGAAGGGGGGCAAGCGCACCCCCGTCCACCTGGGCGACGTTCCCACCCACTTGATCAACGCCACCATCGCCACCGAGGACAAGGACTTCTACACCAACATCGGCTTCGACCCCATTGGGGTCACCAGGGCAGCGTGGGATAACGTGGCCAGAGGACAAATCGTCTCGGGAGCCAGCCCAATCACTCAACAGCTGGCAAGGAACGTGCTGCTGGATCAGGAAGAGCGAACCGATCAGAGTTACGGCCGGAAGCTAAGAGAGGCCGTGCTCGCTATCCAGATCTCCCAGCACTACGCCAAGGATCAGATCCTGGAGATGTACTTGAACGAGGTCTACTACGGTCATCTCTCCTATGGAGTCGAAGCTGCAGCCGAGACCTACTTCGGCCGCCGTGTAGGAGATCTAACCCTGGGGGCTGGCCGGATATGGCATCAGTACATGGAGGACGTACACTCCGGAACGCCGATGATCGACTTCGCGCCTCCTCCGGGGTGCGAGAGGTGAGGACATGTCTGGAAACGGGCAGGGCCCCAACCCCCGACTGTCCTCACGTCCTCACCGAGGTCTACCCGGAGGGATATGAATACGTTCGCCGCGCCGTGATACCGGGGCTTCCAGTCGCAGAAACCGCCAATCCCTGATGGGCGAGCCGGTAGGAGAGGCAAACCGCCGGGCCATCGGGCTGGCGCTGGATCGAGATGAGTAACCTGACGGCCGCTGCAGAGCTGGAACGGCTCCGAAAGGAGCTGGAAGAGTGCGTGAACTGCCCTCTCGCCGAGACATCGCAGCGAGTTGTCTTCGGCGAAGGCGATCCGAGTTCACCCATGGTCATCGTGGGAGAGGGACCTGGAGAGCGGGAAGAGGTCGAAGGTCGCCCCTTCGTGGGGCGCGCAGGCCAACTGCTGGACAAGCTGCTGGCTTCCTCGAACTTGAGCCGAAAGGAGGTGTGGATCACCAACGTTCTAAAACGTCGAGCCTCCAAGGTGGTCGAGGGGCGCGTTAAGAACCGCCTGCCCAGGGCCAACGAGCTGGCCTATTACAGGGAGTACCTGGACCGCGAGATGAAGATCCTGTCGCCGAGGCTAATCCTGTGCCTCGGGAATCTCGCGGCCAACGTCCTGATCCATCGGAATTTCCGGATGACCCAGGAGCACGGGCAATGGTTCAGCGGCCTCTCCGGCAAGAAGCTGATGGCTACCTACCATCCGGCCTACATACTGAGACTAGAGGGCGGCGACTACGAAGAGGTGTTGCGCCAGACCATGGAGGACTTTGCGGCAGCAGCAGCCGAGTATAGAGCCCTGCGGGGCAGCAGGTAGAGGCAATCCAGGTCGGCCTTCGCAGCCCTGAGCCCCGGTCCTGGAGCCGCTGGCCAGCTTCACCTGGAACGAAGAGGTTCAAGAAATGATCGAAGGAAGATCACCTATCGCAACACCCCTTGCCCGTTACGAAGTGTTGTTGCCCATACAACAAGGTCTAATTCCGGCACTCATCAAGTGCTTGTTGCTTGAAACTGCCAGCTAGTTGGGGTATAATAATGCATGCAATAATTAGCAAAAGGGAGCAATGGGAATGTCCAAAAGGCAAATACTGATTGCTGACGACGATCCCTCTATTCGATTGCTCTTGAAGAACTTTCTGGAGAGCGAGGGATACGATACCCTCGAGGCCAAGTCCGGCGGCGAAGTGCTGCGGATGCTCCCTAATCTGACGCCAGATCTCTTGATCATGGACCTTCGGATGCCAGAGTGGGACGGCATCGAGGTGATGAAGAAGCTGGGTGAGCAGAATCTCAAGATCCCCGTCCTGTTGATGACTGCCCACGGCACCTCCAACTCCGCCATCCAGGCGATACAGTTGGGAGCCTTTGACTATATAACTAAGCCCTTCGAGCTGGACGACGTGCTTCTCACCGTCCGCCGCTTCTTCGACTATCAGGAATTGGCGGCCGAGGTCAAGAAGCTGAGAGTGCAACTGGAGCGACCTGATCCCTCCGATAGGATCATCGGCAGGACTGCGGCCATGCAGGAGGTATACAAGACCATCGGCAGGGTGGCTCGCAGCGATGCTACCGTTTTGATCTGGGGAGAGACAGGCACCGGCAAGGAGTTGGTGGCCCAGACTATCCATCAGCACTCTACCCGCCGTCAGGGGCCGCTGGTCAAAGTGAGCTGCGCGGCCCTGCCGGAGACGCTGCTGGAGAGCGAGTTGTTCGGCCACGAGAAAGGCTCCTTTACCGGAGCTATGATCCAACGCAAGGGCCGCTTCGAGCTAGCAGACAAGGGAACCATCTTCCTGGACGAAGTCGGTGAGATGTCGCTGGGCACGCAGAAGAAGCTGCTGCGAGTCCTCCAGGAGCGGGAGTTCGAAAGGGTTGGAGGCTCGGTGCCTATCAGGGTGGACGTGCGAGTCATCACTGCCACCAACAAAGATCTGGCCGCCGAAGTCACGGCCGGGCGGTTCCGAGAGGATCTCTATTATCGGTTGAACGTGATCTCCGTCTACATGCCGCCCATGAGGGACCGCAAAGAAGACATCCCGCTGCTGGTGGAGCATTTCCTCCACAAGCACCGGTTCAGCGTTAGCAGCCCGCCCTCCCGCATAACCGAAGAGGCGCTACGAGTACTGGAGAAGCACGACTGGCCCGGCAATGTGCGGGAACTGGAGAACACCATAGAGCGAGCGGTGGTGATGGCTCAAGGCGGCATCATCACCAGCCAGCACCTCTATCTCACGCCGGCCAAGCAGAAACGGTTCGTCGATCTGGACCAGAAGCTCCAGGGGAGCCAGTCATACAAGGACATTCTGTCGAGCATCGAGAAGCAGCTGCTGCAGCAGGCTCTGAGCCACGCCGAGGGCAATCTGTCCTCCGCGGCTAAGATGCTCAGCCTGGACCAGGTGGAACTGGAAGGAAAGCTCCACCTGCACGAGATCGAAGTGTAGGGAAAACGGCATGCTTCTTGCCCCCTCCTGCTGCAGGCCGGGAGGCGCCGGGTCGCCACCCAGGTTCCCCATAGGCGACAGGCTCCCCAGCCGGTGAAGGTTGGCAGGAGGAACGAGGATGGACGAGTACAGGTTTCCGACCCTAGGCGTGCTTCTCGGCAGCGGCCTGATCGCTGGGATCCTGGCCTACGCCATATCCCGCAGGTCAGCTCGCGAGGAGCGGCTCTATCCAACTCAGATGGTCTTGGATAGGGCAAAGGACCTGGGTGACACCGAGGCAGCTCGAGTTGGACGCGAGTTCGTTTCGGAAAAGGTGGTGCCGGAGATGAAGCCGGTGCTGCTGGATCTGCTGAAGGACGCCGAGGAGTACGTCGACCAATACTTTAAGCGAGCGGAAAAGGCCGTCAAGTCGATGTGACAGAACCTGTAGGGGCGAAACATCCCGCCGCGGCGGGATGTTTCGCCCCTACGGCGTCCGGCGGCCTATCACCTCTTCCCACCGCTTCATCAGGTAGGGCTTCAGCAACTCGAAGTGCTGCGCCACGGCCTCGATGGTCTCCGACTCCACCTGGTTCGTCGACATGCTGGCCGTTTCCCGACAGAAAGCGGCGGTTCGCCCGTAGTACAGTCCGGTCAGGGCATCCACCACCCTGGCCGGTTCCAGATCCTCCCGATGATAGGCCACGGCAAAGTCGTACACGATCCTCACCCAGAGGTCCACAGGGAACCGGAACTCCTCCGCCCCCAGGGCAGCGATAGTCTCCAACTCCTCCATGTTCTCAGAAGAGAGGAAAGTCCCCCAGAAACCGGCCTCGCTTCGGTGGGCAGCTCGGAACTTATCAATCATAGCCGGCACCGTTACCGGAACCGGCTCCGGCTCCTCCACGACCGGATCCCCTACCAGGGGGACCCGTCTCGATCCCTCCATGGCCTTCCACCGAGACTCATAGCGCGCCATCAATCCAAACAGCGTCCCCACCACCTGACGAAACATCGGCCCCAGGGACGCCGCAGGATCCTTCGCGTCGTGGATCTTGGCTCCTAACTGAGCCTGACACACCGGAAAGCCCTCGTTGATGGCGGTGGTGGTCATCCAGATGTCGATCCCGAACCTGGCTACATCCGTGTCCCACACGTCCTGGCCCAGGTAGTGATCCAGAAGACCCGCGGAGAATCCGAAGTCGCCGCCGATGGGCTGGCGAACGGCTTCGCCGTACAGGGACCGGGTCATCGGGTAGGCGATGCTGTTGGTGATGGTCCCATCGTACTTGTGGCGCACGTAATAGGGGGCCACGTACCCAAAGGATCCGTCGACGACCGGGGTAGCCAGGAGGCGGATCCAGTCGGGAGTGATGCTGCGGAGATCCGAGTCCACCACCACGCAGCCTTTGACCCCGAGCGCCCTGGCCACCTCGAAGATGGCACGAAAGGCACTGCCCTTCCCGGGAAGGCCCTGATAGGCGAGAGTAATCTTCCCGATCCCGTCGGGCACCGGGGCGTCTTCCACCACCCGCAGGGTCCCATCCGAGGACCCCCCGTCGGAGGCCACGATCACGCCCTTCATCCCCGGGAAATGGCGAGACAGCCCTTGAGCTGCCGACTCCACCACGTGTCCGATGGTCGTGGCATTGTTGAAGCAGGGAATGCCGACCAGCACCCCGGCGTGACCGGCCTCCCTTACTCGCCGCCAGGCATCCTCGCTCACCGCGCTCTGAAAAGTGGTCATGGTTGCCTCCAGGTCCCCTCTCCCAAGAGGAGAGGGAGATCCACGGTCTCTAGAACACGTACACGAAGGTCAAGTCGTTGACGTTGGTGTTTGTCGGTCCGGTCTTGATGAGATCGCCCAACTGCTCGAAGAAGTGGTAGGCGTCGTTGCGGGACAGGTACTCCACGGGATCCAGACCCATATCTCTGGCCCGAGCGACGGTCGTGCCATCCGCGATGGCTCCGGTCGCGTCCGTGGGGCCGTCGTTCCCATCGGTAGCAGAAGGCACGATCATTACGTCCTCCATGCCGGCGATCTTCAGCGCCGCCGACAGGGCCATCTCCTGGTTCCGACCGCCCTTGCCGTCACCGCGCACTGTGACGGTAGTCTCACCTCCGGCGATGACGCAAGCAGGGCGAGCTACGGGCCGGCCGTAAGCGACGACCTCCCGTGCGATGGCGGTGAAGACCTTAGCCACCTCCCGGGCCTCCCCTTCTACGAAGGTGGAGAGCAGCAGCGTGTTGAACCCCAACTCGCGTGCCTTGGCTGCGGCAGCCTCGGCGGCCAACTCGTTGCTGGCCACCACCACGTTCTGGACCCTCTCGAAGACCTCGTCCCCCTCCTTCAGGGTGTCCGGGACCTCGCCCCGCACACCGGCCCGGAGCCGCTCCACAATAGGCTGCGGCACGCCACCGGTCAAGCCGTATCTCTCCAGCACCCCCCAGGCATCTCTAAAAGTGGTAGTGTCGGGCACGGTGGGCCCGGACGCTATGAAATCCAGAGGGTTCCCCACCACGTCCGAGAGGATCAGCGAGATGACTGTCGCCGGGCTCGCGATCCGGGCCAGGCCCCCACCCTTCACCTGGGAGAGATGCTTGCGGATGGTATTGATCTCGTTAATCGTGGCGCCGGATCTGAGCAGAGCGTCGGTCAGCACCTTCATGTGCTCCAGGGTGATCCCCTCGACGGGCAGGTCCATCAGGGCCGACCCACCGCCAGAGATAACCGTTATCACCAGATCCCTGGGCCCGGCACTATTCAGCAACTCCACCATCTCGCGGGTCCCCTCCAGTCCCTGTTCATCGGGGACCGGATGGGCCGCTTCGTGGATCTTGATCGCCCTGGTCGGGGCCACGTGGCCATACTTTACGTTAACCACGCCACCGGACACTCGGTCCCCCAGCACCTCCTCGACCGCTGCTGCCATAGCAGAACCGGCCTTGCCGGCGCCCACCACCAGGATCCGATCGTAGCTCCGCAGGTCGTAACTCCTACCGGCCACCCAAAGGGTCTCGTCCTGCAGTTGTAGGAAACGTTTGACTGCCTTGCCGGGATCGGCCGCTTCCAGTGCCGATGCCAGGATTTCCAGGGCCGCCTGACGTTGCCTGTTCATTCGACCCGACTTGAGGAGTTCATCGCTGAACTGATACATCCCACCATCCCTCGAGTGCTGAGTTCTGGATGCTGAGTCTCGAATTCCGGGTGTTGAGTCCCATGGGCCAATACCCCGGAACCCAGGGGCCAGAACGCGAACCCCAGCCCTTCGTGGGCACCAGTATAGGGGTGGAGGCCTCGGACCCGCAATCGCCACCCAAGTCGGGTCAGCGGCATATGTAACTGTTGGCATCACCGTATCCGGGGGGTACAATATAGCTGTTCGCAACTCGAGGCAGCCTTGAGTCGGGCACCCATGCGACTCCCTTCACGGGCTGCAGCCTTCGCCACAAGCCCACCTATCCGAAGGGGGGTGAGAACAGAGTCCAACCATTCCCCGCTTGATCAGACGGATGCATCAGGTTCTAGATGCAGTCTCCTCCAAGTAGCTTCAGGTACACACACGGTTGATCAACCCGTCTGGGTCGGAATGTCTCGTCCCTAGTTGGTTGCGTTGTTGTGCCGCGCTGAGGTCAGCGGACGGTCCGTCCGACCGCCGACGTGACAGGGAGGCAATCGATGACTGTAGGCAGAATCGTCTCCGTCTTACTGACTTCGGGGCTTGCCCTCGCCCTCCTGCTGACTGTAAGTTGCTCGTCCCCGGCAGCTGCACCATCTCCGACTAAGGCCGCCGAACCGGCCAAGGCTGCGGAACCTGCTAAGCCCGCCGAGCCTGCCAAGGCTGCCGAGCCCACGAAGCCCGCCGCCCAAAGCGCCCCCGCTCAGACCCCCCAGTATCCGACGAAGAGTGTCGAACTGATCTCCCCCTATGCCGCAGGTGGGGTCGTCGACCAGGCGGCGCGATTCCTGGCGGCCTACGCTCAAGAGAAGTGGAAGGTCGCCGTGACCGTCACGGACAAA
The DNA here is from genome assembly GCA_021806765.1 of Chloroflexota bacterium. The sequence continues at coordinate 4,125 of JAJZQR010000097.1, read as the reverse complement.
GCGGGTGGCGGAGGCTTCATCGGCACCGTCGCCGGTCTCCAGGCCCAACCCGACGGATACACCCTCTACCTCAATGGCCCCAGCACCTACTACGGCCTGGCCGCCACCAAGAATCCACCGTTCAAGATGGAGGATGGGACCGCCATCAACCGGATTACCATCAATCCGGTGAACTTCTCCGTCAAGGGCGACTCCAAGTGGAACAGCCTGAAGGACGTGGTGGAGGACGTCAAGAAGGCCCCCGACAAGTACAAGCTGGCCTCGGCCGGAAACGCGGGCCTCGCCACCTTCGCGGCGGCCAAGCTGTGGATGCAGGCCGGCATCGACCCTGCCAAGGTGCCCATAGTGACCTTCGACGGGGGCGCGCCAGCTCATGCCGCCGTGGCGGGTGGGAGCTGCGACTTCGTCTCCCAGAACCTTGCGGAGGCGTTGGCGCTGTACCAAGCCAAGAAGCTGAAGATCCTCGCCGTCACTACACCCGAGAGGTTCAAGCAGGTACCGGAGATCCCTACGAGCAAGGAGGCCGGCTTCGACCAGTACAATACAGTTGGCTTTGTCGACCTCTGGGGACCCAGCAAGTTGCCCGACCACGTAGTCACCGCATGGGACAACCTCGTCAGAGAAGCCCTCAAGGACCCCAAGTTCCTGGAGCAACTGGAGAAGGCCGGCTTCCTGCCGGGCTATCAAGGTCCAAAGGAGCATCGAGACTGGATCAATGCCGAGTACAAGGCCTCGGTGGAGATCGCCAACAAGCTGGGCATAGTGCAGTAAGCAAGCTGTCAGCCTTCAGCCCTCAGCGATCAACACGATTCGGACAGCTGAGGGCTGAAGGCTGATGGCTTCGGAAGGTTGCAGCATGAAACGGCTTGATCAGATCACCGGAGCAATGATCTTCTTCTTCAGTCTCCTCTACGTGGCCGAGGCGCTGAAGATGCCGATGATTGCCGGCAAGGCGCCTGGAGCAGGCTGGATGCCCCTGCTTCTAGGATCGGTAATGCTCTTGCTCTCAGCGCTGCTCTTCCTATCCGGCACCGGGCGTCCCGCCTCCAAGAACACTGTGGTGTCCTGGCCCAAAGGGAGGGGGCTAGCCAACAATGTCGCTATCCTGGGCGGATTGGTGCTGAGCATCCTGATCCTGGAAGCGGCAGGTTATCTGGTCTCGACCTTCGTTTTCCTGTTGGCACTCATGATGATCCTCGGCCGATACCGCTGGAGGCTCGCGATCCCCATGGCTCTCCTCTCCAGCGGGGTCTTGTACTGGGTGTTCAAGGTTTTCCTGAACATTCCCCTTCCCTCGGGTGTCATCAACTTCTTGTAGAGGGGGTCGCCGATGGAGGTCTTCAGCAATCTGCTCCTCGGAGCCCAGGTAGCCCTCTCGCCGATCAATCTGCTGTACTGCTTTCTGGGGGTGCTGGTTGGCACTTTGATCGGCGTGCTCCCCGGCATCGGACCAACCGCAGGTATCGCCATTCTCATCCCCATCAGCCTCGGCCTGCCGCCCGCTTCCGCCATTATTCTGCTGGCAGGGATCTACTACGGCGCCATGTACGGAGGGTCCACCACCTCCATTCTGCTGAGCGTGCCGGGGGAGGCAGCTTCTGTCATCACCTGCCTCGACGGCTACAAGCTGGCCCGACAGGGAAGGGCTGGCCCAGCCCTTGGCATGGCGGCCATCGCATCCTTTGTCGCCGGGACCTTCTCCCAGATGGGTCTGATGCTGCTGGCACCCCCTCTGGCCGACATCGCCCTGGACTTCGGACCTCCCGAATACTTTTCCCTCATGCTGCTGGGCCTGACCATGATCATCGGGCTCTCGGGCAAGTCGCTGCTCAAGGGGCTTATCGCTGGGGTCTTCGGGCTGATGGTAGCCATGGTTGGCCAGGACCCCATGACCGGTCTGGCCCGTTACACCTACGGCAGCCTGGATTTGCTGGGAGGTATCGACTTCATCAGCGTGGCTGTGGGGCTTTTCGCCTACGCCGAGATCATGTCCAACGCCGAGGGGAGTATGAGGGAGGTCTTCTCCGGCAAGCTGAAGGGGTTGTTGCCCACCCTTCAGGACTGGAAAGACTCCGCGGCGGCCTTGATTCGCGGTTCCGTGCTGGGGTTCTTCGTGGGCATCATCCCCGGTGGATCGCCGACTGTGGCCTCCTTCCTCTCCTACGACCTGGAGAGGCGATCCTCCAAACACCCGGAGAGGTTCGGGACCGGAGTAATCGAAGGGGTCGCCGCCCCCGAGGGAGCCAACAACGCCGCGGTCGGGGGAGGGTTGATCCCTATGCTCACGCTGGGTATACCGCCCTCCGCACCTCTGGCCGTGCTGCTCGGCGCCCTGATGGTGCACGGCGTTCGGCCAGGTCCGATCCTGTTCGATCAGAACCCGGAGGTCGTTTGGGGACTGATCGTCTCCATGTACGTCGGGAACGTGATGCTGCTGGTGCTCAACCTCCCTCTGGTGGGGTTGTGGGCCCGGTTGATCACGGTTCCCTACCCCGTCCTGGCGCCGATAGTACTGTCCCTCTGCATCATCGGAACTTACAGCATCCGAAACAACTTGATCGACGTCTGGGTCTCGGTGATCTTCGGGGTGATCGGCTTCATCATGAGGAAGCTGGAGATCCCGGCGGCGCCCGTGGTGCTCACCCTGGTGCTGTCCCACATGTTCGAGAATGCCCTGCGACAGTCCATGGTGATGTCAGGGGGCGACCCCACCATCTTCCTGACGCGGCCGATGTCCTTGGCGCTGCTCATCGCGGTGGTGGTTCTGCTGGCCCTGTCGGCCCTGGAGGGCCGCAGGACGGCTCGGTTGCGACAGGAGGTGCTGGAGTCCGAGTCGTAGAGAATCCATGGGAAGGTGAGACTCCTGCCGAGCCTCACGGGCAAGGGGAGAGCGGCCCTCCAGGAGTCTCGCCCTCCCCCGAGTCATCCCTAGGGCGTTCGGGGCGTTGCCGTCGCAGCGGGGGCTGTGGATCGGGCGGCCGGTGCTGGAGTCGGCGCTGGCGCCGTCGGGCCTTGCTGTGCTGGCGCAGAAGGTGTGGCGGCAGGCGCCGGTTTCGGATCGGGTTTCTTGGTGCCCACCATCAGGACGTTCTGCGAGGGCTGGTATCTGCTCTTCAGGTGAAGCGTTCGGACGTCGCTGCCCTGGGTGACCCGCCGGATTATGTCCACATCCATCCCGTCTGTGGCACTCTCCACCCAGAGTTCTCGTCCCACGTCCCAGGTGGGTTCCTCCTGACGCACCGTCTTCGTGTCTGCCTTCACTACGTTGGTGATGATGGGTCCTTCAACCTCGACCTTCCAGTTGGGCTTGGTGCCATAGAGGTCGAACTCCAGGGTGTTGCCCTCGATCTTGCTCTGGACGAGGAGGTAGTTGTCCGTATTGTTGAGGAACTTCAGATCCAGCGTCGGGTCGTCCACCGTGGCATCCAGGCCGGTCATGCCCTTGGGAGGCTTGCCGTAGTTGGGTATCCAGTAGAGGTGCGGGTAGCGCTCCTCGATCTGATACCCGGCCCAGAAGACGGAATGAAGCAGGGTCGTCGCCACCTGGCAGATCCCCCCCGCGACGGAAGGCACGGTCTGCATCTCCCCGTTGTTCACCGAGATGCCAAACCCGATCTGATATCCGGATTTCAGGGTGGTGGGACCCAATTCCTTGTTGAAAGAGAAGATCTCGCCGGGCCTCACCACGACACCGTTCAGCCGGGATGCTGCCAGCTTGATGTTGTGCACCTTTTCTGGCACCCCCGCAACGGTGGTCTGCCCAAACTCGATCCGCTCCTTGATCCCCAGCTTCGAAGGGTCGATGGATCCCCCTATCGCCCCATCCACCTCCACCGGCAGGGTAACCACCCGCCGATCGGCGGACACCGCCTCGGTCAACAGAGACAACGTCTTGGCCGTGTCCAGCTTACGACCATCCTGGCCGGGAACCAGAACCTTGATGTTGCCACCGTTCCAGTCCAGGCGAGCATCCTGCTTCGGCTGGCTCACCTCGCCAGCGATCCGATCAACCATCTGCTTCAAGGAGTCCTGCTTCAGCGACACCACCGGGGCCGAGGTGCCATCCTTTGGCTCAACCGACACCAGAGCCGCTATCTCCTTGGGACTCAGCGTCCAACGCTTGCC
>JAJZQR010000096.1 GCA_021806765.1 Chloroflexota bacterium | reverse complement strand
CACGATCTCCTGCTCCTCCAGCAACTCCATCAGCCGTGCCGCCCGGTTGTAGCCTATCCGCAGCTTCCGCTGGAGCAGGGAGGTAGAGACCTGACTGTGCTGCGACACCACCTCCACCGCCTGGTCGAACAGATCGTCGCTCTCCTCCTCCTCCACCGGCTCGAAGGCAACCCCGCTCGTCAAGTCGCTTACATACTCGGCGGGCCTGGCATTCTTCCAGTAGTCCACCAGATCCCTGATCTCGCCGTCGGACACATAGGTTCCCTGCAGCCGAACCGGCTTGGCCGCGTCCGGAGGCAGGTAGAGCATGTCGCCCCGGCCCAGCAACTTCTCGGCGCCTGCCTGGTCCAGGATCACCCGGGAGTCGATCTGAGAGGTCACGGCGAAGGAGATGCGGGTAGGGAAGTTGGCCTTGATGAGGCCGGTGACCACGTCCACCGAGGGGCGCTGGGTGGCGACAACCAGGTGTATGCCGGTGGCCCTGGCAAGCTGCGCGAGGCGACAGATGATCTTCTCCACCTCATCGGGGGCCACCATCATCAGGTCCGCCAACTCGTCGATAATCACCACTATGTAGGGCAGAGGGAGGTCCGAACCCTTGCCCGTGACCATCCGGTTGTACCCCTCGATGTTGCGCGCCCCTCGAGCAGCGAACATCCGGTATCGGCGCTCCATCTCCCGCACAATCCATTTCAGAGAGGGGACCACCTTCTCCATGTCCGTCACCACGGGCGTGAGCAGATGGGGCACGCCGTTAAAGGGCATCAACTCGACCATCTTGGGGTCGATCATCAACAGACGCAGGTCATCCGGCGTACACTGGTACAACAGGGCGGCGATGAAGCTGTTGAGGCAGACGCTCTTGCCGGAACCGGTGGAGCCGGCGATCAGCAGGTGAGGCATCTTGGCCAGATCGCCCACCGTCGGCGAGCCGGAAACGTCGCGACCCAGGGCCAACCTCAACCGGCCTTTGGCTTTCTGGTAGTTGGCACTCTCCAGCAAGTCCCGGATGGCCACCACTGAGACCGAGCCGTTGGGGACCTCGATACCCACCACCTGCTTCCCAGGCACCGGAGCCTCGAGCCTCAAGGGCGCCGCCGCCAGCCGCAGCGCCAGGTCGTTGGCCAGGGCCATGATCCGAGCCACCTTGACACCGACCCCCGGCTCTACCCCGAACTGGGTCACGGCCGGCCCCTGGTTTACTTCAACCACCCGGGCCTCGACGCCGAAGCTGCGCAGAGTATCCTCGATCACCCGCACCCTTTGTCTTACGTCTACCTGGGACAACTCCGTCTCGGGGATCGACTCGAAGAGCGTGATCGACGGCAAGGTCCATTCACCCCGCCGCACCAGAGACGTCTTGCCCTCGTCGACCCCCTCCTCCGTGTGCTGCTGGGACTCACCGGAGGCCTTCTGAGGCTTCTTGGCCACCGGCTTGGCATTGGCCTCGGGCCCCTCCAGATCGGGGTTTGTCTTTACCTCCTGGGCCCTCTCGGCCCGCCATCGGGCAAAACGGTCCCACCCCCCACGAACCCACTCTTCGACCCGTCGCGGATGGATCCGAAAGCCCAGAGCGACGCCGGCCACTATCCCGACCGTCAGCACAACGAAGCTGCCCAGCGATCCGAAGTTTCCCCACAACGGAGCGCTCACCAGCAACCCGAGATAGCCACCACCCTGCCCAGCTTCCGCCTTGGACTGCAGGTCGGGTAAGCCCACCGGGAGGAGGTGAAGCAAACCGAAGAAAGACACCAGCAGCAGCGCGATGCCGGCGATCTGCCAGCGCCGGGGCTGGAACTCAGGATCGAGTTCGGCCCGAAGCAGGACTCCACCGACCCACATCATCGCCACCGGCACTGCCATCGCCCCCCAGCCGGCGACCCTGAGGAACAGCCAGCTCACCCCACCCGTGACGGGCCCCTCGGCGAAGAGCAGGCTCAGGGCTGTGCCTGCACCCACGATCACCAGAGCCACGCCGGTCACCTTGCGACGCATCTCCGGGCTCATGGGTGGCAGCCGCAACTCGCGAGAGGCCTTCCGCCTGTTGTTTCTTGAACCAGAAGCCAATACGGGACTCCCAGGAACAGGACTGAGGTAAAAGGACTGGGGACTGAGGAAGCCACCACGAGCCTGGGACGGAGGGGCGGAGGGATGGGCCGAGCGCGTTGCTCAGCCCTCAGTCCTCAGCCCTCAGTCCCGTGCATCACATCTCCTGCACCACCGGCAGGATCATGGGCCGGCGGCGTGTCTGCTCGTACAGAAACCTGCCAACGGCTTCCTTGATCTTGGACTGGATGAAACCGAGTTCTGCCTGCCCGGCGCCGTCCACCTCCAGCACCTGTAGGGCACGCTCCTTGGCCGCCTCCAGCAACTCCTCGGAGTTGCGGGCATAGACGAACCCTCGGGACACCACATCGGGGCCGGCCACCACCCTGCCGGTTTGTCGATTCACGGTGACCACTACTATCAGCACCCCATCCTTGGCCAACAACTGGCGGTCGCGCAGTACCACCTCGCCCACCTCGCCGACGGTGACACCATCCACTAGCACATCCCCGGCCTGGACCTTCCCCGTGATCTTGCCGAAGTTGCCCTGCTTGAACTCCATGATACTGCCGAGCTCTGCCATCAGGATGTTGGAGGAGGGAATGCCGCACTCCTCTGCCAACCGCTTGTACAGCACCATGTGGCGGTACTCGCCGTGGGCAGGCACGACGAACTGGGGCCGCAGCAGGTTGATCATCAGCCGCAGCTCCTCGCGGCTGGCATGGCCCGAGACGTGGACGCTGGACTCAGAACCGTAGATGACATCCACTCCCTGGCGGAACAGATTGTTGATAGTTCGAGCTACCGCTTCCTCGTTGCCGGGGACCGGAGTAGCCGAGATGATGACCGTATCGCCGGGCTTCAACTGGATCTGGCGATGCTCCCTGTTAGCGATCCTGCTGAGCACCGAGGTAGGTTCGCCCTGAGCGCCGGTGGTCACGTACAGGATCTTATCTGAGGGAAGCTTGTTCACCTCCTCCACCCGCATCAGTGCCCCATCCGGGATGCTGATGTAATCCAGCTCCTGGGCAATGGCGATGTTGCTTTCCATGCTGCGGCCCACCACCGCGGCCTTCCGCCCGAAGCGATGAGCGGACTGGATCGCCTGCTGGACCCGGGAGATGTTGGAGGCAAAGGTCGTTATCAGGACCCGCCCCTGGGCCCTCTGGAAGACGCGATCGAAGGTTTCGGTGACCAGTCGCTCCGAAGGGGTGAAGCCCGGCTGCTCCACACGAGTGCAGTCGGAAATCAGCACCAGCACCCCCTTGGCCCCCAACTCCGCCAGCCTGCCGAAGTCAGTCACCTTGCCGTCCATCGGGCTCTGGTCGAACTTGAAGTCGCTCGTGTACACCAGGGTCCCCACCGGGGAGTGCACTATCACGGACACAGCATCGGGGATGCTGTGCGCCACCCGAATGAACTCTATCGTCAGCTCCCCCATCTCGATGACGTCGCCCGCCTCGATCACTACCTGCTCCACGGAGCCCAGGAGGCGGTGCTCCTTCAGCTTGACGGAGACGAGTCCCTGGGCCAGCTTGGTGGCGTAGACCGGAACGTTCAACTGGGGCAATACGTAGGGTAGGGCGCCGACGTGATCCTCGTGGCCGTGGGACAACACTATCCCCCGCACCTTGTCCTGGTTCTCCAGCAGGTAGCTGATGTCAGGGATCACCAGGTCGATCCCCAGCATCTCGTCTTCGGGGAACATCAACCCGCAGTCGAGCACGACGATGTCGTCGCCGTACTCGACGACCCACATGTTCTTGCCGATTTCACCGACCCCACCCAGTGGGATCGCCTTCAACCGCTTCTGGGCCAACTGTCACTCACCCTACACTTCACAAGTAGGCGCGGCCGGTCGGTCGCCCCTACAGGATTCACCATTCACACCTAAAAGAGGCTCAACTGAGAGGGCTTCTCCTCCGGCGGCCTGTCGGTCTTGCCAGAGCCGCTGGTTGCCGCCAGAAGAGGTGGAAGCTTCAACATATCCTGCTCGATCGTCCGGCGTAGCGCCGGTTGATGCAGCGCCGCCGCCGGATGGTACATGGCAAAGCACAGCATCCCATCCTTCACGCTGGTGGTGCCGTGCAGCTCGCGGATGCTCTTGCCCGGAGGGAAGAACCTACCCATGGAGAACCGGCCCAGGGTGACGATCACCTTAGGCTCGATGGCAGCCACCTGACGAGCCAGATAGTTGGAGCATGCCTCGATCTCCTCGGGCAGCGGGTCCCGGTTCTGAGGAGGGCGGCACTTCACCACGTTGGCGATGAACACATCCGAACGATTCAGAGAGACCGATTGCAGCAGTTCCTCGAGAAACTGGCCGGCGGGCCCCACGAAGGGACGTCCCTGCTGATTCTCGTACCAGCCAGGCGCCTCGCCCACGAACAATATCTCTGCCTGGGGATTCCCCTCACCCGGCACGGTCAGATGCCGTGACTTGGCCAGGTCGCACCGGTGGCAGGCCGCGATCTCTTCCGCAATAGCTTCCAACTCGGACATCTGGCCCTCCATGTAGAGCGCACTCCAATGACTTGATAGTACCATCGGCCACGGGTCAAGTCAATTTGGTGGCCCGGTCCCCCGTGTGATATACTGCTACCGGTCGAAAATCCAATAGTAGGATCTGCCGGTCCACCACTCACGGGACGTCCGAACCGGCAGTCCAGGCGGCTGGTGCCGCCTGCCTTTCTGCTCTTGACCCGCCGGCAGTCGCACTGGCCGGTAGAGGAGGCAAGGGCAATCCCAAGGAAAGGAGGTGCGGAGTTGCAGAATTACGAACTCATGACTATCTTCAGGCCTGACCTGGAGGAGCAGCCTCTTCAGGAGGCGGTTGAACGGCTCGCCGCGCTGATCGCAGCGCGGGGCGGCGAAGTCATCAGCAGTGACGCTTGGGGCCGGCGTCGCCTGGCCTACCCCATCCAGGACTTCCGGGACGGCCTTTACAACATCACCCAGCTCAAGCTGGACCCCAAGGCCACCGACGAACTCGAGCGAAGCCTCATGCTGTATGACCAGATTATTCGCTACTTGTTGCTACGTGTAGAGTAAAGAGGAGGTTCGAGGGATGGCGGGACTGTGCAAAGCGACGATCATCGGTAATCTGGGTCGTGATCCCGAGATGCGCTACACGCCCAGTGGCAAGCCGGTCACCTCTTTCTCAGTGGCCTGCAACCGAGTGTACACCGCGTCGGATGGCGAACGGCGCGAAGAAACCGAATGGTTCAAGGTCATCGCCTGGGGAAAGCTCGCCGAGACCTGCAGCCAGATCCTGGCCAAGGGGCGGAGGGTCTACGTGGAAGGCCGGCTCCAAACCAGGACCTGGGAGGGCCAGGATGGCCAGAAGCGGACCGAGATCGAGATTGTCGCCAGCGACATGGTCGTGCTGGACTCCAAGCCTCGCAGTGAAGGCGGCGACGTTCTCGCCGAGGAGCACGGGGCTATCGACGCCGACCAGATCCCGTTCTAACCCGACACCTCTTAGCGCGAACTGAACCGCGCCAGTAGAGAAAGGGAGAAGACCTTGCCTGCAGCACCTGGAAGAGGACCAAGGCCTGGAGGGCGCCGGCCCGAGGGTGGCAAACCGCGCTATACTCCTCGCCGCAAGGTGTGCGCTTTCTGCGTCGACAAGCTGGACCACGTCGATTACAAGGATGTCGGCCGTCTTCGCCGCTATCTCTCCGATCGAGGGAAGATAGAGCCTCGGCGGAAGACCGGCACCTGCGCCAAGCACCAGCGCAGGCTTACCATGGCGATCAAGCGGGCCAGACACGTGGCTCTGTTGCCCTTCACCGCGGACCATATCCGCGAGAGCGGCATCTCCATCCGCGGCTAACCGCCGCGCTCGGAACGATTCGACGGCAAGAGTTGGGGGCGGGTCTGAGACCCGCCCCTGCCGGCTCAGACCGGATTCACATTCTTCATACGAAGCCAGAGGACGGCATGCCGAACAACCAGCCTGTCACGAAACCCGACAGCGAACCTTCCAAGGCATCGGCCAAACAGCCATCTTCGCCAAGGAGGAATCCCGACCATCGGCTATCCCGAGAGGAGCTATCGCGGCACGAACGAGAGGTTCGTGCCACCCGGATGATCTTCGCCGGTATGGGCGCGCTCTTCGTCGTGATAGTCTCCATTCTGGGCTTCGGCTGGTGGCGTGAGTACGTGGCTCGCGCCTCGGATCCCGTCGCCACAGTGGCGGGCAAGACCATCACCCTGGATAGCTACGCGCGCATGCTCGATTTCCGCCGGAAGAGCGTCGAGCAGCAGATGCAGTACATGCAGGCGCAACTCCAGTCACTCGGCTCCGGTTCTGGCGATCAGTCCCTGACAGACCTGTTCCGCCAGCAGATCCAGCAGCTTCAGTTCCAGATCGTCCTCTTGCCCGATCAGACCCTCAACGAGATGATCGACGAGCAACTGGTCCGACAGGAGGCAGCCCGGCGCGGGATCATGGTGTCCGCCCAGGACATAGACAACGAGATCAAGAGTATCGCCAATGGGCAGGTTTCCCCGGCTACCGAGCCAACGCCACCCGCTTCACCTTCAGGCGCTGATCAAGCCACGCCAGGAGCCGAGGCTACTCCCGCCCCGGGCACCGCTGCCACTCCGGCGCCCACCACGGACACCGGCCAGAGCACCCCGCCCACTCCGGCCCCAACCGTCGACGTCCAATCCTGGGTGAAGAACTACGTGAGCGTCGCCGGAATCACGGAGGCGGACCTCCGCTCCATGGTGGAGTACCAACTGCTGTACCAGAAGCTGTCGGACGCCATGGGCGCTGAAGTCCCCACATCCGCCGAGCAGGTTCATGCTCGACACATTCTGGTAGCCACGGAAGACAAGGCGAAGCAGATCGAGGACCAGTTGAAGAACGGGGCTAAGTTCGAGGATTTGGCCAAGGCCGACTCGACGGACACCGGCACCAAAGACAAGGGCGGAGACCTGGGATGGTTCCCGCGCGGTCAGATGGTGCCCGAATTCGACAACGTCGCCTTCAAACTACAACCGGGACAGATCAGCGATCCGGTGAAGACCACCTACGGCTACCACATCATCCAGGTCCTGGAGAAAGACCCGAACCGTCCGCTCGACCCGCAGGCGCTTGAGCAGGAGAAGGCCCAGGCGTTGCCGAACTGGCTGAGCAAGGTCGACACGGCGGACAGCGTGAAGCGATCGCTCTCCGACGCGGACAAGCAGTGGGTGTACAAGCGGATCAAGTGGTCCCCTCCGGCCTAATGCTTCATTCCTCAATAGTAGAGGTTGCGACAAGAGGAGGCCCCTGAGAGAGAGCAGGTGGTAAGCGCCCAACAGATATGCTGTTCGATTTAGATGGACGAGGTCGGCAACGTGAGAGCGGGAGACCCGACTGGGGACTCAAGTTGGGGGCGTGACAGCAGGGGAGCGCCCCGCGAGGGCTCACCGCCAGATGGCGTGGCGATGGTGGTGCAGGATTCGCTGGCCGGTGGCCGCCGCCTTCTGGCTGGCGGCTCTCGCCCTGGGCTACGTGGGCTTCGCCAGGAACGCTGCCGACCTTGGGCGGACCACTCCACCCTCGACCCTCTTCTACCTCACCCTGCAGCTCTTCGTCCTCGAGTCCGGCGCGGTCTCGGAGTCGCTGAACTGGGAGCTGGAGGTAGCGCGGCTACTGGCGCCCCTGGTCGCCGCCTACACGGCCCTCCAGGCCCTGGCGGAAGACCTCGCCCTACCTGATTCCGTGGAAAGAGCTGCCCGAGGACGCGAGAGAGATGGATCGAGACCAGGTCCGCGGGCTGCCTGCCTTCCTGGCCAGAGCCGGCTTTCAGCTCCATCCCTCGATGTAGAAGGGCACACTCAGCCTGCGCTCGTACGCCGCGAGGTTATTGACCTTTGCATGGAGGTAGCGGGTTGGTGAGGCAGCTTCTAGCGGTCTGGAGACACGGGAAGAAGAGTCAGGCCCGGCATTGGGTAATGGCGCGCATTCATCGTGACGAGGACCAGCGAGTGGGTCTCAGCCGTCGCCGCGATGGTCGCATCCACCAGATCCAGGGTGACGCCATGCTGCCTGTACTCGCGAAGGAGATCGCCTGCCCTGTCCCCTATTGTTCCGCTGACAGGGTAGGTATCCAGTGCCGTGAGGAGCGATTCGGTAGCCCTTCCCTCGACCGGTCTCATGCCAGCGTGAACCTCGAGACGAGTAAGCGCGGATATCCCCAGCCTCCCGATGTCCCCCAGTCGTTCCAGGAGATCCACGACGCCGGGATGCCGCCTGAGATGCCAGATGACTACATCGCTATCGAGAAGATACATCTTCGCTTTGGGCATCGAGTCCAAGACGGCCGAAGCGATTGTCCACGCCACCTCGAATCGTCTGCTTCCAGGCCTCGTAGTCAGCATAGCTTCTGAGCTCGGGATGCTCCTCGTCGCTCCACGCTCCCGCCGCCTCCCGCACAGCTTCCGTCTGCCGCAGCCGAGCCAGCTTCTCAGCGAGGGCCTCGGCAATTACCTGGCTCCTTTTCCTGGCGGGCACCAGGGTGCGCAGCTCCTCCACCAGAACCCTGGGAAGGACGATGTTGAGCCGTTCATTCTCGCCAGTCATACACACACTCCATCTCGTCCACGAGCCGTCTCTATGCGCACATATTAGCCTTTCCAGTGTGTAATGACAAGGTCCAGGGCGCGTTGGCCGGGACGAGGACTGAGGACTGAGGACTGAGGACTGAGGACTGAGGACTGAGGACTGAGGACTGAGGCAGGATCGCACGACCCACAGTCCTCAGTCCTATGACGTAGGGCATTCGCTATCGTCTCCTGATTCTTCCATCAATCTCAAAAGGGGCTCGATCTCCAACAGGTTGGGAAGTACCAGTTCGGCCCCCACAACCTTCAACTGCTCGACCGTGAAAGAGCCGGTGGCGACGGCCACGGCCCTGCACCCGTTGTCCAGCGCGCAGGCAACGTCTCTTGGTGTGTCCCCTACAATGAAGACCCTGTTTCGGTCCACAGGCCGCCCTGCCGCAGCCTCTGCCCGGACAACCGCGATGGGAGGCAATGCCGAGCGCACCTCCCCCTCCGTCCCATAGGCTCCGAAGGAGAAGAATCGGTCCAGTTGCACCGCCGACAGTTTGTCCTGGGCGATCTCGGGAGCGTTTCCCGTCACCAGTCCCAGCAACACGCTGCGACGAGACAGTATCTCCAGGGCCTCTGGCGCACCTGGAAGGGCCACGTAATGGCCATCGGTTTCATCCGGCGTCTGATAGATCTCCACCATTCGCCGGCAGGCCTCCTCGGCCAGGGTTCTGGCCCGCCCATCGGCGTGGGCCAACTCACGCGCCAGAGCCATGTAGATCTGCAGGTCAGTCATGCCATGCATGTTGCTCGTAAAGTGACACTCGATACCGTACACCTGAAGGAAAGCGGCATGAAAGGCTCGGCTGTGGCGAGACCTTCCCTCGGTTCGGATGAGGGTCCCATCCACATCGAAGAGGACCACCGTTGGGTGAGTACCCAGAGGTTTCACGTTGAGTCGATTCGACTTGCTCATGGTTAGATGATAGCCCGCCCTATGGCTACAGGCAAGGAACGGGGCGCCATCGATCCCAATCTCGACGGCGCCCCTCAGGAGTTCGGCGAGAGGCTCGCCCCCGCCTACGGGGATGAGCCCCTGCCATGCTTCAGGAACGGAAGGGTCAGGCGGCGACCACGTCGCGGAGCTTGCGCATCTCATCCCAGGAGAGCACCTTGTCCAGATCCAGCAGAATGATCAGCCGGCCTTCCAGCTTCGCAATGCCGCGAATGTAGTCGGACTCGACAGTGGTGACCACGGGAGAGGGCGGCTCCACAGCATCGGTCGGCACTCGCAGCACCTCGGATACCGCGTCCACTACCATGCCGATGGTATGATCCCCCACGTCAACCACAACGATCCGGCTCGCCTTGGTCCGATCGGCCTCCTCCAGGCCAAAGCGCTTCTTCAGGTCCACCACTGGGATCACCTTGCCGCGCAGGTTGATCACGCCCTCCACGAACTCCGGAGCCCGAGGCAGTCGAGTGATGGCCGTCATTCGAATGATTTCCTGGACACGGCTTATGTCTACACCGTAGACTTCCTTCGCCAACTCAAAAATGACCAGTTGCTCCTCGGCGTCCAGCACCTGGGTACTATCATCCATACCACTCTCTCCTTTCGTCGGCCGGGGACCAGGCTGTCTCCATTCCTCAATAGAGTATCGGCACTTTTGGCCAATGCTTAACCCCGCCCTTCGAGTTCTATCGCAGAACCGCGCGCGCCACCACCCGGCTGAGATACTGCCTGTTCTTTCTGTCGAAATCACCACCGCAGGTAATCAAGGTAAGCTCCGTGCCGTCCGCCTGGCCGAATACCTCCTGGACAGGTGCCTGGGCGGCGTCGTACAAGCGAACCCACTGGACGGAGAACTCATACTTCCGATCATCCGCAGCCACAACCTCCACCGTGTCGCCCGCTTTGAGGCGGCTCAAACCCCAGAAAACCGCCAGCTTGCCGCCCCAGTCCACGTGGCCGGCTACCACAGCGTTTCCTCGCTCCCCCGGTCTGGGCCCTAGCTGGTACCAGGCGGCGTTGTCCGCGTTCTTCGGCACGTCCATGGCACCATCGGCCGCCAACCCCACGAACTCGAACCCCGCATCGACCCCAATGGCCGGGATCTTGATCCGTCTGGGGAGTTCGACCGCAGGCTCATGGGCCTTGGCCGCGACCTGATCCGGTTTCTCCTTCAGCCTGGACAGGATCTCGACGGCCTTCTCTCGGGAGACAACATCCTCGTCCACGAGGCTCGCCGGTGCGGCCTTCCGATCCTTCGCCGCATCCTCACCGGTGGTGGTCTTTGTCTTCTCAGCCGCCGGCGGACTGGAGGAAGATCCCATGACCAGCGGCGTGGGATAGCTGGCCGCCACCAGAAAAAGCACCACAGCTACCACGAGGCGCGACCCGAGCCAAGCCATTCCCTTCTCCTCACGAACGTTCTATTGCCGCACCTTGATGATACGGCCCAATCAGGTCGGCGGGTAACGGACCAAAGGCCCTAATCCAGGGGCCCATCGTCCCTGTCCACGCCGTCGACAGCCCCAGATTCAATCCGCGTTGACTGGGGAACCCAGCATCAACTAGAATGGCCCGCGGCTTGACTGAACAAAGCAGAGTCAAGATCAGCCGCGGAGACCGGAATGGCAGTAACGAAACCATCAGCGGCTACGGCCGCTCTGATCATCGACGACCAGCAGCCCCTGGCCGAACTACTGGCCGAGCGGCTGTCTCTGGAGGGCTTCGCGTCGACCGTAACGACCACGGCAGGCGCAGGGTTGACGGCCTCGATCCAACGACACTTCGACGTGGCCTTCGTAGACCTCAAATTGCCCGATATGAGTGGGATAGCCGCCGCAGCCGAACTCAAGAAGCGCTTTCCGGATATCCAGGTGATCTTGATCACCGGCTTCGCCACCTCCGTCGATGATGCCGAACCGGGTTGGACCCACATCGACGGCGTCCTTCCGAAACCCTGGAGGCCTGCCGAACTGGAGGCCATCCTTCGCACATTGGAGAGGGGAAAGTGATGATTTCTCGTGGACGGTGGCTGCTCCTGTCCATGATCTTTCTGGTGTCTGTGATCCTGCAACCGATCACCCCAGCGGGCGCCAATGGTGTTGGAACCGTCTACGTGGCCAGCGAGACGGCCAGTTCCATCTCGGTTGTCGACACCAACACCAACACGGTGGTAGAGGTTGTACCGCTGAAGCTGCCTCCCCTTTCCATGGCCTTCAGCCCCGACGCCCACTTCGTCTACGTCAGCCACGTGGACTCGAACGTAGTCTCCTTCCTGGACACCTCGGTGGAAGATGTGACCGCCTCCACGAAATTGGGAGGTCAGGTGGGTCAACTGGTCTTGACCTCCGGCGGTTCCTGGTTGCTGGCCCCGGATCCCAAGATGGGTATGCTCCGAGCCCTGGATACCACATCGCGACAGGAGCTGTTCGCCATCCCGGTTGGAGGCCAGCCGGAGAACGCAGCAGCAGCCTCCGATGGCAGTGTCGCCTTCGTGGCCGATCGGGCGTCCGGCCTCATTTCCATGGTGGACCTGCGGCAACGCTCGGTGGTTCGAACCCTTCAAGCGAAAGGAACGAACCACTACCTGAGCATCTCGCCAACCGGCCAGGAACTGTTCGTGGCCAGCATGGATGCTGACGAACTGCTGGTGCTGGATGCGACCAACGGGCAGGTGAAGAAGTCCCTTTCGGTCGGCCCCGCTTCCGGCGCCGTGGGGTTCTCCCCTACGGGCGACCTTGCCTACCTCCCCAGACGCGACAAGGCGGAGATCACCATCGTGAACGCGGCCTCCGGCGCCTCGTCCGGATCTATCGCCCTCCCTGGCCAGCCCGCCGGCCTCGGCACTACTCGGGACGGGAAGAAGGGTTACGTCGCCTTGCGGGATAAGGACCAGGTTGCCGCACTGGATCTAGCCCAGAAATCGGTGACCGCGCAAGTGCCGGTGGAGAGCGGCCCGACCTCCGTTGCAGTATCTCCCCTCCAGACGAAACCCCAGTCAGCTGTCATGCCTTCGGCCCTCCCCAATACCGGTGGCGGCCCCTTGCCGGCCCGGCCGCTCTGGACGCTAGCCCTGGGGCTGATCCTTCTCGGCACCCTGATCGTTGGAGGCCTCAGGCTGCGCCTTCACCGACGCTAGACCTCCATGCGGGGTCATCCCACCATCGCCCCTATCGCGGCCGATAGGGCCAGCAGCAGATGGGCCGCGACATATAGCAACAGCAGGGCAGCGCCAGCGCCAACCACCACAGTTGACCAGTGTACCTCCAGCAGGTATCTGGACAGAGAAGCTCTGATGCCCTCCTGTCTGGCCCCTTGCTCGATATCCTCGGCTCCCGCGTGGCGGACTATCATGTCCATGGTCAGGCCCTGTAGATAGACGAGAAAGGGCCAGCGGGTCACACCAGACTCCATGGGTGGGGCGTCGATGATCGGGAGCACGCTCAGCAATCCCAGCGCGAAACCCAGCAGCAACCCCCCGCACGCCACTAGGGCCACCACGGCGGAGGAAAGGCTGGCTGCTGGCAGCGCCAGTAGCGGAAGGGGGGCACCTGGCGCCACTCCCTCCAGCAGATATGCCGCGACCCTGCGTGCGCCAAGACCCCACTCTGCGGCCACTCCCAGGGCTGCGGCGAAGCCAGCCGCGCTGGACACCACAGGAACAACATCCCACAAAAGCCCAGTCATGACCCTACGCCGATCACTCCTCATGTCCGGGTTTCGAGCCAGGACCACAGCGCTGCCCAAGAGCCAGCCCACAGCTCCCCCGAGAGGGGCGGCAGACGCGACTCCAACCCCTCGAAGGATGAGCGCCGCCAGGACGCCCCATGCGCTCCCCACCACCGGGCCGAGCGCACTCAGGTAGATCCTCCTCCGTCGGCCCGTGGCCGTTCCGAGACAGAAGAGCTGGCTATCCGAGGCCACCGCGCCCAGGATCGCCACGACGCCAGCAAAGGCACCGGTTCCCACGATGGTCGGAGCAGGGAGCACGGCCAGCAAGTCCTCAGCTGAAGCAGCCGCCAGCAGGGAACCCAGGACCGCCCATCCCAGGGCAACCAGCCACAGCCGGAGGCCTCCCGCCCGAGGACCCACCTGCCACCCCTCGATTTCACCGGCTGGTCCGCTGTCCAGCAACTGTCGGAGGTGTAGTCGGTGGAGCACAGCCGGCAGTGACAGACCGACGGCCAGAGCCAGAAACAGTGCTACCGGCCACGACCCAACCACCGCCGCCAGCGCGGGTAGTGCTGCCATGCCCGCAGCCATCAGGGCAAGGGATCGTGGCCCAGGACCCGCCCGCGTCGCCGCCTCCGTTGGATTGGCCCGGGCCACCAGGGTGACCTCCATCAGATCCCCATCCTCCGTGGACACCAGAACGGTCCCATCCCTCCTGCCGGCGCTCTCCCAGCCCTGGCAGTCCACCTCGACAGAAAAGTGAAGAGGGCCCGACTCAGGCCGGAGGCCCCCAAACTCCTGCGGCGTCACTCGCATCCAGGGCTCGCCTCGAAGGGTTCCGGATGCGCTCTCGCCCCCGGAGTTCACAAGAAAGAGGTGGAGGAGAAGGGAACGAGGAGCGCCCCGGCACTCCCCCGCACTCACGACCCACCCGGCGGGGCGAACCTTCAGCCGGGGCGGCTGCTTCGGCGCAACCGTCACGGCAATCGCTACCCTATCTGCAGAGCTGTGTAGCCCATCCCTCGGGTTCGCCAATCGGAAGACCAACTCTGTCTGGTAGCGGCGTCTGGGGGCGAGGCGTGAGGTATCCACCCGAACGGACATCCCGACGGGAGAGGAGACAGTGGGCGGGCCAGCCTCAGTCCTAGAGACGGAAACCCAGGAAGGGGCTGTGTCCAGCCTCTCCACCTTGGTAGCAGAACCGCCCCGGTTGTGCAGGCACACCAGACCCGTGGCCATCTCCCCACGCCGCACCTCCCCCAGGTCCAGTGCCTTAGGCAGCACCTCTAGGATCGGCTCCAGCCGCTCCGGCCGGTAGCCCGCCCCATCAAAGGGGCGGCCCCCGGCCAATCTGGCATCGTCGTAGGCCGATCGTCTGGCAGGATTGCCTAGCACCCTCCAGGCCTCGACCAGTTCGGCGACGCGCCGTCCGGTCCCGGGATCCGACCTGCCACGGCGGGCATCGGGATGGACGGTCTTCATCAGCCGCCGGTAGGCGCTACCTATGGTTTCTTGATCGGCCGCGGGCGAGACGCCCAGCACCCGGTAGTAGTCCTTCTCTTCCCCAGACCGCTGCATTCCCCTGCTCAACCACCGAAAGATCGAGGCGCCCGGCACCCATCCACCTCGGGCGCCGGGCGCCTCGCCAAGCAGCCTCTAGCCCACTAAGAAGCTATCTCTTCATGTTCACGAGATCCTGGAGCATCTCGTCGGAGGCAGTGATGATCCTCGAGTTGGCCTGGAAGCCGCGCTCTGCCATGATCATGCGGCTGAACTGCTCCGCCAGGTCCACGTTGGACGCCTCCAGGGTACCAGACATCAAGCTCCCCGCCCCAGTGGTGGTATCTCCAGGTACGGACCTGGTGGCAGTGCCGCTGTTCAGCCCTTCGCGATAAAGGTTGCCACCCGCCCTCACCAGCCCCTCCGGGTTGTTGAAAGTCCCGAGAGCTACCTGCGGCCGGCGCATCGGGTCCACGTCTGTGGTGCCGTCGCTCTTGACGCCGGTAACCGCGCCAGTGGAGGAGATGCTGAAGTTTGCCCAACCCCACGACGGATCGATCTTTATCCTGTCGAGCATGAGGTTCCCGCTCGCGTCCAGCCTGAAGCCGTTGACGTCTACCGCGTTGCCGGCAGTATCAGTGTACGGGCCAGCACCGCTGGCCAGAGCTGCGACCTGCGCCTGAGTGGTGAAAGTGCCCAGTTTGGCGCCCAGCACGTACTCGCCACTCACGGGGTCGACCAGATACCCCTGCTCGTCCTTGGCGAATGCCCCGTCCCGAGTGAAGTAGGCTGGGGTCCAGTTCTGGTCAGCAGCCCCGGCAGTCCCGGTGAAGCTGGTGCCCAGCATGAACATGCCCTCGCCCTGAATGGCCAGGTCCGTAGTCTTCCCAGTCGAAGTCATGGGGCCCTGAGTCATGATGGTGTCGATGCCGCCCAGGTTGACCCCAAGGCCGACCTGGGACGGATTCGTTCCGCCCACGCCACCGATCACCGGAGCGGACCCCACCTTGTAGGTCTGAGCCAGCGCTTCCTTGAAGTTGACACGGCTCGACTTGTAGCCCACGGTGTTGACGTTGGCGATATTCTGGCCCACCACGTCCATGTAGATCTGGTGGTTCTTGAGACCCGAAATGGCCGAAGACATCGATCGCAGCATCGCACTTTCTCCTTCTCGGCGGTTCTACCGCCTTGGTGCGGCTGCCGGCGTGGCACCGCTTCCATCCTTCCGCGGCGCCCTGCCTTCCCTTGCGGGTCCGGGCTCTACTATCTGCCGGCAGCCCCTAATCTACGCCATTACCACGCTGTCTATGTTGGTGAAGACCCCGTTCTTGCGCCTGGTCTGGTCGATGGCCGTGATCACCGTCCTGTTGCTGATGCTCACCAGGAGCGCCAGATCATCCATCAGCACCAGAGCATCCTTGGCTCCCTTCCGATCCGCTGCACTCACCGCTCGCTCCAGGCGCTGCATGGATTCCCCATCCAGACTTACACCGCCACTCTCCATCCGCTGTTGTGCATGGGCAGAGAAGCGCAGGGAGGGTGCGTAACCAGTCTGGGTCCGAAGTACCTCGTGAAAGCTCGTCGGGGAGGCACCGCCGTCACCGGGACCGCCCGGGTGCTTCTGGCCTTCGACGGCTATCTCCTGCCCCTGGATCCGTTGAACGTCCATCGCGGCTACCCCGTGCCTTCCGCCACGGAAACGACTTCGCCCAGTTGGACCGACCGGCCGCCAACCATCAGGACAGCGCCGCCATCCTCCACCTTCACCGAGCCGACGACGCCCTGGACAGCCTCACCGGAGGTCCCGACTTTGGCCTCCACCAACTTCCCGATCAAGGCGCTGGCCTGGGTCAGTTGCGCCTTCTCGCCCTCCACCACGGAGAGCACTTCCTCCAGCTTGACCGACTGGCCTCCGATGGACAGCACTGGGCTGCCATCCACCATCCTCACCGAGTCCACCGTACCCTTGATGGTCTTTCCTGCTTCGCTACTGGCCGCCTCTACCAGCTTACCTATCAGCCCGTTCGCCTGTCCCAACTGCTCCACTTGAAGCAGCATGCTCATCTGGTCGTCCAGGGCCTGCATCCTTTCCAATGAGCTGAACTGGGCCATCTGGGCGAGAAACTGGCTATCGTCCATCGGTTTCATCGGGTCCTGGTTTCTCAGCTGGGCAACCAGCAGTTTCAGGAAGTCTTCCTTCCCCAACTGACCAACCTGCTGGCCCTCGGCAGTTCCTGTGTAAGTGCTGATAGTGCTAGAAACCGCGCCTGTCGTTGGCATAGTGCCCTCCTATACCCGGTAGTCCACTAGATGCTGGGGGGCCGGGCTACCCCTCGATCCGACTTTCGCGACCAATGGCTCCGGCGAGACTGGTGGCTCCGACCCAACCCTGGAGTATCTGCGGCCACCCGGCCATTGGCCTGGTCCCGAGAAGGCGGACGAACCGTTCTGCCACCCGCCGGAAGCATCCAGCAGGCTACCCAGGGACATCTGTCCCACCTCGATAGCTTTCCCTTCCAGGGCTTGTCGCAGTTGAGGGATGGCCCCCTGGATCATGTCTCTCGTCCGGTCCGACTCCGCAAAGATCTGCAGCGTCAGCACCCCGTCGCTAAGTCCCAGCCGCAGGTCCAGATATCCAAGGGAGGCAGGCTTCAGCTGAACCCGGAGGCT
>JAJZQR010000095.1 GCA_021806765.1 Chloroflexota bacterium | reverse complement strand
GGGCCACCATCACCGGCAGCCCCGCGACCATTAGCGGCGGCACGGCGAGCGTCACGGCGACGGCGAACGGTACGATGGGAATGTACAACGTCGTGGCCAGCGCCGCGGGGGCAGCCGCGGTGCCCTTTGCCCTGGCGAACACCACGGCCGTCGCCACCACCAGCCTGATATCATCGCCCAACCCCTCCTCCTTTGGACAGGCGGTGACCTTCACGGCCACGGTGAGCGGGAACACCGTCGCGCCCACCGGGACCGTGGACTTCTACGAGAAGCTGTCATCGGACGGGGGCGGCACGTCGTCCATGCAGGCCCTGGCCAGGAACGTGAGGTCCTCCAAGACGACCAAGAAGGGCGCGACTGCCGGACCGACCGCGGCGTTGTCGGCGCAGGCCATCGACGTGACGTACACGCTCACCATCTCTACGCTCTCGGTGGGCACGCACGACATCGTGGCCATCTACAACGGCGATACAAGCTACGACAGCAGCACCTCCAACGTGGTGACCCAGACCGTTGGGCAGGCCGCCGCGACGGTCACGCTCAGTTCCTCGCTGAACCCCTCCACATGTGGGCAGACTGTCACCCTCACCGCCACTGTGAGCGGCGGGTCCGGCACGCCGACCGGCAGCGTGACCTTCTTGGATAATGGGGTCTCCATCGGGGGCTGCGGCGGAGTGACCCTGAACAACAAGGGCGAGGCGACCTGCACCCTGGCAACCCTTGCCGCGGGCAGCCATTCCACCACGGCCGCCTACAGCGGCGACTCGACCTACCCAGCCTCGACTTCAGGTACCCTGACGCAGAACGTAAACCAGAAGACGCTGACCGCCACCATCACGGCGGCGAGCAAGGTGTACGACGGCACGACCGCGGCGACCATCACTGGGCGGACGCTCTCCGGCGCGATCCCCGGGGATGACGTGAGCCTGGCAGCAGGCACGGCGACCTTCGACAGCAAGAGTGCGGGCAGCGGCAAGACGGTGACGGAGAGCGGGCTGAGTCTGAGCGGCGCGGCGGCGGGCAACTACCAGTTGGCCTCGACGACCGCGACGACGACAGCCGACATCACCGCCAAAGCGCTGACGCTGACCGGACTGGGGGCGAACGACAAGGAGTACGACGGCACCACCGCCGCGACGCTGAACACCGGCGGGGCAGCGCTGGTGGGGGCCGTCTCCGGCGACACGGTCACGTTGAACACCGCGGTGCCCAGCGCGGCCTTTGCCGACAGGAACGTGGGGACCGGCAAGACGGTGAACGTCACCGGGCTGGCCCTGAGCGGAGCGGACGCGACCAACTACACGCTTTCGCCGACGGCGACGACCACCGCCAGCATCAGCGCACGGGCGCTGACGGTGACGGCGGCGACGGACAGCAAGACCTATGACGGGACGACCAGTTCCAGCAGGGTGCCGACGATCACGGGCGGCAGCCTGGCCACCGGTGACTCGGCGAGCTGGACGCAGAGCTTCGACACCAAGGACGTGGGCACGAACAAGACCCTGACCCCGAGCGGGACAGTGAGCGACGGGAACGGCGGCAACAACTACAGCGTGAGCTTCGTGACGGCAGCCGGCTCCATCGGCCAGGCCCCGCTGGAGGTCAAGGCGAACGACGCGACCAAGGCCTACGGCGCGCCGCTGCCGACCTTCACCGTGACCCACACCGGTTTCGTGAACGGGGAGACGGCGAGCGTCCTGGGAGGCACCCTGGCCTTCGAAACCACTGCCACCCAGACCAGCCCGGTGGGCGACTATCCCGTGACGCCGAGCGGTCTCACCTCAAGCAACTACGCCATCACCTTCGTACCTGGCACCCTCCACATCGTGGCGGGCGCGGGGAGCATCGCCGGCAAGGTGTTCAACGACGCCAACGGCAACGGCAAGCCGGACAACGGCGAAGGGGATCTGGCAGGCTGGAGCGTGCAGCTCCAGGATGCATACGGGAACGTGATCTCCACCAACCAGACCGATGGTAGCGGTAACTACAGCTTCGGCAGCCTGGGGGCGGCCACCTACCGGGTGCGCCTGGTGGTGCAAGCCACCTACGTGCAGACCAACGCCAACCCTGCGGACATCACCCTGTCGGCCGGACAGGCGGTCAGCGGCGTGAACTTCGGCGCGGTAGTCTCGGCCGACCTCAAGGTGACGATGACCGCCAGCACCAGCGGCAAGAACATCATCTACGCCATGACGGTGACCAACGACGGGCCGGCGGCGGCGGCGGGGGTGACCCTGACGGACGGGCTGCCCAGCGGGGTGAGCTACGTCTCCGTGATCTCCACTCAAGGGACGTGCAGCGGCGGCAAGAACGTCGGTTGCAACCTGGGCAACCTGGCCTCCGGTAGCAGCGCGACGGTGACGCTCCAGGTCAACCGCACGAACACGAAGAGCCCGATCCAGAACACAGCGACGGTGACGGCGACAACCTTCGACATCGACAAGAGCGATAACTCGGCTACGGCCACCGTGCAGTAGCCACAGTGACACGGTAGCCGCAGTCACAACGGAAGAGAGGCCTGGCAGGAGGTTCCACCTGTCGGGCCTCTCCCTGTGTCGACGGCCTGTGGGCAGCCGGCGAGAGGCAGAGCGACGGGCCCGCTGTTGACCGCCTGCAACAGCCCTCGGGACCGTCCCTGCGCATCGTGGCGTCCGGTCGTCGACCTCGAAAAGGCTGGACTGCCCAGCACACCTGCTGGCGAGCAGCCTCTCGATGAAGCTAGCGGTCGTAGAGGCCACCACCTGGTTGATAGTCGCTTCCTGGTTGCCCTGGGCAAGGGCTTGCTCGACGATCTGAACGTGATTATGCGGGCTACGGTGACGAAAGCTCAATTGACCCAGGCGAAGCGCGATCCCGATGGGCAGGTCACCGTGCTGCCGGAGGACCTCAAGGGAGATGCCTTTGCCCGCGTGGCCAGGGAAGCTTCCTACTATCCTACACGGCCACGGTTTGAGACGCCGAGTGCCGTGTCTAGCTCATCGAAGGCCTCGTCCAGCGTCTTAGACGGATCGCCGCCCTCCCAGACCATACCGCCCTCGTCAAGAGCCTGAATCCAGGAACGGCTCATGTCGTCGGCCCCGACCTCGATCCAACCATGAATCTTGATCCAGCGGGCGATGTGAGGGTAGGTTCGCGCAAAGGAGTCCATTCCCTACAGCTCCCCTCGGTAAGTGGAGGACCAACCGAACAGCGCGCGCAGCCGCTGGGCCACCAGGCTCACCAGTTCCCTCTTGTCGAGTCTTCCGTCCATTGCCTCCACCCTGAGTGCCAACTACCTGAGCATGACCACGAACTTCAAGGGAACTACAACTCGTGACCGCGGTCAACCCAGTAGTGCCAATCGTCGATGGCCTGGCGCGTTTGCTTGCCTACGCCAATGCCATCCAACTGGGATAGCGGCACAGCCAGTTTCCGATCGTTCCATCGCACCAGCACGAACATCTCGTGCTCGCACTCCTCCTCGGGCGCCATCCCCACCACCTCTACTTGCTCTCCCTTCCGAAGCGGTGATATGACGCGCTCGGTGATGCACCTGGCGCGAAAGGGCATCTCCAGGTTCTCGTCGAGGTACACGTGCCACCCTATCGCTTGCTCCTCGGGGCCGTAGGCATCGACGATGATCTCATTGGCAATCCTTTCCTCTCGATCCACATCTAACGTGCGCTTCGCCATGCCGCAACCCTCCTGCCTGCGCCGGCAACACACGGGACATTCCGCTGTCCCAGATTCGCTCAGCTCCCCCAAACAGTCCGGCCAGCAACCCCCGTGCCTGCCCGTCCCACCTCGCAGCCGCGCAGGGCTGAGCAGGGTCAAAGCGCTGACATCAGCAACTGTGTAGACCCATACACGCCCGGCATCGCCTGAACCGATTGGCTCCAATCGTTGGTGCAGGTTGTCCGAGTGCATGCTATACTTGCTCAGGAACACAGTCAACCGCCGTTGGGCAGGGAATGCATAGGAGACTCCAATGATAGACCCTTCGACCCCCGAGGTTCGTCGAAGCAAGACGCCTAGAAGGAACCCATCCGATTCCTCGACCGGCCCCTGCGCCCTCAGCGAGCAGGATATGAGCCGATTGTTGCGCGAGCATTGTGATGTGTTGGAGCCCATCGTGAGGCCACTGATTGACACGCCTCATCCACTCAATCGGACCCTAGCCGAAGCGATCGGTCGGCTGCTCCGCGCTGGCGAAGATCCCTTGAGAAGTGCTTTCCTGTCTCGATCCTGCAACGCCCTTGCAAGAATGTCGGCTGCTCTGCCCGCCCAGTCCCTAGGAGAGGCGGTTGGCGAACTCTCCGAATACCGCGTGCTGTTACATGCTCTGCAAGAGCCGGAAACTTTGAGCGCCCTGGAGGAAGACGACCCGCTGGCGGCAGCTCGCCTGCGAGGTCTCGCGGTGCGGGCTGAGCTTCTGAAAGCCGAAGGGGGAGTTCTCTCCGTGAACGAGGTTGCCACGCGGCTGGGGATCTCCCGACAGGCCGTCGACAAGCGGCGTCGCGCCCGACAACTCCTCGCGCTACCCATGGGGAAGAGCCGTTATCTCTACCCCGCCTGGCAGTTTGCGGAGAACGGGGTGCTGCCCGGCCTGGAGGAGGTGCTACTGGCGTTCCAGGACGATGCGCCCTGGAGTCAGGCAGCCTTCTTCCTAGGAGGGAACACTGTCCTCAACGGGAAACGCCCGCTCGACGAGTTGAGACGCGGGAACGTCGCGGAGGTGCGTCGCGCTGCTGCTCTTCTGGGAGAGCAGGTTGCAGCGTAGCTCACATCCGCTTCCGCCGCCGGACTTCCCACAGATCGAGATACTGATCACGGAGTTCCGCCAGTCGTGGTTCCGGCTGAGCCGGATTTCTCATCCCGCTATCTACTGGGGCCTGAATCTTCCGCGCAGGGACAAGGGACGCTTTGATGCCCCCAACGGCGAGTACGGGGTCCTCTACCTGGCGTCCGATCCCCATTGTGCCTTCATCGAGACCTTCGGACACAATACTGGTATCCGAAGCGTGGAGATGTCGCAGTTGAGGGCGCGCACTCTGTACAGGATCGACTGTGACCAACCCTTGAGGCTGGCGGATCTGACAGGGCCCCGTCTCGCTCAGGTGGGAGCCGATTCCCTCCTGTTCTCGGGTGATATCGCTATAGCCCAGCAGTGGTCCCTGGCGATTTATCAGCACCCCAAGGCCCCTGACGGAATCCACTACCACGCTCGCCACGACCCCAGCCGAATGTCGGTCGCCCTCTTCAACAGGGGTGACATGGAACAGCACCTGGCCGTCACCAGCCTCGGGGCGCTCGCCGATCTCTCCAACAACCGCCTACTGGGCGAGATCCTGAAGACCTATCGGTTTGCCCTGCTGTGACACGCTCGTCGATCGGCTGCAACTGTCGGACGGGGCCGCTATGAAAGACATTGAGGCCCTCGAGGCCGAACTGCGGCGTGCGCAAGAGGAATCTGCCCGTCTTTGTGCGGAGAACGATCGCCTGCGCCAGGAGAACGAGCGCTTCGAGGCGCGGCCTGATCCTCCCGCTCGGCCCTGCCCAGTCCCCGTGCAGTTGCACCTCCCGGATCCGTTGCCGGCGGAGCCGGTCACCAGCAGTTCCTCCGACGCCGACAAAATCGCCCTCTTCCGGCGGCTCTTTCGCGGCCGGCAGGATGTCTACGCGGTCCGTTGGGAGTATCCAGATGGCCGAAGCGGATACTCCCCGGCGTCTCGAAGCCGCTGGGAACGTGAAAAAGGCATCTTCCTCCCTCTGACCGATCAAGTGATACGAGATCATCTGGGTGGCAGGCAGACGATCGGTCTCTATCCACTCCAGCGTGATGAAACCTGCTGGTTCCTGGCGGCCGATTTCGATAAGGAAGGCTGGCGCGAAGATGCCCTTGTCTACCTTACAGCCTGCGACGCGTTTCGGGTGCCCGCCATCCTGGAGCGCTCCCGATCGGGGATAGGCGCTCACGTCTGGACCTTCTTCGAAGCACCGGTTTCCGCGGAACGGGCGCGAAAGCTAGGCTGCGTTCTGCTGACTCGAGCCATGGAGCACCGCCACCAGGTCGGGCTCGACTCCTACGACCGGCTCTTCCCGAACCAGGACACCTTGCCCAGGGGTGGTTTCGGCAACTTGATTGCTCTGCCACTCCAGGGAGGGCCGAGGCGATAGACCTGGCAGACGAGCGCTGCTCCGGGAGTGTGCTCGACGTGACTTTCCACGGCGAGCTCACGCCGCCCCAGCGACAGGCGGTAGAAGCGGTGCTGGCAGACGACATCGGGGTGATGTGCGCGCCCACTGCCTTCGGCAAGACGGTCGCGGCCGCATGGCTGATCGCTGAGCGTCGCGTGAATACCCTGGTGCTGGTCCACCGGCGCTATCTTCTCGACCAGTGGCGAGAGCGGCTGGCCACCTTTCTCGACCTGCCGCCCTCGGCCATTGGTCTGGTAGGTGGACGGCGAAACAAGCCCAGCGGCAAGATCGACGTGGCCTTGGTCCAGAGCCTCGGCCGTTCGGGAAGCGTCGACGACATCGTGCCACAATACGGCCAGGTGATCGTCGACGAGTGCCATCACGTTCCGGCGTTCAGCGTCGAGCGAGTTCTGAAAGGGGCCAAGGCCCGCTTCGTCCTCGGCCTGACGGCGACTCCGATCCGCAAAGACGGGCATCATCCCATTCTCGTGATGCAATGTGGTCCTCTCCGGTTCCGCGTGTCACCGAAAGATGAGGTGGCTGCGCGCGCGTTCGAGCAGATAGTCATCCCGCGTGCGACGACCTTCCGGCTGCCGGGGAGTGTCGACGCGCCTCGCATCCAGAGCATCTACACCGCCCTGGCCACGGATGAGCGGCGCAACGACCTCATCTGCACCGATCTGCTGGAAGTTATCCGGCAGGGGCGCACACCGCTTCTGCTCACCGAGCGGACCGAACACCTGGAGGAGCTGGCGCGCCGACTCGAAGGTCAGGTGCCTCACCTGGTGATTCTGCGAGGCGGCATGGGTGCAAAGCAGCGGCGGGCCGCCATGGAACAGCTTGGAGCGATCCCCGAGGGTGAAGCATGGGCACTCCTGGCCACCGGTCGCTACGCTGGAGAGGGCTTCGACCATGCGAGGCTCGACACGTTGCTGCTCGCGCTGCCGATCTCCTGGAAAGGAACTGTGCGGCAGTATGCCGGGCGTCTCAACCGCCTCCATCCGGACAAGCGCGACGTCCGCATATACGACTACGTGGATGTCGACGTGCCAGTCTTGATGCGTATGTATGAGAGGAGACTCAAGGGTTACCGGATCATGGGCTACATGGTTCAGTCCAACCCTTCCTGATGTGGCTCCTTCACGCTTCAGACCCTCTCCGCCGGCCACCATGTAGGTTGAGTTTCTTGGAAGTGGAGAGCGCACCTGAGTGACCAACTGGCGGCATGTGAGCAGGTCCCGCCGCGTCGCTCACCTCCACACTGTGTCGTTGGTTTCGCCTACCGGCGTTGTCTTCGGGTAACTCGACATCTGGGGGTAGTAGCCAACTAGCGCCAGGGTAACTGCCAGGTAATTGCCGTGGCGTAGAATGCGGCGGTGCTCGCGAGGAGGCTGGCCAACCAGGAAGTATCCGGTTAGTGATCGGAATGGCGCTGCCCGCCCGCGTCAGGCACTCCTGGTATAATCCAGAGTGAATTCCGCCCTGCGGACTGATTGGAGAAGGAGATGAAGACCAAGACCATCGACGTCCCGGAGGAACTGCTTGACCTCCTCAAACGGTCGCGCCTAGGCGGCAGATCGGGCGCAGACCAGGTAAGGACAGCCCTGGCTATCCACTTGTTCCTGGAGGGTCTGGTGTCGATCGGGAAGGCTGCCGAGCTGGCGGGCGAGCCCAGAGTAGAGTTCGAGTGGCTACTAACCGAGATGGGGCTCCCCACAGCGCAATATGAGCTGTCCGACTATGAGGAGGACTTGCGCGGCCTGGCCGAAGCCGAGCGGCGCCAGAAGACCTCATGAGGGCCGTGTCCAACGCTGGTCCCATCATCCACTTGTCCTGGGTCGACCACCTCAACCTTCTGCCCCAATTGTTCGACGAGATACTGGTGCCAGTAGCAGTGCGCGACGAGGTTCTGCGGGCAGCGCCCGACGTGCCAGGAGTACCAGAGATTCACGGCGCCTTTCAGGCGGGTTGGCTCGCCGTTCGCGCCGTCGCAGACCCTGTCCGAGCCGAGCAATTGAGAGCCGATCTGGACCCGGGCGAAGCCGAAGCAATCACACTCGCTGAGGAACTAGGGGCAGACCTTCTTCTGCTCGACGAGCGCCGTGCTAGAGCCCACGCTGTTGGCCGAGGCATACCGATCACCGGCACGATTGGGATTCTGCGCAAGGCTAGGGAGCGCGGGCTAGTCCAGATGGTGTCGCCGTTGCTCCAAGATCTGCGGCTCCGTGGTTTCCGAATAAGCGCCGAGTTGGTCGACGAGCTCCGCCGCGAAGAGGCCTAGAGCAGAGCGGAGGAGACTCACTCCCTTGCTTCCCTGACCTGGGAACTGCGACCTAGAAACCCTGGCCGAAAACCGGGCGGTTACGGACAAGGAACTGTGTGATTTCGACCAGTTTCTTTGCTCAGCTGGCGGAAGGACTCATAAGCCCTTGGTCGTCAGTTCAAATCTGACCCCCGCCACTTTTCTTTTTCCTTGCTCGCTCCTGCCTGGCTTCCTTCATCTGGATTTTGCTTCTCTATCACCCTATCTGGAAGGGCGATTCGGGTCTGACCAAGGGACTACGAAGCCCCTGACCATCGGGTTCGAGCCAGATCCCCACCAGCAATGTTGTCCAGCATCAACTGGATCTCGCCATCTTTTGCCTTCTTTCGCCCTCTCATCACTCCCTTCGGAGGCTCGTCCTCGCGCAGACCAAGGGTTTCCCGGGCGGCTGACCAAGGGATTCCTGGCAGATTGTTTTCCGCGACCAGGGGACTTCTCCCTGCCCAGTTTCCGCGACCAAGGGATTCTTCTGCTGCCAGATTCCGCGACCAAGGGATTCTCTCTTCTTTACTGCCGGACAGAGTGGCGCTGTTCCGCCAGGTAAGAACCGTCCAGCGCGACAACATTGGCCGCGCAGCCTGGCGTCGGGGAAGCCCAGGTGATCGGGCTGGGCAGCGCCGTAGGTAGGGTCGCCGCCCATGTCGGTCTGGCGCCGGTCGCCGCGCCAAAGCGCGGTCTCCAGGTAGCGGCAAACTCGCTGCAACAAGATCGAGAGATCTATTCCGGAATATCGTCCAAGCGCAGACGACGGTGGCCAGAATGACCCGGACCCGGAAGGTCCCAGCCGCGAGTTGAAACCCCGCGGGATTCGAAGGTTCAACGACCGAGGACACTGGAAAGGCCACCAACCATCCTCCAAGAAGGCCGAGTGCGAACATGTCGCCAGCCCACGCGAGCGCGATTACCCGCTGAATACGGCGCCGTTTCCTGGCGGGCTCCTTGCGACTTCGTCGTGGAAAGTTGAGGCTTTCGGGTGGCCCTGCCATGCCACAGATCAATCCTAGAGTCTCGACCTTCATCAGCCGAGCGCCTGGGAAGCCGTATGGATTAGGCGAATTGCTCAGCAGCATCGGTGCGAGAAGGACACCCTTCAGGAAGCACTGCGTACTCTGGAGAGGGCTCGCATCATCCCTCGAGAAGGGGCTGGCCCCAAGACAGCTTATCACTTCAGCGCCTTCGGCCCACCCCGGGAGCCTCTGGCCGAGGTCGACCTCGCCAACGACGTCATCTTCAAGGGGCCCGTATCCTGGGGATCAGCGGCCGCGAGATGTACCGAACTTGGTGCCAGATGGCCAGCCTGCTCAACTCCGGCGCGCTGGCCCCCTCGCCGGTGATCACCCACCGCTTTCAGATGGAGGAGTTCCAGGCCGCCTTCGATCTGCTATGATCGCCGGAACAGATGTGCGGGAACGTAGCGTTGATTCCGTGGGAGATAGCGAGCAGGGAGAATTGCGAGTGGAAGTTACTGCTCAGCGATTTCCCATATGGTCAAGAGTTCGGAACAACCTCGCTCAGGTGCGTCGTGCTGATGCACCGGGGACCAGGAAGGGCGATCAGGATTTCCTCGTAGGATTCTTGGGCTTGCCCTCGAAGAGTCTCAGAACGCGGTCACGCAGGTAGCGTTGCACGAAGGAGTTGACCGAGCCATCCGGGTATAAGGCCCGGTTGCCTATCAGCGGTGCCATCTTGCTCTCGAACCCAAACGCCGAGAGGGCACTCCTGGCGATCAACTTCTCCCGCGAGTAGACCGTGTTCTTCCAAAGCCATTCCCAAACCTCACTCTCGGTGTCACCGCAGAGAGGACTAAGCTTCTCCGCACGCGTGACCGTTGTGTTCGTCCATGCCACGACGATCTTGATAAGTTGCGGCTCGTCGGCGATCAGGAGCACGACCTCGGGTCTTTCCTTCTCCTTGAAGTACGCCAGCTTCTCCGCGTAAAGGTCTTCTCTCACTCAGTACCTCCTTCATCCTGCTCACATCCTACTCAGCCGTCTGTGTCAGCCGGGCCATCAGTCGGTGGGGAGTCAGTTGGCCACGGTGCCTCAGCAGCCAGATAGTAGCGTGCGACGTGCACCAGTGCGTCCGATCGGGAGGAGCTGTCCGCAGACCGGTGAATAGCTAGGTTCAGAGCCGAGTTCACTTCTTGTGCACGATCATGGTCAAGGAAGAACTCCAGGATCACAGTTCTCTGGCCTTTGAAGGAGGGTTCGGGACTGGGGGTGAGGTCATCCAGTTCACCTTTCGCGAGACGTTCGAGTTGGGCCAGTTGTTCCTGGCTCTCGGGAAGGAGTTCCGCCAGATCGTCCAGTTCTAGATCATCAAATAGGCTGCTTATGAGCATCGCTCTTCTCTCGGGTATGTCATTGCCAGCGAGCCTGTTGAGTGTTGCCAGGTACAACCTTGTTTGCCGATCGTCGACATCCCAGACAACGCACTTGGCGCTGGTCTACCCAAGGGCCTTGAGCACTTGGAGGCGATGATGCCCGTTGATCACCTGGAACTGACCAGCCTCCGTAGGATGCGGTCGCACTACAAGTGGCTCGTATCGCCCCGACCGCTCGATGTGCTTCCGAAGCTTGTTGAGGGTTATGGTGTCCATCCGGTTGCTGTTCTCGGGGTGAGGTAGGAGTCGCCTGATGTCGATGTCTGTCAACGTGTTCATGAACCCTCCAATACTCCGAAGAAATCGGCCTGCGCGCCGCCCGCCATTTGTCGTCGCCATTCACCCGCAATGCTACAGGTGCCCTTGGCAATGTCTGGGTTCTTGCAGGAGCATCGCCTCACTGTCAGTCCATGCCTGGTGGCGCACTGCTCGAGCCTTTGAAATGTGGTTTCCCTTTCAATCGCAGGCAAGGCCGTGACCGAGGAATCTTCCGCATGAATGGCCAATCGTTGGGACGTCTCAAAGCGGGCCAGGCATCCTGCCACCACGGGAGAGGACTTCGCGGCGATCCCAAGCCGGCGCAGAGGCGCTGGCCGGAGGAAGAGCAAGCTTGCAGCTATCTGGCTCACTCCGCACTCCGCCGCGGTTCGACACAGTTCCTCAAAGGTTTGTTCGTCATCTGTAACGGCAGGCAGTATTGGGTCGATTCTGAGTTGGGTCTTGATGCCGCTGTCCGCGAGACGCTTCACTTGCTCCACACGAACCGAGGCTGGAGCGGCGTTGGGCTCGAAGGTGCGCAGCAGCTCACTATCAAGGGTGATCAGCCCGATCTGCGCGCGGACAAGGCCCGCATGCGCCTGCAGGAGTGACATGTGCTTCTCGGGGATAGTTCCCTTTGAGAGAAAGGCGACACCGATTCCACACTCTAGAAGGGAACGAATCACTTCGTACGCTAGGTCCAGAACCGGGAAAACGGGCTGAAACAAGTCGCTGGCGGGGCTGAAGTAAACGATGTCGGGCTTCCGTTTCCGTCGCTGGAGTTCCGCCTGAAGCTTCTCCAGGATGTTCTCATACACATCAACCTTTCCCTCGCCCGGATAAGTGCGGTAGCCGCGTGTATAGCAGTAAAGGCAGCCATGTACACAGCCCATTGTCATGTTGATGGTGGGAACTCTGGACAAGCAGGCCAGAGCCGAGGGGGACAGGACGGCCGACTTCCTGTGAACCATTCTGATGGTCACCACAGGCGTTCACCTGCGACATGCTGCATCACAGGGTCGGTGCGGCTGGCGACCAAGTACGAGAAATGGCCTCGCAGGCCTGCGGCACGGGTCGTGTCTAGAACCATGAGGTCTTCCAGATGAGCATTCCGAGCATGCACCTTAAGGACTTGGGGATGCATGTCGGCATCTTGCACCACGACTAGGGTCCCTTGTCTGGCGAGCTCTCCCAGGAGGCTGTCACCCGCTTGCGTCACAAGACAATCGGGGCGAAAAGCCCGTACTGGCAAATGAACTGCCCCACGCAACTCCTCAGATCGAATGCTCTCCGGATTCGACCCTGCCGACAGCCGTAATGCGAGGAAGTAGGGGGAGAGTGAGTACTGCTGGAAGGTCCGCCCTGAGTCCAGCCACACGCGGGCATTTGACGCGACGAGTTGCTGGGGACCGGGACCATCGGGCGCCAGGCAATATGCTGGCATGTATTCCGATGCACCGTTCGCCGTCAGTTCGCCA
This sequence comes from Chloroflexota bacterium, assembly GCA_021806765.1. The sequence continues at coordinate 4,844 of JAJZQR010000095.1, read as the reverse complement.
GCACAACCCGGGTGTGCCTCCGGCTTCCATGAACAAATGTCAAAGTCACTCAGGTTGTTGAAGAAGCGCGACATTAGAGCTATCCGCACGCCATCGCATGCCGGAAGAGCGAGGCCTTGAGCTAGACACTGGCGGTAGTCCGCAGCGATCATCTCGATGCTGTCTATGTATTGTCCGATTCCCTCCGACGCGAAGAAACGGGTTGGCTCAGACATTAACAAGTCGACAGACCATATCCGGAAACGCGGTGAGCGCCCATAATCCGCCAGCGCGGACCCGATAAGCCCACATAGCCGGGCCGCAACCAAACCGCTACCCGCACCAAGGTCAATGAGGTCAACGGGAACCACATTGACATTCCTGTCCGCAGCACACCACGCTCGGAGATAGTCAAGAATGCCCGCTCGTGCGAGCCGTACCGCCCTCTCTGCGGCGAAAGGGTCCGTGCTGTCGGCAACCCCTTCCTCCAACATTGAAATCGCCCTGAAACTCGCAGCTCGTGTCCTATTGTCGACGGCCAAGTATGAGAGGAGGGCTATGTCGCTGTCCCGACTCAAGCGATGCTGCCGGTAGTGATAGAACAGCATCGGCTTAGAAGGACTGGCCGGCAGGATCAAAGGGAGATGCTCTCCTGAGTCCAGCGTACCCGGAGCGCGAACCTTGGTCAGTAGATATGCTGGATTCCGCACATTGGTCGTCGCGGCAGCAGCAGCCTCACGGTCCGTATCTGGAAGCGATACTATGATGAAGCTCTCAAATCCGACCACCTGCCGCAGCGCTGCGCCGTTTGTCTCCTTCGTTGGGTCCGCCAGCCAACGCTCTATGACTGCATCGAGCAACTGGAAATAGCGAAAGCAGTACTCTCTTCGCATAGCCGCCGAGAAACCTCCATCAACATACGCAGACCACGCCGTCTCAAGGTTCCTCAGCAGCTCATCCGTTGGACCCATCAGCTTGACCGGCAGCCAGTACTCATCCCATCCTACGTGGTCGATGGTCAACCGTGCCTGCGCGTCAATCCTGATCTTTGTGACGAGACGCTTCGTCTCCAGTATTCGCAATAGCCGCCCACGATTCAACAGCTTCTTCGCTACGCTGCCGTTTCTTGATCGCGGCACCGCATCGGTCAGCAGCAACGCATTCCTTGCCATTAGAGCCTCTCAACTTGATCGCCAGGCGTTCCATCCTCCCGCAGCCGGTGGCTCAGGTGCGAAGCCTCCGGTCCCCTGACCGACCAAGGGACTTCTGCTCTCTAGGATGCCCTGTCGCGGTGTGGTCGCTTCAACACCCTCTGGACGCCGATTACCTCTCCCAGATAACGGAACTCGTGTTCTGACGGGTCGACGACCATCATTTCATACTCATCATTGGCGGGGATGAGTACGACCGACCCCTCACGTCGCCGGAGCGTCTTGATGGTCGCTTCGCCGTCGATGATGGCCACGCCAATCTCGCCGTTGTCGAGGTCCGGCTTCTGGCGCACAACCACGTAGTCGCCGTCCAGAATGCCTTCGTTCTTCATGCTGTCACCGCGCACTGACAGGCAGAAGCAGCTACCGTCCGTGGGGAAGAGACTGTCAGTGGAGAGGTAGCCATCGACGTGCTCGACTGCCAGAATCGGCACCCCTGCCGCAACGCGGCCAACGATCGGAATCCCACGCCCGCGGGCTAGACCCGCCGCGAGGCGGATCCGGCCTTTCTTCCGTACAAGATATCCCTTCCGCTCCAAGACCGAGAGATACTGCCACGCGGTCTTGACGTGGCAGCCGAGTTGCACAGCAAGCTCGCGCGTCGAGGGCGGACGCTCCTCGGCCTCCGTGAAGCGCACGATCGCTTCCAGGACTCGGCGCTGCCCATCCGTTAGAGTCTCCATGTTTGTAGCCTCCAGTAGGAGGAACGAACCTCTTGAGGAGAGAGCTTATACCGTCATTTGACGGTTTGTCAAGCCCCGAATCAAAGAGTTCTCGGTCGCGGTCGAGGCCTACCTCGCGCTCTTTGACATCTTTCGCCTCGCTGAGGACGGCTTCCATTTCACGCGCCCCGACCTGTCGGAGGCACTGCGCACCGACCTCGACGCGATCAAGGAGCACCTGTTCGTCGCCATCAGCCGGAGTGACCGGATGCGGCTCCGATTGCGATTGACGTATCAGGGAAGACGCGGTACTACGGTAGCCAACGCTACGCGCTGCTGGACGCCTGGGCAACTCGATCTGGCCTGATGGCATTCCTGGAGACCGCGCTCATTGAGCGGGCACGCCAGCCGTCGCAAGGATCGCACCCTCTTCTGCTGTCGCACTCGAGCGACCTGCTGCGCGAGTTCTACGAGCGGTATCGCACGATGACCGACTACCCATCTCTTTGCCGGCAGATTGGCTCGCAGCAAGGTTGGTCGTACGAGGATCTCGTCGAGCGTGAGCGGGAGCAGCAGAACTGGCTCGAGGTGTTGGCCTGGACCGAGGAGGGGCTGGCCAAGCTTCCGGCTGAGAGCCCCTACCGGATGTCAATCCAGGAGGCGCGCGGCCAGGCACTGATCCACTTGGGGCGGCAGGCCGAGGCCGTCGAGACGCTGCTGGCACTCTTCAGCCAGCGGCGGACCGCCTCGGTCTACCTGGCTCTACGCGACGCGGCCAGGGACGTCGGGGCGCTGGGACATCCTCTTCCCGAGACTCAGTAGCCAACTGCGACAAGAGGTGCTCGCCGAGACTAAAGGAGCGAGCTACTCGGGCCGGGTGCTGCTCACGGCCGGACTGCTGGGCTTCGCCTACCTGCTGGAGGGGGATTGGCAGGCAGCAGTCGCCTGGGCGGCCGATCCCCGGGTTCCGGCAGGCTGGGGAGATGACGATCCGCTGCGCACGGTGGCGACTGGCCTCATCCGGATGGGCCTGGCCGCCACGCACAAGCCTCCCGACGATGTGCTGGCACAGGAGCTAGGAAGTGCTCCCGCGATCGTACGCGAGCACGGCGATACCCTGGAATCAGTAGCCCCTTCCCTGCCCGCCGGTGACCTCTTGGACGAGGCGGTGCGCCTCTACGACCGACTGGTGCAGCGGTTCACCGACGGGAGGAACCGTGCGACCTACGAGCTGGCCGGCGGGGCATGTCGGGTGGTCCGGAGCCTGCGGCGCCTGCAAGGACAGGCGTCGGAGTTCGAGCGCCACTACCAGGAGTTGGTCGTCACCTATCGGCGCTATCCCGCGCTGAAGGACGAGTTGCGTAAGGCCATCAAGGGATCGCGAGCTCGGCGCTGACTACCTATCTGAGATCCAGCGCCGTATAGAGGTGGTGAGCTGTTGGCCCAGAACCTCCTGAAGATACCTGGCCGTGGTCGCCACATCAGCTCCTTCTTGTTGTCGCCCCCTCCGTCCATCGCCCGTCAATCCCAGCTCAATGAGCAGGGAGCGCAGAGGCGCCTCCAGTACCACGGGCTCCGGCTGGACCTCGAACTCGATCCTCGCGTCGACCTCCTCTTCCACCAGCCACTCCGTGACGCGCTCCCGCACCCGGCGATTCTTGAACTCGAACCACCGCTCCCGATCTCGTGGAGACTCTGCTATCACGTCGCGAAAGCGGCCGAAGACCCCTCTCTCCTGGGTCGCCCTGGACAGCCGGTCACGAAGCCGAACGTCCTGTAGGGTAGAGATGAAATCCTCCATATCCCGGTAGGCTTCCCGCGAGTCGGTTCTGGGCACCGGAAGGAAACGGCCCCCGAATCCCCTCTCGACCAGGTCCGCTTCGATGATCGTCTCAATCATCCAAGGCGGCAGATCGCGCTGCTCCAGGACACGCGCAAAATCGTCCGGTTCGCCGCCCCCGGAGTCCGGCGTGTCCTCGTAGATCGCCTCTAGTTCCCGCCGCGTCTCGGCGTCGACCGCCACCACCCGTCCCGTCTCCAGGTCCAGGTACCAGGCAACATCCCATGAAGTCTCCTCCATGGCCGCCTCCAGGTCGGCCAGAGCGACGCGCAGTTGCCTTCGTGGTTCTTCAGAGTTCGACGTGCTCAGTCCCTCACTTCAGCGACTTCAGCATCGGCACCAGCTTGTTCTTGCGCCCGTGCCGCGCCAGCAGCTCCTCCAGGTATGCCTGCCAATCATTCTCCCGGCCGGTCGCCCGGTAGGCGTTCCGCGCCTTGCCCAGCCACCTGGCCGCGGCGTCGTAGTACTGCGCCTTCCCCTCGTTCATGATCGGCTCTGCCTGTTTTCGGCAGGCCCGGATCACCCAATCCGGATGGGAACCCATCGCCGCGTCCACCACCCGCTCCATCAGGGTGTGGGTCGCGCCCTCGTTCACCGCCGCGATGGCATCCTCGATCAAGCCCTCGTGCAGCAAGACATCCACCGGCCCCTCACGGTAGTAGGAGGTGACCTTTCGCGCCCGATCCAGCAGCTCGGGCCGCAGCGCCGGCCAGTCCTCACCCGCCAGCTCCTGCACCCTCAGGTAGGACGCCAGGCTCACTTCCTCCTCGAAGGCGACCCGAGCGGCCAACAGCGCCTGATCGGACCTCCCCATCCCAGCTGCCAGCTCCCGAAGCCACGAGGCCAGGGTGGCCTTCCGCCCCTCCAGGGTCAGCCCGTGCTGCGCGATCTCCAGAGCCGGCTCCAGCTCTCCATGCTCGCGCAGCACCTTTGCCAGGGCCAGCGCCTGCTCCGTCGTCGCTAGCTGCTCCAGTCCGTACTCCACCGCCTCAGCCACCCGGCCCAACCGAACCAGCATGCTGGTGTGGCCTTCCACTTGCCCCGCCGCTCTGGCCAGCCGGAGGTACTCCTCTTGCCGGCCCTGCCGCTCCAGCACATTCAGCCTGACAATCACCAACTCCTCGTCCCCCAGAGCAGCCTCCCACTCCGGCT
>JAJZQR010000456.1 GCA_021806765.1 Chloroflexota bacterium | reverse complement strand
TGCAGTCTCTATGCCCTTGAACATCCAGTCTGAGATGGGCTATCTTGGCACGGCCAGACGTCTGGGAGATGGGGGTTCACCGATGACTGCTTCCTCCCGCATATCGGAGGAACGGGTGCTGGACCGCTTCCTTCACTTGGTCCAAATTGACTCTGTATCCTTCCAAGAGGCTCCCATCACCCGAGTCTTAGAGCAGGCACTCCATGGGTTGGGCTTCTCCGTGGTCAACGACGGCACGAGGCTGTCCACCGGGAACTTGATCGCTCACCTGGCGGGGAACTGCCAGGGCAGCACTCCTATCGCTTTCAACGCCCACATGGACACTGTGGAGCCAGGCCGCGGCATCCAGCCTGTGGTGAAGGATCGGGTAGTGTGGAGCTCTGGCGACACCATCTTGGCCGCCGACTGCAAGGCGAGCATCGCCGCTATCCTGGAAGGGGTAATGGTTTCCCTAGAGGCAGGTTCGCCCAGGCCGGACCTGGAGTTGATCTTCACTTACGGTGAGGAGCGTGGCCACGCTGGCGCCAAGGGCTTGAATGTCTCCACCTTGGGCTCTCGAATGTGCTTCACTCTGGATGCAGAAGCCGCCGTCGGCACTATCATTACCAGCGCCCCTGCCTATTACTCCATGAAGGCATCGTTCAAGGGCCGTGCCGCCCACTCAGGGATAGCACCCGAGGAAGGGATTGACGCCCTGGTGGCTGCCTCCCGGGCCATAGCCCGGATGCCTTTGGGCCGGATCGATGAGCAGACTACTGCCAACATCGGTCTGATCCGCGGCGGTTCGGCCCGAAACACGGTCCCGGCCTTGGTCGAGTTGGAGGGGGAAGCACGTAGCCGAGACGATGCTCGCTTGGCCACTCAAGTGGATGCAATGACCAGAGCGATGCGAGAGGAGGCAAGCAGGGCAGGCGTCACCCTGGATCTGCAGTTCAAGATGGAGTACAACGCCTTCAATATCGCCCCGGACGCACCGCCGGTGGTCATGGCATGCAAAGCCCTGGAGCGACTGGGTCTTCCAGTGACGCTGGGAACCACCGGCGGTGGCAGCGACGCGAACGACCTGAACAACAGAGGATTGCCCACGGTGGTGCTCGGCACCGGGATGGCCAAGGCTCATACGGTGGAGGAGCACATAGCTGTGGCCGATCTGGTCTCCCTCTCCCAGGTCGTCGTCGAGTTGATGGCTGCTGCTACTCGATGAATGCGACCGCCCTGGCCGGAGCACCGTCGCCATGGTACAGCTTCACCGGCAGGGCCATCACGGTGAAGCCAGTGAGCGGAAGATGCTCCAGGTTGACCAAGTTCTCGATGATCATCACCCCGCCGCCGAGCAGGATACGGTGGACCGGGCTGTCGCCCGGCCGCGTTGGGTTGGCCGGGGCCTCGTCGACAGAGTTGTCCAAGGCGATGGCCTTCACACCGTTTCCTACCAGCCACTCGGCGGTCTCGTTGGCCAGGTACGGGTTGTCGAGGTAGAAATTCGGTTTTCCGCCGGCTCTGTCTATCCATCCGGTGTTGAAAACCAGGATGGCGTCTTTGACCTCGGCCCCCCCAGGCAACGCAGTGAGGACGTCCTTTACCGTTATAGGGGTTCGCTCTTTGGCAACCTCGCGCAGGTCCAAACGGATGCCGCGGCCCATGTACTTCTCCAGCGGCATCTCGTCGACGCTGGTCCCCTCGGGATAGAAATGGCGAGGGCAGTCCACATGCGTTCCGGTGTGAACGTTGTAGGACAGCTTGGTATTGGACCGCCCGTGCTGTGCATAGGTATGCACCGGCTCCATGACAATCTGCGGCGCCCCAGCCAGCACCGTCACCTGGGGTCCGCCAAGGGCTACCGAGAGATCTACCACCTGCTGGTATTTCATTGGTGACAACTCCACACAAGAACTGGGCGCCGTTCCCTCAGATCGGCTCGCCCCATTATAGAGCAGTCTCCCTGGCGTCGACATCCTGGTGGTTGCACCTATGCTCCTTGGGAGGTAACACTAGCCATATGGCCCTTCATGATCGCGTTACTGGTCGTACTGGCAATAATGACCTACATCCCGGAGAATGTCCTGCGGCCTCCCAACGGGGCAATGTAGGCCCGGCTGAGAATCTGGCTTCGAACCGGTCCAACTCATCGACTTCCTTCGCTCACCTGCCTACGCGGAATGTCAGTTTAGCCTATACCCTTGAGGGCCCGACCGAAGCCCCAGTCGTTGTCTTGGCCCACGGTTTTGCCTCGTTCAAAGAAGTGTGGCGATTCCAGATTCCGGCCCTGACGCCTCGGTATAGGGTATTGAGGTACGACCACCGAGGCCACGGCGAGTCCTCCGACGGCGCTCACTCGTGCTCTATTCGCGATCTGTCAGAGGATCTTCTCGCTCTGCTAGACGCCATCGGAATTGGACGAGTCTGTCTCGTGGGGCACTCCATGGGTGGACGCACCCTCTTCCATTTCGCACTGGATCACGGTGACCGACTATGGGGCGCTGTTGTCGTGGACGGCCAGAGCGAAGCGCCGCAACCCGCTTTCCGCAAGGAACTGGAACTCAACTACGGCCTGCTGGACAAGGGCAACCTGGAGGGGTTCTATCAAGCAGCGATCCCCCAAGGACAGGTACCCCAGCGACTGGAACGCGAGCCCGAATTACGAGACTGGTACCGTAAGCACTTCTTCGCCAATCGCCCGCAGGCACTGCTGCCCGAACTCCGCGCCATCTTCGAGATGCCTCGCCTGACGGATAGACTAGGAGACATCCAGGTCCCAGTTCTGGCGTTCGTAGGGGATGACGACAAGCACTTCCACACACTCGCGCGGCGTTACGGTGAAGTCATCCCGAATTCGCGCGTGGTCCAGGTCGCCGGCTCACACCACTATCCCATGTTCGATCAGCCAGAAGGCTTCAACGCCGAGTTGCTGACGTTCCTCGACAGTTGGGCGCCTGCCCAGTAGAGGTTTCCCCGATGCGTCTACTGAACAACTAGAGCGAGAGCCCATCACATCTGGCCGTTCAGAACATTCCAGCGACCATCTAGAAGAAGCAGAACGTGGCCGCCTTGGTGGAAAGGAGGATTCCTGGAGGACCACCAACGGCCCAGCAGCTCGAGGATCTGATCCTACGACTGGCACGAGACCCTCCCAGTTGGGGCCGCAGT
>JAJZQR010000094.1 GCA_021806765.1 Chloroflexota bacterium | reverse complement strand
TCGGGCGGGTGAGGGCTCTCTGTCTGGCAGGGAGAAAGCCCTCACCCTAACCCTCTCCCACAGGGAGAGGGAATCTCCCTAACCCTCTCCCTCTGGGAGAGGGGATCCCCGTCCCCTTCATCGAAAGCTGGATCCGGCCGCGGGCAAGGTCCACCCCCTTCACCCGCACCGTCACCACGTCCCCAACCCCCACCACCTCAAGGGGGTTCCGGACGAAGCGGTCGGCCATCTCGGAGACGTGCACCAGCCCGTCCTGCTTGACCCCGATGTCCACGAAGGCGCCGAAGTCCACCACGTTGCGCACCGTCCCCTGGAGCAGCATCCCCTCCTTCAGATCCTCCATCTTCAGCACGTCCTTCCGGAGGATCGGCTTCGGCAGGGAGTCGCGGGGGTCGATCCCCGGCTTTTCGAGGTTGTCCAGGATGTCCTTCAGGGTGGGGACTCCTGTGCCCAGCTCGGCCGCCAGACCCTCCAGGCCGATCCCCTGATTCGCCATCTGCTTCCGGAACCGGATCACCCGCTGGGGCAGCCTCTCCCCCTCTTGGGAAGGCAGCCGGTCCATCAGCCTCCGGCACACCTCGTAGCTCTCGGGGTGGATGAAGGTGTCGTCCAGGGGGTTCTCGCCCCCCGGGATCTTCAGGAAGCCCGCCGCCTGGACGAAGGTGGCCGCCCCGAGGCCGGAGACCTTCTTGAACTGCTCCCGAGAGATGAAGGGACCGTGCTCGTTGCGGTAGGCCACCAGCTTCTCCGCCACCCGGCGGTTGACGCCCGACACGTACTGGAGCAGGGAGACGGAGGCGGTGTTGGCGTCGACGCCGGCGAAGTTGACGCAGGAGACCACCACCCGATCCAGCTCCCGGGCCAGCTCCTTCTGGTCGACGTCGTGCTGGTACAGCCCCACCCCCACCGACTTCGGGTCGATCTTCACCAGCTCGGCCAGGGGGTCCTGTAGCCGCCGGGCGATAGAGATGTTGCCCCGCTGGGAGGCCTCCAGATCGGGAAACTCCTGGCGGGCCACCTCCGAGGCCGAGTAGACCGAGGCGCCGGCCTCGTTGACGATGACGTAGGCCAGGCTCACGCCGGCCTCACCGATCACGTCGGCTGCCAGCGCCTCGGTCTCCCTGGAGGCGGTGCCGTTGCCGATGGCGATCACCTCCACCCCGTGGGTGCGAGCCATGGCAAGGATCTTCTCCTTTGCTTCCCTCCACCGCTTCTGGGGCTCGTGTGGGTAGATGGTGCCGCCCTCCAGGTACTTGCCGGTGGCGTCCACCACGGCGACCTTGCAGCCGGTGCGGAAGCCTGGGTCGATCCCCATCACCTTTCGGCCGCGGAGGGGCGGCTGGAGCAGCAAGTTCCGGAGGTTGGCGGCGAAGAGGGCGATGGCGTGGGCCTCGGCCTTCTCGGTGAGGGTTGCGCGCACCTCCCGCTCCAGGGAGAGGGAGAGCAGCCGCTTGTAGCTATCCTCCAGGGCCATCTCCAGCTGTCTGGAGAAGATCGATCGAGGATTGGAGGGATAGTGGGAGGAGAGCACGGGCCTCGCTTTCTCGTGGGGCAGATCCACCGCCACCCGAACCACATCCTCCTTCTCTGCCCGATTGATGGCCAGGGCGCGATGGGGAGGGAGCTTGCCCGCCGGCTCCGTGAAGGAGTAGTAGAGTGTGTACTTCTGGCCGGGGTCCTTCGCCCGATCGACCACGGTGGAGGTGAACAGCGCCTCCCGGAAGAAGAGGTCCCGCAGGGCGCCCCGAACCTCGGCGTCCTCGGAGACGACCTCCGCCACGATGTCCCGGGCACCGCCGTACAGCTGCTCCAGGGTGGTCAGCCCCAGCTCCTCGTTCAGGTAGGGGCGGCCCTGATCCTCCAGGCTGCCCTCCACCACCGCCTGGGCAACGATCAGATCGGCCAGGGGACCCAGACCCTTCTCCCGGGCGACGCTGGCCCGGGTCTTCCGCTTGGGTCGATAGGGGAGGTAGAGATCCTCCAGCTCGTGGAGGGCCTGGGCCTGCTGGATCTTCTCGGCCAGCTCGGGGGTCAGCTTCCCCTGCTCGTCGATCAGCCGGAGCACCTCCTGGCGGCGCTTCTCCAGATTCCGCAGATACTCCAGCCGGTCCTGGATCGCCTGAAGCTGCACCTCGTCCAGACTGCCGGTGGCCTCTTTCCGGTAGCGGGCGATGAAGGGGATGGTGTTGCCGCCATCCAGCAGCTCGGCGGCGCTGGCGACCTGTTTGGCGGGGACGGATAGCTCGCCAGCGGTGCGAGCGACGATCTCGTTCATGAAGACCCCTCACGTTTCGATGTGAAGGGCATTGTATTACCGCGGGGGGTGGTTGCGCGAGCGGCCGAGGTAGCGGCACAGTCCCTCCCGCCTGTGCAGCTGCAACGGGCTTCGTCGGGGCAATGGCGGGACCAGAGGCCGCAGAACAAAGGCGCGGCAGATAGCGCCTCTCGGCGTATCTGCCGCGCAAAGGGAGGGAAAAGGGGCCAAGCGCTTTGATACGACGGCTATCGTGAAGGGGAGTCCGGTGTAACGGGCTTCCGCGGCTCCCCGGGTTCTTCGATCTCCCTCCGGAGGCCCCGCGGCCTCGCGGTTCGATCGAGGCATATTATGAGTAACTGGACCGCCATAGTCCAATACCGACTTTCGAAGGCTACCATGCGGAAAGGGTTATGAGTGGGAACGGCCGCGCCAGCGGGCTGTCTTCACCACCTCCCACCAGCTCGGGGCCAGCAGCCCTGCCGCCAGGCAGACGGCCCAGGTCGAGGCCGTGAGTGGCGCCAGGTGCAGGATACCCTGGAAGAAGGGCACCGCGATCCCCAGGGCCAGCAGCGCCAGCGCCCCCGCCGCCCAGAGCAGGTAGGGGCCGTTGGAGAGGAGCCCCAGCCGCAGGAGGGGCTGGCGCTCCGAGCGCATGTGGGCGGCCAGCGCCAGGTGGCCGATCATCCATGTGGCGAAGGCCGCCGTCTGGGCCTCCACCAGACCCAACCCCTGGCTCAAGGTCCACAGGTACGCCGCCACCACGGCAGCCGCCAGGGAGAGGCCGCCGGCGAAGATGCCAAACTGCATCGCCCCGTCCATGAAGGGCTGCTTCGGATCCCGAGGCGGGCGCGCCATGACGTCCCCCTCGGGACGCTCGGCGACGAAGGTGGTGGAGGCGCCGAGATCCATGAACAGCTCCATCACGATGATCTGCACCGGGGCGAAGGGCACCGGCAGCTGGGCCAGGACGGCCACCAGGGAGCCGGCGATCAGGGCGACCTTGGCCGCCAGGTAGTAGCGGATCGCCTTGTGGAGGTTCTCGTACAGCTTCCGCCCCTCCCGCACCGCCGAGGTGACGGTGGCGAAGTCGTCGTCCATCAGGACCAGGTCCGCCGCCTCCCGGGCCACGTCGGTCCCCGTCTGCCCCATCGCCACCCCGATGGCCGCCTCCCGCAGCGCCGGGGCGTCGTTCACCCCGTCGCCCGTCACCGCGACCACTTCCCCTCGGGCAGCCAGCGCCTGCACCACCCGCAGCTTGTGCTCCGGCGTGATGCGGGCGAAGATAGAGACCCGGCCCACCGCATCCCGAAGCTCTCCCTCCGAGAGCTGCTCCATCTCCCGACCCACCACCACCGGCTCGGTGGGAATGCCCACCTGCCTGGCGATGGTCCTGGCCGTGGCCGGATGGTCGCCGGTGAGCATCAGCACCCGCACCCCGGCTGCTTGCAGGGTGGCCACGGCTCCAGGAACCTCGGCTCGAGGAGGGTCCTCCAGTCCGACGAGCCCCACGAAGGTCAGCTGGCTCTCCGCCTGCTCGACGGACATCAGGACCGCGGACCCAGGACCCAGGACCGAGCCGGAGTCGCCGGCATCGTCGGAGTCCAAGCGCCGCTCGGCGAAGGCCAGCACCCGCAGCCCCTCGGCCGCCATGCCCTCGGCCGCGACCAGCAGATCCCGACGGCGGAGCTCCTCCAGCGGCAGGGCCGCGCCGACGAGCTCCGAGGAGCAGGCGGCCAGAACCGCCTCCGGTGCCCCCTTCACCGCCACCCACCGGGTCCCGTCCCGCTGGAACAGCACCGACATTCGCCTGCGCCGATCGTCGAAGGGGTGCTCCTCCAGGACCGCCACCCGGCGCCTCACTTCCCAGGGGGACACCCCCTCCCGCCGGGCCGCTTCCAGCAGCGCCACCTCCATGGGATCGCCCAGGAAGCCGGCCCCGTCCTCTTGCGTCGACAGCTGGGCATCGTTGGCCAGGACGCCCAGGGTCAGCAGCCGGCGGGCGTCCTGCGCCAGCACCCTGGCCACCTGCATCCGATTCTCGGTGAGGGTGCCCGTCTTGTCGGTGCCGATGGCCGAAACGCTCCCCAGGGTCTCGGCGGCCCGCAGCCGCTTCACGATGGCCTTCTCCTGGCTCAAACGGTAGGCCCCGATCCCGAGGACGATGGCGATCAGGATCGGCAGCTCCTCGGGGATGGTGGCGAAGGCAAGGGAGAGCCCGGTCAGCAGCATCTGCTGCAGCGGCTGGCGGGCCACCAGGACCCCCAGGAGGGGCACCAGCAGGCTGAAGCCAAGCGCCAGCCACAGCAGCCAGCCCGATAGCTCCCGCATCTGCTGCTGAAGGGGGGTCCGCGGTTCCCGGGTCGACTCCGCCAACCCCGCGACCCGACCCAGCTCCGTGGAGCGGCCGGTCGCCACCGCCACCCCGCGACCCTTGCCCGCGGCCACCACGGTGCCGGCATAGGCCATGTTCCGCCGGTCGCCAAGCTCCGTCTCGCCGGGCAGCACCCTCCCCGCCTCCTTCGCCGACGGTACCGACTCTCCCGTCAGGCTCGACTCGTCGATCCGCAGGGCCGCGCTCTCCACCAGACGGAGGTCGGCGGGAACACGGTCGCCGGAGTGGAGCAGCACCAGATCTCCCGGCACCAATTCGGCCGCGGGGACCTCCACCGCCCGGCCATTGCGCAGGAGGGTGGCCGTGGGGCTGCTGAGGTCGCGCAGGGCGGCAATGGCCCGCTTGGCCCGCCCCTCGTTGGCCACCTCCACCGCCGCCACAGCCACGATGACGAAGAGAATGGTGATGGCATCCCTCAGCTCGCCAAGCACCCCGTACAGGAGGCCGACGCCGATCAACAGCAGGACCAGGGGCTCGGTGAGTGCCTCCACCGCCTCCGCCCACCAGGGCTCGCGGCGCCGGGCGACCAGCTCGTTGGGTCCGATTCTCCGAAGTCGCGCGGCCGCCTCGGCAGGCGTGAGGCCACGATCCGGATCGGTGCTCACCGCCACCGCAACGTCCGGTACCGAGGCGGCGTGCCAAACGCGGGGTCCTGAAGCTGAGCCGGCGATTTCCGCTGGAGAAGTCACGAGAGGCACCTCGACAACAAGATGGCGCGGGCGGTGTAGCCCGCGCCGACATGCTAAGGGATAGCCGCTTCGCCTGCAACCATCCCCGGCCTCTGCCTGACGCTCGAGGTGCCGCCAGCCCTTCCGACCCGCCTACTCCGGGGAGCCTTGCCCGCCCCTCCTCCTCAGGACGGCCACCACCGGAGCCAGCTGCATTGCCAGTCGTGCTCTCCCCTGCTCACCGGTCAGCAACCTGCCCAAGGAGGGGGCGAGAAGGCCCACGGTGAGCAGGGCCGGGAGGAGCAGGAGGAGGGCTCCCTCCAGCGGCAATAGCCCACCGACGATCGGGTCCTCGGCGATCATGGTGCCCGCCGTCCAGGCCAGGACGCCGGCCCCCACCAGCTCCAGCCAGGGCAATCGGTTCATGAGGCGGGCAACCAGGCCGCTGCCGGACAGGATCAGCGGCATGCTGAGCAGCAGCCCGAAGATCAGCAGCCCCAGGCTGCCGTGGGAGGCCCCGGCGACGCCCAGGATGTTGTCCAGACTCATCACCACGTCGGCCAGGACGATGGTCCGCAGAGCCCCCAGCACCGACACGCTCTCGGCCACCTGGTGGGAGCTCTCGCGCTCCCGCAGCAGCTTCCTGGCGATCCACAGCAGCAGGAGACCCCCGGCCGCCTGGAGCAGCGGGATGGCGAGGAGCAGGGCAGCGATGGCCGCGAAGAGCACCCTCAAGACGATGGCGCCCGCACCGCCGAGAAGTATGGCCAGGCGCCGCCGGTGGTACGGGAGCCGCCGGGCGGCCATGCCGATGACCAGGGCGTTATCCCCGCTGAGCACCAGATCGATCACCACGATGCCCAGGACGCTCGTCAGGTAGGCCAGCAGGTTTTCCAGCATCACTCCCCCTTGCTTGGTGGGTATCGGGGTCGCAGACAACAAAGAGGGCGAGACCCCCACGCCCTCTCGTCGTGGAAGGTCTCGCCCGGATGCAATCGGGATTCTCCGCTGCTGGCCGGGGTTTCCCCGTATTGACGGCCAGCGCGATCGGCCTCCAGGGACCGATGGGCTACTCCCCTTACCGCGTCTAATGATGCCAGATCGGCAGGATCGATGCCAACAGCCCCATTTCTACGAGGTGCGACCCAAGTTTCCGGGAAGCCGCCAGCCACGACTGACGGAATCGTCAGCCACGGAAGCCCCAACTCGGGAACTGGAGCGCCATTGATTCCTCATCGCAGTATCACCATCTCCTGGTCCAGTCCCTGTCGGAGGAACTCCAGCCGCGGACTCCCACTCAGCTCCATCGCGGTGTGCACCCGCAGATCGAACGGGAAGAGGGCGGGGGAGCCGACCAGCCCAGCCAGCAGGCCGGTCCCCGCACCACCCGCCACCAGCGCAGCCTCTACGAGCCACGCCGCCAGCATTCTGTCTCGCACTGGTCGAGCAGGCGCACCCTCGTACCGACCCTTCACTTCGGTATCGCACAGCACCCCCCAGTCCACGAAGCTCCTTAGGATTCGTCTGGCGGCACGCGCAACTGTCTCACGCTCGCCGAGCTGCTCGCGGATTCGCCTCTGAACCTGAGGTGCAGCAACAGAACCCTGAAGCCGAAGAAGACGTCCCGCTGTCCCTGCTACTGCTCCAAAGAAAGGGTAGGCAGCCATCGCCATGCCCCAGTGAACGGCCAATCGCTCCTCGTATGGCAAACGCTGGAGCAGAACCAAGCCGTCGTTCCTCAGCGGCTCCAACGATTTCGGCACCGACACCCAGGTGCGCAGAAGGATCGTCACCGCCTTGTCGCGATTTCCACGCTCCGGATTGGATCCCACCGATAGCTGGTCCCGTAGCATCTCCGAGAGACAGCCCTTGATTTCGCCTCGCTGCTTGCCTGCCAGCACCAGCTCCGCTGTGTGCTCAAGCCACTCCAACCCAACACGCTGGCTAAACCCAATCTCCATTGTCCCGTTCATCTCGTGTTCCGCTCAACCCGAACGAAGGGCACTATTACTTCCTCCAGAGCGATTCCACCGTGCGCCACGACCTTCTCGCCCTTCTTCACAAAAGCCAGACGATCGGGAGCCAGTAGCGCCAGATAGTCGCCCGGCAAACCAATAGCCGGCCATTCCATCGCCTCGGGAAACTTATCCTTCACCTGCTTCCTCAGGAGATCGGTCGGGTACACTCGCACGCGCTCCCCACGCTGGTCGGCTATCGCTCCCTCGGACACAGTCCCCCATCCTAACGCCTCAACATTCCCATGGTCCGAGGTAATGTACACTCCGAAACCATGGTCGAGCAGCATCTCCACGAGAGTCGCCAACCATCCCTGCTCTGCCCACTGCCGGACCTGGTTGTGCATCCCCGCTGCTCCTAGCTTCATGCCGTGCATGATCTTGTCGACCTTGTCGACCACCAAACCAAGCACGCGGACAGGCGATTCAGACAAGAACTCCTCAAGGTCTTCAGCCTTCTGGTCGCCAAGCGACTTCCTATAGCCAATCTCACCCTGGGGCACCCCTTGATCCGCCCAGTATTGGCTCCACTCCGCGGGTTCTCTGTCGGTAGTCTGAATGCTCGCCGGAAAGAACATCGGCGCTCTACCGGCGAAGATCGCCTGGCGCGATACCGACGTGAGCGTGGGAACCCAGGCGAACACACCGCTCTCGTGGAAGTCCCAGTCGCGATGCTGCTCGCTCAACATCCCCCGAAGCACGACCCATTGGTCCGGGGCAAGCCCGTCCACCACGACCAGCGCCACCTTGGAACTCGACGTGGTCCCATCGACGCCGGTCTGATTCAAAGCCCTTTGGGCGAGGAATCGGGGAATGTGGTGCACCATCACCGGCGGGTCAGCCGGCAAGTTGTGGAGACTGCCGTACTTCGCCTGCAGCCAGGCGAGGAACGCGCTATCGACTGCATTCTGGGCTACCTGAACCCGTTCCAGTAGATCTGGCTGTGAGGACTCGTTGAAGCCCCGCCACACGGCGAGCATCTCAGACCACCGGAGGGCAAACGCCGTCCAATCCTGATGCCGAGCGGTTGCGGCCGGCACCCCACCTTCGAGCAACTTGAGCAACCCGTTCATACGCCGCAAACGATCCTCTTCCGGGTCAATCCGTAGTCCCACCTGGACCCACTGGCCGGCCAGCTTGTCGGCATCCTCGTGGGCCACAGGTCGCAGCGTCCCGTCCAGAAACAGACTGTCCACGTAGACCCGAACGTCTTCGTGGCCGAAAGGAATGTCCACAGGGCCTGGGTAGGTTAGATCGTACCCGTCCCCATGCTCGTGGATTGCTCCCCCTCCGGCCATCATTCGGTCGATGAACACCGGCCACCGTTCTTGGAGAAACTGCACCAGCGCCTTCGAGTCCGAGATGAGCTGTTCCAGAGGCCAATCGTCGAACTGCCCATCAGCCTTGAGGAGCTGCACCAACCGCTCCTCCAACAGGGACGGCATCTGCCGGGCGCGGTAGTGGCGCTTGAGCAACAGCTGAAGCAGGTCCGAAGGCCGCTTGATCAGCTCGGGCGCCACCTGGAAAACGTGCCGCAGGATGAAGTCCTTGGTCCCGTTGTCGCCGAGCTTGCCGGGGCCGTACTTCAGTTGGGCCTCGTACACCGCGTCCAGATCGCTCCTATTCAACGCATCCAAGACCGGATAGCTGAGGTTAGGAAAAAGCTGGCCAAGATTGAAGGAGAGCTTCCGCCCGGCCTGCAGCAAGTCGTAGGGCAGACCATCAAGCTCCTGCCTCGGCGCCCGCAGGACTACCACCAGGTCGGTCGGATCACCACGATCCCAGACGGCTCGATACTTGGATTCATACGCGAATCGGAAGGCCACAGGATCATCGAAAGGGACTAGATCAAAGCCCCTCTCACGGATTCCCTGCAGCACCCCTTCCTCCGCCAGCAGCCCGTCGGGATCGGCTACCAGCGTCAACCGGGCAACGTCGGGAGTGAACTCATTCAGGATCAGGTCGCGCCACCTGTCCACGTTAGACTTCTCCGACCCGTACTATCAGAAGTGGAACCAGCCCAGGTATTACCTCTGCCTGCTTGGCTAGCCCCCGCCTCCACCCCTGTTCTTCACGATCGATCTGGGCTAGGCGGTGGCTACGCACTGCTACAAGCCCAATACGCCCGACCGCCCTCCGACGAGCGGCAAAGGCGTATTCCCCCTTCTCTCGATCCTGGGTCAGCCGTTCCTGATAGCCCTTCAGCAATCCATCGTACAGGGGCTTCCCCTGGGCCTCGGCACACCCACGTACCGTCCGGAACAGTTCCGCGGCCTGGTCGCCGGCTATCTCGCCCGAAACCTCGCCCACTCCTGCGATCAACTGGTCCCACATGTACCGAGCCGTGGGCACCAAGACCCGGCCATCGTCGTGCAGGAAGAGTGGCATGAACTGTCGAGCAACTGGAATCTCCCGTCCTGTCGCTTGTCCCCCATCCGTATCTGCACCAACGATCTCTATTCGCCACAGGGACCAATATCCACACACCCCGGGAGCTATCTCGGGAAAGGTGATTCGTGGAATTGGTTGTCCCTTCACGAACCCTGGCACCTCGTCAACGAGCCGTCGCACGCGGGCATCGTCGAGGGTTAGCTGCCTGGCCGTTGGCACCGCTTCTAGATCGCCGGGCGCAAAGACCGCTTGCCTGACCTCGTCTCCCCCCGGCCAGACGAGCCGCCAGGCCTTCCCCACCCGCTCGGCCTTCCCGCCGTTGGCCTCCAGGTAGCTCACCACCATTCTCTCTATCCAGTAGGAGACAGGGTGATCCATCAGCCTTCGGGCCTCGTCCGGGTCCAGATCCGCCTCGGTGCTGAAGATCGATGCGGTCTCCCTGATCGCCCTGGCATGCTCCTGCAGACGCGACGCAACGCAGTCGACGCTTCCGTCCAGATCGTCCGGGTGCAACAACGCGTCGACCTGGAGCTGCTCGAACAGCTGCCCAGACTCGGCGGAGTCCAGGACGTCGCCCACCTTGTCCACGCCGAACTCCCTCAGGATCACCGCCAGCTTCTCCTCCAGCACCTCTCGAACCCGATACTCCACGCTGTCCCGCAAGAGAAAGTTGATGGCCCTGACCAGATGCTGCTGGCCAATGCGGTCTACGCGTCCTATCCGTTGCTCCAGTCTCATCGGATTCCACGGTATGTCGTAATTGACGACCACGTGACAGAACTGGAGGTTCAAACCCTCCCCACCCGCATCGGTCGAAACCAGGATCTGGGCACCCCCGGCAAAGGCTTCCTGCGATCTCTGGCGCTCCTGCAGATCCATCGAGCCGTTCAGACACGCTACAGCGAAGCCTCTTCTCTCCAGGAACTCCCGCAGCATTTCCTGAGTGGGAACGAACTCCGTGAAGATCAGCACCTTGAGAGTTGGATCCCCCTCCTCCTGTTGCAGTCGGTAGATCAACTCCAGCAGCGCCTCCGCCTTGGCGTCGGCTCCCGCTGCCTCGGTGTGCCTGGCGGCCTCCAGCAGCAGCTCTACCTCCGCACGCTCGTTCCGCAATGCGTTGACGCGAGCGCTCAGCAGCGCGTCCAACTGCTCCT
Source organism: Chloroflexota bacterium (assembly GCA_021806765.1). The sequence goes on along the minus strand of JAJZQR010000094.1, from coordinate 6,758 downwards.
GCCCATCCAGCTCCGTCCACTCCTCTTCCGAGAGCACAGGGAACAAGGTCAGCTGTTCTTCCGGCGCTCGCAGCGCCTCCAGACGACGCTCCAGCGTGGCCCGAATCGCCCGCGTGGAGGAGCTGACCAGCCGTTGCATTAGGAGCATCAAGAAGCCTACGTAGCTCTTCTTCTCTTTCAGAGCCTGGTTGTAGCCCTCTCTAACGTAGCTCGTTACCGACTCGTAGAGCGCCTTCTGGCCTCGGTGGTGCTGCTTCCACTCGACCGGGAGGGGCCTGGTATACCGCGGCTTGAACAGAGGTCTCCCTTGGGGATCGACCGCTGCTCGCTTCTCGGTCCGGATCACGTAGGGCTGGATCCGCTCTCGAGTCACATCGGCCATCTCAGTGAAGGCTCGATCATCCAGAAGCGAGACCAGACGGAAGAATCCATCGCTCTTTCCTTGATGCGGTGTGGCCGAGAGCAGCAGCATGCAGGGTGCCGCGTCGGACAGTCCCTCTCCCAGTCTGTACCGAGCCACCTGCTCCGTGCTTCCCCCCAGCCGGTGCGCCTCGTCCACGATGACCAGGTCCCATCCCGCCGAGATCAGATCCTCGAACCGTTCGCGGTTGTACTCGGCTACTTGCTCGTTCGACCAGCCCCGACGCCTCTCCACCGGCTTGACCGAGTCCATCGGGCAGACCACCTGATCGAACTGCTGCCAGACGTTTCGATCCCCCATGAGACGCTTGTACGCCGCGAAATCAGAGGGGACGAGCAGGCGAAACTCCTCCCCGAAGTGAGTTCTCATCTCGACCACCCACTGCGTAGCCAGCCCCTTGGGGACGACGATGAGACAGCGCCTCACCTTCCCGCGGAGCTTCAACTCCCGCAGAATAAGCCCTGCCTCGATGGTCTTGCCGAGGCCGACCTCATCCGCGAGCATATACCGGACTCGGTCGGCGGAAAGGGCCTTCGAAAGGGCGCGAAGCTGATGCGGGAGAGGAATCACCGAGGCCCTCAGCGGGGCCAGCAGGAGATCCTGGTTCAACGTGTCGGCCACACGAGATGCGGCCGCAACGTAGGTCACGGTCGCGAAGGTCGTCGGCTTGCTGCTCGCAACGGGGCGGAGGGTTGAGGTGCTAACCCGGTCGACCTTGCCCAGGGTCGGCACCCATACCTGGACACAGTCTTCACCCCAGATGGACTCGCATTCGAGGATCCGACACATCTGCCCGTGGCCGTCAGACCACGCCCAATCACCTGGGTTCAAACGTCGCACCCCAATCCTTCCGGCCTACGATGACGCCAGCAACCAGCTTGTAGCAGCAGTCGTCCCATTCAGCGGGCTCGCTGAGACTGACCGTCAGAAGTAGCCGGCCATCCTGTGCCGTAGTTGAAGGTATATCGGCCCCCACCCCATATCCTTTATCCCTCAAGTGCTTCTGCCAGGCGAGGTCAGTGACACCGAGATCGTAGTTGGTGTCCCTGTACCGAAATGCGGCCCGCGTCTGCCGGTTGCCGCGGAAGCTGCTGACCACCTGCCAACTCAGGTCTTGGGGGACAATCAGCGCAAGCGACTCTTCTGCCTGGCGAGTCGCGAAGCGGGAGAAGGGAACACGGTCGGAGGAATCCCCAAACAGAAACGCCTTTCCGTACAGCTGCCTCTTCAGGAAAGGCACAATGGCGGGGCCAGCTTGGTCCACATACCTCCAGCTGCCGTCATCGATGATCCAATTCTCAGGCTGATGCTTCTCAGGACGTGGCGCCTTCAGCGGAACCTGGATGATGTCCAGCGGCTCGAGCTCTCCGCCGCCCTCAAGCCCATAGTGAAACGGAAACAGCGTACCGTCCTCGCTGTCGGCAACCGGACGTACCCATCCGGACCCGTCGGTCTTCAATCCGGCGACACACCTACCACCGTGCTTCCTGGAGTTCGCCATGCAGAGCATCTCCACGTAGGGCATAACGAGCCTCCTACAGATGGACGATGTCGACGTCACCCCATTTGCTCTGAAGGTACTCGGCTACAAGACGCCTGTGGCAGTGCTCGGGCTTGGCCTCGCTACACAGAAGTACGGTCGGCACGCTAAACAACTTCCGGTCGACCTTCATCTCCGGATGACGCTCGTTCATCAATACCAGGAAACGCCGCTCGTACTCGCTCCACTTGGCCCCGTTCTTCTTGTAGCTGTCCAGGATCTCCTGCGTCGGAGCCAGCAGCGGCTCGTGTAGGTAATCGGCGCCGCACAGCTCCTTGAGGAAGTACCGCAGGTCCTCTCGTTTCGTGAACCCTGCCAACTGCGACGAGTTGTTCAGCCGCACGTCGATCAGCCGTTGAATCCCCTTCGCCCTTAGGGCTCCGAAGAAGGACGCTGCGGTTCTCTGGGTGAAACCGATCGTGTAGATCTCCATGGCTTCTCCTCCGACGGCGCAGAGCCAAATAGTCGAAGCTGGGTTGCCTCCGCCGAGCTCGCTCGCTCCTCCGCTTTCAGCTCATCTTCGGGCTGTAGCCTCCCGTCGCCACGAATGTGGATGACTTCCACGCTCTTCCCGCCAAGTACACGGCCGATGAGCAGCCGCCGGTGGCACCCTGTCGGGTTCTCCTCGCTGCACATGACCGCCACCCGGTACTGCTCCACGCCTCGCTCGAGCCGCGCGATCCCCTCGTGGAACAGTGGCGTCTCGGCAATGCGAGAGTACAGCACGTAGCCATCATCGTCGTAGAACTGCTCGCCCTCGGGCCTTCCACCCAGCTCCCGGCCCAGGAACAGGTAGCTGATCCCGGCTTCAGGCAGCGAGATCTTCAGCTCCGGCGCATCAAACTGCGGGCTATACCGCGAGTGCGGCTGGGATCTCACGTCGACCAACACTTCGATGCCGTGCTGCTTCAGAAGGCCAATGAACGTATCGAGGGGGTGGTTCGAGTGTCCGATGGTGAACACATGGTTCATATCTTGATGCACGGACTCGGTCACTCCCCTACCCCTACGCGCCGCTCCTGGTCAGTGCCTGGTCGTACCACATCAGGAGCTTAGGGTCCTCCTGCAACACCTCTTCGGGTATTTTGCCGGCCACGTCGATGATCGTCTGGTAGTCCCTCTCCTGCCACGCCTTCTTGAAGCCGGTTCGCACCGCCTCCAGCCTGAGCACCTTCATCTGCCTGCCCTTGAAGGCCCTGTACTCCTCGAACTCCTTCAGAAGAGCCTTCTCCCTCAGCCTCTCCAGGTCCTGTGCCCTGCTCGGATCGGGCATGTACCACCTGTCCTTCGCCTCTTCCCTCAAAGCAGCGCTCGGGCTCTCCCTGTCCTGTCCCTTCATCAGCTCGCGCAAGGTCGCGCTCTTCTGCATCCATGCCCAAATCGGCTCGGGGATCGCACCGGAGCCTTCGTAGCGGAGGAAGTTGTGGGCCAGCATCTCGCGCAGCTCCAACGGCTGCTCGTGCCGCTCCCAGCCGGCAATGGCTCGGATGAACTCTGGATGTATCTCCTGGAACGTCTGGGGCTTCCTCTCCAGCTGCTGGCGGAGCCACTGGATAGCCGTCGCCTCGTCGGTGGGGACGAGTTGCAGCTGAAAGACTTCCTTGACACCCTGCCGCTTCCGGTCGTATTCGACCACCTGATCGGGCAGGAAGTACATGCCGTCCCGCGCGGGAAACCTCTCCTTCAGCCCGGCGTAGAACTCCGCGGCCGACATCGGCACCAGCACACCTCTTTGGACGTGGAACGCGACCATCCGGTCGAACAGCAGGTAGCCGGCTCTCTCCGCCACCACCTCGGCATGGCCGTCGACGGGAACGAAGACCGGAAGTTGCCCCAGGTGATTGCGGACGAAGTCCCACACGCCTTCTTCGGTACCGGCCGTGAGCCTGAAGCGCCCCTCAAGGCCGCCACTGGGTTTGTAGGCGGAAATGACTAAGTCTTGCTTGACGGCCCCAGCCGTGGTCATCTGCTTGTACGTCCCTTGCCCCTTGTCAAGTGTGCGAACGTCAGCGACCACGAAGCCTGCATGCCACAAAGCCTCTTGTATCGCATTCCAAACGGCATTCTTGCTGTTGTGGAAAGCGACCGTAATCCAACGACCCGGCTTTAGGACGCGATTGAGTTCCCTGAAGGCTCGAAGCATGAGAATCTGATACTCATGCAGGGACTTTTCCTGTGTGGCCGACATGATTGCTTCGGTTCTCTGGTTCGTGAATACCCGCAACCAAGCCTCGTAGAGGAAACTAAGTTCGGAGTACATGATGTTGTCACCGAAGGGCGGATCAACGAATACATAGTCAACCATGTTGTCTGGGACGCCTGCGAGCTGTGTTGCCGAGCTGGTCGAGATTGCCGTCGAGCCTCGAAGTTTTCTTACGTCGAAGACGCTCCTGATGTCCTCGACTTTGCCCCTCCCAAGCACATACAGGTTGCGCTCAGCGCTGATGCTGGTCAACTGGAGGGTGTTGTAGATTTGGCCGGCTAGGTTCAGCTTCCCACTACTGAAACCGACGTTGTGCATCCGGCTGCCTGTCTTAACTGCGAACGAGGTGCAGAGAAAGAGCATTTCAAGTGGTACGCTGGACTTCCTTGCTCGCTCCATGAGATCCGAAAGGACGAGAAGGTTTCGCTTCGTCCAGAAGTGGTGAACGTGAGTGATCCCGAAGTGATAGCCTGCTCGGAACATATCTCCCCACGCCGTCCCGTCGAACATCATGGGTTGCGTTGGGACGTAATGGGTGTGTCCCTGCTGTTCAATTCTCTGCATAAGTTCGAGGTCGAATCGCGTTGGTGACTTCTTCACAAGCGCGTCGCCGAACTTGGCCTCGACAAGAACAGGCAGACGCCTGTTCTGTCGAATCGTGGTTCCGAGAAGAGAGTCGGCTACAGTCGAGGTGGCTCGGCTAGCACTGCGTTTGCTAACTTCCGCGTCACAATTGGGGCACCGGAATGAGTGCTCAGGCTCGGGTAGCTGGCCACTCGGGTCCTTGGGATGCCAGAACAGCAGTTCATGACCGCATTCGCAGTAGAGCGACTCCGTCCAAATGACATACTGCAGCTGCCCCTTCGTCTTCGATCCATGTAGATCAGTCTCGTACATCCAGCCAAGTGCACGCTCTGAATCACCTAGTAGAGCTGTCGCTTCTTTGGCGAATGTGTTGGCGTCTAAGTCAGAGTTGAAGTTGCGAGCGAGAAAGGTGGCGAATGGGGACAGGTCATACAAGACTGCAACGCGCCGCCCCCATTTCGGCAGCGTTTGACCCGCGCTGGTCCATTCGGCCTCGACTGCATCTCGGAAATCCGGCTGGGGGTTGGCGCAGAGCTGTGCCGCCAATCCTGTCATGCCTGTGCCAGCGAATGAGTCGAGGACCACATCACCGGGGCTAGTGTAGTGAAGGATATACCGCATGATAGCACGGTATGGCACCTTCGTGTGGTAAGTATGGGCCATGCATATCGGGTCCTGCTTTCCTTCACTGACATCCGCCGCAAACGGTTCCCGGTTGTACGATTCGCTCGGCTCGTAGGGTTTGCCGTAGTGGCATAGGAAATCCGCGATGAATGGGTTGGGGCACGCAGTGTAGTAGGGTGGATCGGACAGGGCCAGGATGTCATCGTCCGAACTGACGGGGAAGCCCTCAATCTTCCGAAACTCGGGATCCTTCAGCTTCTCCCGCAGCCTCTCGGTGAAGTAGTCTCGCCTTGCCTCCTCGCTCTCGAAGGTCATCCCGAGGCACTCGACGGATCGCACCCTGCGTGGCGCCCCTTGCCCCGAGCCATCGTTTCCACCGGCATCTTCCCCGACCTGCTCTTCTAGCGAAGGCTCGTCCGCGAAATTCAACTGATCGCTCGTGCGGAACAGCCTCGGGCCCACCTGTTGCGACTCACGTCTCTTGGCCATGTCTCCCCCTCGCACGGCTGGATCTACGATAGGCATTGAAACGAGCATCGAGCGGGGGCAATAGAGCACAGCTATGCGACCCCGCATTTCCGTTCGCGCTGCCATCCGGAGATGTGCGAGGATACTCAGCACCCGTGTCTTGGCTACTTTCCCTCGCTGATGGCCTGGCGGCGGCGCTCGGCGTACCTCGTGATCACCGCCTCGGCTTCGGGATAGGTCTGATACAGGTAGTCCAGGAACATCCTGCCCGACACGATCAGGATCCCGTTGCGAGCCTCGCCTATTGGGAAGTCCCGCCAGTTGTCCGTCACCAGGACGCCGGGTACCCCGGCGGCTATCGCCGTTTGCATGATCGGGTGGTCGTCCTCGTCCTTCAGCCAGGCGAGGTCGGCCTCTTCCGCCTCCTGGTAATCCACGCTGACCAGCACCCTGCTGAAGTCGTCGATGGCGGCGTTCACCCTGGCCCTGGACCTGAGCAGCCGTTGCTCCAGCTCCTCCTGGATCGCCCCATCCTCCTCGTTCTCCCGCGTGATTCCCAGCTCCCGCCTGGCTCGCCGAAGGATCATCTCGGTCCTGACCCGGCTGAACTCCGCTACGATCCAGTTGCTCCAATGCCCCCGATAGTACCCGAGGCGGGCGGCAATGGCGAACTCCGGACTCCTGGGGCCCACCAGAATGCCGGTGTCCAACGTCACCCGGTCCAGGACCATCAGGGACAGCAATGAAGCAGGTAGAATGTTCCCTTTCTCGCTACCGCTGGCGCCCACCGGCTGCCCTCTTCTCCGCCCCCATCTGGCGGCGGGCCTCCCTGGTCATCTCGCTGGCCTCTTCCTCGGTCGAAGAGCCCTCCTGCTCCAACTGGACGACGCCGCTGCCGAAGCGCAGCACCTCGTCCA
>JAJZQR010000093.1 GCA_021806765.1 Chloroflexota bacterium | reverse complement strand
CAAGCCTATCGGGCAGTCCCTGGGCCACAGCACCGGCGACCCGGTCGGTTTCGTCTACCCCTACATGTGGTCCTACGGGGCCATGGAGGTGGCGGAGGACGGGAAGACCGTCAAGTTCAACACCCCCGAGTTCGTGGACGCCATGAAGCGGTTCATCCAGGCCTGGAAGGACTGCTATGACGAGACGGGGCTCCAGTGGGACGACGCAGCCAACAACCGAGCGTTCCTTTCGGACCAGATCTCTATCTGCTACAACGGCTCCAGCATCTACGAGGCCGCCAAGAAGGACGCGCCGAAGATCGCGCAAGACATGGACCACGCCGACCAGCCCAAGGGACCGGCAGGCCGCTTCTATCAGCTGGGTGGCCACTCCTTCGGCGTCCTGAAGAACTCCAAGAACACGGCCGGGGCCAAGGATTTCCTGAAGTGGTGGACCGACAAGGCGCGGTTTGACCCCTGGATCCATGCTCAGGGGGTGTACCAACTGCCGCCCACCAAGCGGTGGGAGAAGGACCCCATGTGGACCAGCGATCCCAAGTACGCTGCCTTCGGCCGCGAGGCTCAGTTCGGCCGCAACATCGGATACGCCGGAGACCTGAACGCGAAGGCGGCTCTGGCCAACTCCAAGTACATCGTGGTGGACACCTTCTCCAAGGCCGTGACCAGCGGCGACGCCGCGGGCGCGATCAAATGGGGCGAGGAGCAGCTCAAGCAGGTCTACGGAGGGTAGTAGTTGGGGGGGAGCGTGGATTGCATCCGCGCTCCCCTTCTCCGACCAGGGGCAGCCCAACAGCCAGGCGGCCGTTGCCCGCGGTGGTTCCGGGCATCAAAGCCGCCTGCAGTGCTATCAATAGACGAGGTCACACTATGAGCACAGTTGGCCACCACACGCTGAGCGAGGCGGGCCTGGTCCGAGAACCCCTCTGGCGACGGCCGCTCTCCCTACTGGACCGAGAGAAGCCGCTGGGCTATCTGCTGATGCTGCCGGGCACCCTGATCCTGCTGACCTTCATCGCCTATCCCTTCTTCCTGGGGATCTGGCTATCTATGACCAACAGCATGGTCGGCGTGATGGGCCACTTCGTCGGCCTCACCAACTTCGCCACCCTGTTCAACGACAGCATCTTCCGGCAAACGGTCCAGAACACCTTCGTCTACGCCTTCGGAACGGTCCCCTTCAAGCTGCTCTTCGGCCTCGCCCTGGCCCTCATCCTGAACCAGAGCTTTCCTTTCAGGAATGCCGTGCGCGCCGGACTGCTGCTCCCCTGGATCGTGCCTACGGCGCTGAGCAGTCTGGCCTGGCTGATGATCTTCGACGGGGTCCTGAGCCCCCTTTCGTGGCTGGCCAAAGATTGGGGCCTCGCCCATAGCAACATTCCCTTCCTGGGCAACCCTATCCTGGCCATGGGGGCGCTGATCATCGCCAACATCTGGCGAGGTGTTCCCTTCTTCGCCGTGTCAATCCTGGCCGGACTGCAGGCCGTGCCCCAGGAACTGCACGAGGCGGCGGCTATCGACGGTGCTGGTCCCTGGCAACGCTTCTTGTCGGTCACGATGCCGGTGATCCGCGGGGTCACCCTCATCGCTACCCTGTTCTCTATCATCTGGACCTTCGCCGACTTCCAGCTGATCTACGTACTGACCAAGGGCGGACCTGCCAACTCGACCCACGTCTTCGGCACCTACGCGTACCAGATAGGTCTGAACGCCACAAGCATCGGACAGGGCGCGGCCATCTCCCTGTACATGTTCCCCTTCCTGGCCATCTTTGCCGCTGTACTGCTGGTATTCCTGAGGAAAGGAGACTGAGATGGTTGGTGGTCGCGGGCGGATACGTCGTTTCCTGCTGATATACCTGCCGCTTATCCTCTATGCGGTGCTATTACTGTTCCCCTTCTATTGGATGTTCGTGGTGTCCATCCGGCCCAATGCCGACCTGTTCGACACGAAGGTGAACCCCTTCCTTCCCACCAACGTGACGCTGGACAACTATATGTACCTGTTCCAGAACACAGGGTTCGTGAGCTGGACCATCAACACCACCATAGTGACCTTCGCGTCGACCTTCCTGTCGCTCTTCTGCAGCATTCTGATCGGCTACTCCCTGGGCCGGCTGCGCTTCCCGGGGGCCAACTTCATGGGCATCGCCATCTTCCTGGCCTACCTGGTGCCGCCCACCCTGCTGTTCCTTCCGCTGGCGCAGGTCATCGCGAACTTCCATCTGTACAACACCTACTGGTCCCTAATCCTCACCTACCCGACCTTCCTCATTCCCTTCGGCGGGTGGATACTGATGGGCTACTTCCGGACCATCCCCCACGAGTTGGAGGAGTGCGCCATGATCGATGGGGCAAGCCGCCTCAGGGCCATGTTCTCCATCGTTCTCCCTCTGGCGATACCTGGTATACTGTCGGCCGGGATCTTCTCCTTCACCCTCTCGTGGAACGAGTTCCTGTACGCCTTGATCTTCATGGCCTCGGGTACGATGAAGACCATCCCGGTAGGCGCTGTGAGTGACCTGATCAAGGCGGACGTGTATCAGTGGGGATCCTTGATGGCCGCGGGGTTGTTGGGATCGGTTCCCGTGGCCGTCATCTACTCTTTCTTCGTCGAGAACTACGTCTCCGGCCTCACGGCGGGAGCGGTGAAAGGATAAGGGAGGTTAGCGTGGCGCAGGTAATGTTGGATCACGTAACGAAGAAGTTCGGGGCCGTCACCGCCGTGAACGACCTCTCGATCGACATCCGGGACAAGGAGTTCCTGGTGCTGGTCGGCCCCTCGGGCTGTGGCAAGACCACCGCCCTCCGGATGGTGGCTGGCCTCGAGGAGGTCACCGACGGCAAGATCTTCATCGGCGACCGCCTGGTGAACGACGTCTCTCCCAAGGACCGGGACATCGCCATGGTGTTCCAGTCCTACGCCCTCTATCCCCACATGAACGTCTACGACAACATGGCCTTCGGTCTCAAGATGCGGAAGGTGCCGAAGGTGGAGATCGAGAAGCGGGTGAAGCAGGCGGCGTCCATCCTGGGGATCGATGTCCTGCTGGGAAGAAAGCCGAAGCAGCTTTCTGGAGGCCAGCGGCAGCGAGTGGCTCTGGGAAGGGCCATCGTCCGGGAGCCGAAGGTGTTCCTGATGGACGAGCCTCTCTCTAACCTGGACGCTAAGCTGAGGGTGCAGACTCGTGCGGAGTTGATCAAGCTGCACCAGAGGCTGCAGACGACGATCGTCTACGTGACCCACGACCAGGTGGAAGCGATGACCATGGGGACGCGGATCGCGGTGATGCGCGATGGCATCCTCCAGCAACTGGACACCCCCCAGAAGATCTACGATCACCCTGCCAACACCTTCGTGGCCGGCTTCATCGGCTCTCCCGCGATGAACTTCTTCGAGTCGGGCGTCGTCATCAGCAATGGGACGGCGGAACTGGTGGGGGAGGGCTTCCGGGTCAAGCTCTCGGGGGAGCAGGCAAAGGTGTTGGGGCCCTACCAGGGGAAGAAGGTACTCCTGGGGGTGAGGCCCGAGCATCTGGGGGAGATGAGCCAGGGGGAGACGGACGACTCGGGAGAGATCGCAGCCACGGTAGAGGTGGTGGAGATGATGGGGAGCGAGCAGATCCTCTATCTGACTGTGGGGGACAAGAGCTTCGTGGCCAAGATGGACGCCTCCACCCGGGTGAGGATGGGGGATGCGGTGAAGCTGGCCTTCCCCAAGGAGCAGATCCAGATCTTCGACCGAGAGACCGAGAGAAACCTCGTAAGCGTGGCATAGACTCCCGGAGCGTTAGGCTGACGGCCGGCATCGAGAGTCAGTGAGCAATAACGTAGGGGCGGGTACTTAGACCCGCCCCCACAACTTCTCTACAGAAGGACTGCGTGGCCCCGCGTGCCAACCCGGTCAGGACGTCACGGGTAGATGCCCCGGATCATAGTGGCGTCGGCTACCCGCTTGATGGCCAGCATGTTGGCGGCCACCCGCATGGTGACGTTGTACTCGTCGGCCATCTTCTTGACGTCCCGGAAGGACCTTTGCATGATCTGCTCGAGGCGAGCATTGATCTCGTCCACTGTCCAGAAGAAAGCCATCAGGTCCTGCACCCACTCGAAGTAGGAGACAGTCACCCCGCCCGCGTTGGCCAGGATATCCGGCACGATCAGCGTGCCCTTGGCCGTCAGGATTTCGTCGGCCTCAGGGGTGGTCGGACCGTTGGCGGCCTCTGCGATCAGCTTGGTTTTCACGCGAGCGGCGTTTCTTCCGGTGATCTGCTTCTCCAGGGCAGCAGGGACCAGGATGTCGCACTCCAATTCCAGCAGTTGCTCGTTGGAGATCCGCTCAGTTCGAGGAGCACCCACGACGGAACCAGTCTCCTCCTTGTAGCGGATCAGCTCCCAGGGGTTGAGTCCGTCCCCATTGAAGACTCCACCCTTGGAGTCGCTCACGGCGATCACCTTGACACCGTCCTCGGCGAGGAAGCGCGCGGCGGCGGCTCCAGCATTACCAAAGCCCTGGACTACCGCTGTGGCCCCCTTCAGGTCGATCCCCTTTACCTTAGCGGCTTCCCGCACCGTATAGATGCAGCCTCGAGCCGTTGCCTCGCTGCGGCCCTCGGAGCCTCCGATGGCCAGCGGCTTGCCCGTGGTCACAGCCGGCACGGAGTATCCCTTGTGCATGCTGAAGGTGTCCATCAGCCAGGCCATGATCTGGGGGTTGGTGTTCACGTCGGGGGCCGGGATGTCCCTCTCGGGACCAATCAGAAGGGAGATCTCCGTCGTGTAGCGGCGAGTGAGCCTCTCCAACTCGCCCATGGACATGGTCTTGGGATTGCAGATGACGCCGCCTTTGGCTCCGCCGTAAGGGATGCCCACCACGGCGCACTTCCACGTCATCCACATGGACAGGGCCTTCACCTCTTCAGTGTCGACCTGGGGGTGGAAGCGTATCCCCCCCTTTGCGGGCCCGCGGGCGAAGTTGTGTTCGATCCGATAGCCGGTGAACACCTGGACTGTGCCGTCATCCATACGGACCGGAAAGTGGACCGTTAGCTCGCGTTTGCAGCTGCTGAGGATCTGCCGCAATCCGAGATCGAGGTTCAGCTTGTCTGCTGCGGCGTTGAACTGTTGGATAGCCATGTCGAATGCCGTCGGTTCGGCCGCCATCCTGGCCACCTGAGGCTCCATTTGCAACCTCCCTACGACTTTGCTGCAATGCCACCCCTCAATGGCGTTGCATGTGCCCTTGACTGGTCCCTATCTGCCTTCGTGGAAGCGGCCCTCCCCGGGGGACGGGAGAATCGGGCAACAAAAACCCGGCTGTTCTCGCCAGCTATGGACGAGTACAAGCCGGTTGAACTCTGCCGGCCTTGACAGGCTTCTTCCTCTTCTCGACTTCTATGTCGACGAATGGGCTCCGCCCCAAGTTACGGCAACCGCTTTCCCACATTGCAGATCAAGTCTTTCCCCGTGGATGCAATATAGCACCCCGGGTCATCGATGTCCATACCCAAACCCAAGGCGATTTGATCTCCCGCTCGGTGGCCGTCTGGACCTGGTTGAAACCCGGACGGATGGGGGTTGTCTAACTAACAGGGCGAGAGAGACTGAACGACGTGAGGTGCTATCGATGAGGCGCATGGACGCTCGCGGGGTTCTCGGCGGATTACTGGTGCTGGCGGGTCTTCTCCTGTTGCTGCAGAACCTCAACGTTTTCTTGATCCCCTGGGACCTCTTCTGGGCAGGCGTGTTCCTGGCCAGCGGGCTGGCCTTCCTGGGCCTCTTCCTGGAACGGCCGAGCCAGTGGTGGGCGCCGATCCCTGCCTTTACTCTGCTGGCCATAGGGACGATGGTCTTTCTGGGGGATATCCTTCCGGGCATCGCTCACGCCTGGGGTGGATCCATCTTCCTGGGCGCCCTGGGCCTCAGCTTCTGGCTGGTCTTTGCGGTCAATCGGAAGAACTGGTGGGCCATCATACCCGGCGGCGTTCTCGTCACCCTGGCGGCTGTCGCGAGCCTGCCGCGGTTTTCCACGGGTCCCGTGACCGGAGGCGTCCTGTTTCTGGGGCTGGGAGTGACCTTCGGCCTGGTGTACTTGCTGGCGGAGGCGCCCGGCCGCATGAGTTGGGCTCTGGTCCCCGCTGGGGTGCTTGCCATTCTGGGGGTCTTCATTCTGGCGGCGGTCACCCCCTTCGTTGGCTTCCTGTGGCCTCTCCTATTCATCCTGGTGGGGGGCTACCTTCTCTTGCGGGCTCTCAGGTCGGAGCGCATGTAAGACTATGTTCCGCCGGCCGCCAGGACCCGGGCCGGGGCGCCGTCACCGCCCTCCAGTCGCAGGGGTAGGCAGTAGACGTGGTAGGGACCCTCGGGGACACCACGCAGATCCAGACTCTCGACCACGACCACCTGGTGGGACAGCAGGATCCTGTGGGCGGGCAGGCCCGGGGCATTGAAAGGGTCTACCGAAAGGTAGTCGATTCCCAGGAGAGCGATACCCCGACCGACGACCCAGTCGGCGGCGTCGGGACTGAGAGCTACATACTGTTCGCTGAAGGTCCAGGGGGAGTGGTCCAGGAGGAGAGCGTTGCCGGTACCCAGCAGCAGACGACGGGTGCCATCCGGTATAGCCGCCTCCTCCAGCAGCTGAGCCGTGACGAGGGGGATGTGGCTGGGAAGCTGGCAGACCCATGCTTCGCCCACCAGGACGTCCAGCGGGAGACAGTCCACCGGGTCCCCGGTCGGGAAGAGGTGGCGGGGTGCATCGAGATGAGTCCCCGTGTGAGTGCCGAGATGCAGGGCGGACAGCTGGACCTCGTCCCCGGCGGCGTGGGAAGCCACTGGAAGCAGATCGAAGGATGGATCCCCGGGCCAACCGGGCAGCTGGCCGGAAAGGGGCAGGGTAACGTCGTACAGTCTCATTCCTCGCGGTCCGTCCATTGCCGGGCGAGCAGGTGGACCACCTGGCGAAATCGGCCCTTGGCCTCCTGTCCCAGCTTCTGGTCGGTCAGCACCCCCGCGATAGACAAGAGGGTCTCATCCTGCGGTCCCAGGGCCAGGATAGCCTTCGGCCAGTAACCGGCGCTGGCCAGCAACCTGTTAGTGCGCTGGTCGTCCAGAGCCAGGGTTCGTGTGATGGCCAGGACCTGCTCGGGCCCTGACGGGGAGCGATCTCCGCTTTCCAGGCGGCTGATGATAGCCGGGTTGATCTGGGATGCGCGGGCCAAGGCGCGCTGCGAGAAGCCCACCTGCTCTCGATAGCTCTTCAACAACTCCGCAAAAGCTGCCACAGGAGCCCCTCCTTCTGCCTAACCCCGACCGAAGGCAATCACCCATTCCTTGCGGATAATGTGGCACCACCAGCCCCTGATGTCAACAGGTAAACCCTCTCGGGGAGTTGGAACCCAGAGCTGTTTACCGGGCGGCAACACCCGGAGCCGGCGCTGAGAAAGAGCTGCTTACCAGGTGGCAACAGGGGCCACTAAGCAGCTGGCCCCAGATAGTCTGCCCTTCGTCACCCCCGCGAAAGCGGGGGTCCAGGACATCACCGCTCGGAGAGGACCCTGGATGCCCGCCTTCGCGGGCATGACGACGGATTGTGTACACGATCTCAGGCCAGAGGCTTAGCGCGAGGAAGGCGCCCTCGAGCCTGGGTGTTTACGAGTCGACATCACGATTACCGATGGTACGTAATCATGATGACAGGGTTGGCGCACTTCTTGCAACGATGGTCGGTACCAACGGGATCGGGCATCGTGGCTACGACCTTCGACCTTCATCGGTATCATGCTGGGTCAAGTTGAGCGGCGCGGCTGAGCGCTCAGCGGTGTAGGGGTGAGGAGGGTTTGATGAACTCAATGTTGCGAGAGTACTTGAAGAGGCGAAACATCGACAATGCACCGCAACTTTCGACGGCTGAGCAGAGGGCCAACCGAGAGCCGCTCCGTTTCGTCGTCCAGAAACATGCTGCTCACCACCTGCACTACGACCTCCGCCTGGAGTTGGGTGGAGTGCTCAAGTCCTGGGCGGTACCTCGGGGTCCCTCCTCGGATCCGAGGGAAAGACGGCTCGCTTTCTCGGTGGAGAATCGCCCTCTGGACTACGCCGAATTCGAGGGTGTCATTCCCAGAGGGGAGTACGGTGCCGGCGAGGTTATCGTTTGGGACGCCGGTGTCTACTCCCCGGACGACGACAGCGCCTTTTTCTTTGGTGATCGGTGGGAGGCGGAAGAGAGGTTGCGGCGCGGACTGGCGCAGGGCAAGCTGTCGCTCTTCTTCTGGGGCTACAAGCTGGCCGGTTCCTGGACCCTGGTGAAGAGGCAGGGGAGCGAGCGGGAATGGCTGTTCGTGAAACAGGGCGACCTCTTCGCGGAACCGCAGCGGGACCTGGTGGCAGAGGGCCGCTCCGTCCTCTCCAGCCGGACCATCGAGGATCTGAGAGAGGAAGCAGCGGGCGCTCAGAAGTTGCGACAGCACGCCTGAGGGGGAGAGGTACCCGTTGCCTCTCCCCCTCAGGATTCGGCCCGAGGCCGTTCCCCTTAGCGCATCGTTTCTGCTTCCCGAGAGTTGTCCCTCTCCCGATGCCGTGTTGCCGTTGGGGTGGAGGTCGCCGTAGGTGTAGCCCTGGGGGTGGAGGTAGCCGACGTTTCCGCCGTTGCGGTCGCCACAGGAACCGTCGTCGCGCTTGGCGTCGGCGTCACGGTGGACGACTGCGAACTATGGGAGAAGTCGCCGCTCGGCTGCGTGCTGTGGCAGACGGTGCAGGTGTCGATCGGCCCTCCATGGCCCTGAAGGTCGATGAACTTGATCGCGTCCCGCGGTTGGCTACTGGGCGCTATGGCGTGGGGGCTGTCGTGGCAGGCCTCACAGTAGATCTGGCCGTGCCCCTTGGACAGCCGGTACAGGGCGTTGTCCTGGTGGACTTCGTTGCCGTGGCAGGCCGGGGCATCGCAGCGGGGCTCGTTCAGCCACGGGTTGGGGTTCTGGGATACCTGGTCCAGGGTTCCGTGGCAGTCGATGCAGGTCATTCCCTCCTGCGAGGACATGACGTCCCGCAGACACTGGGTGTTGGGCCCCGGATGGCAGTTGTAGCAGCCGTTGATGTCCGGGGTGACCTTGTCCTTATGGGTTGTGTGCATAGCGTTGGACAGGCTGGGGACGCCGGCCACCCCCGCTTCGTGCAGGGCGTTGGAGGAGTGGCACTCGGCACACAGGACGGGCTTGCGGTCCATCAGAGCCCCCGTGTGGCCGGCCGGATACTCGGACTGGAACTTCTGGTCGTGCAGCGTCAGGATGTTGGTTTCCACGCGACCGGTGGCAATGCCGTCCACCCCGCCATCCTTATGGCAGTTGTCGCAGTGCATCTCGGTGGAGACCGGGGCTACCACTGTGCTGCGAGCCAGTTCCGCCCCCGAGGCCGTGTCGCGGACTATAACCGTGGCCAGTTGGTAGGGGTCGGGTGTGGTAGGCGCCGAGTCGCTGAACTCGGTGAGCGGTATCCCCTCGGCGACAAAGTGGTCGCCGTCCACATCCATGGTGCCCGATAGCCCCTTGCCCTTCAGGCCTACATCGGGAGGAAGGTCCACGCCAAACAGCTGCTTAGCATAATCCCAGAAGTTGGACTTCCCTGCCGAGTAGCTGTTGTCGGCGAAGTAGTACTCGACCGACACGCCGCTGGTGACTACCTGGGGAGGATCCCCAACCTTGACCACCTGCGCCCAGAGATTGTTGTACGGGGGGAGCACGGCGAGGTCTTGGAAGTCGCGGTTGTAGCAGTGCATCCCGAGGTCGTTCCAGGCAAGAACGGTATACTTGCCCGCACTGGTGGACGTCGTGGTTGCAGCGTCGGTGATGCGCTGAGGAGCTGCGAATACCGACTGGATCACCACCCCCCCGAGGAGTATCGCAGCGCCTGCTGTGGCCAGGAGGGCGGGTATTTTCGCCCTCTGGGCCATCCGTTTGGGCCAGATCATCGTCGCCTCCTTGCTGAATGGTCGGCTCCTGTATTGCCACCAGGCGCCGAGGGGCGCGTTGTTGTCTTTACGGTCTCCGTCGATCCTCAGACCCCGGTCCTGGATGGCTGAAGCGTTGGGTTCCGGGTTGGTTCGAATGGGTCTTAGAGTCTCTTCCTATCCTCCTTTCCCCGTGGGCCTGAATTGGTGTTCCCTGTGCCGTACCCGGGCAGGGTACTTGACTAGGATAACGAGGTCTTTGGCTAACTGTTACAGGGAGGGGGTCGCCAGGAGAGGGCGTGGGAAGGAGTTCGAGTGGGATATGGGGCTCGCCGTCCGGCCTTCCAATTCACTTCTTGAGTGAACGAGAAGGGCCGGGCCTCTGAGCCTTCGGCTCCAGTTCGGCCACCAGTTCTTCGGCGCTCGCACTGAAGCGATCGAAGGCGCTCCGCAGGTGGGAGACCTCGTAGTGGGCGTAGATCTTCTTGGTGGTCTCCGGTGAGGCGTGGCCGAGGATGTCCTGCACCTCGGAGAGTTTGGCCCCGCGATTCAGCATGACGCTGGCCTTGGCATGGCGGAAGTCGTGGGTGGTGACCTCGACGCCCGCGAGGGCCGCGTACTGCTTCACGATGCGCCAGACGGAGAAGGGTGTCAAACGGTAGTTCTGTCCGCCCTGGACCGCCTTGCCTCGCCGGGCATCGTGGCGGATGAAGAGGGGAGCATGACGATCCGCACGCTCCGCCAGGTACTCGCGGATAGTCGCCAGGGCCTCCTCGGTGAAGAAGACCACCCGCTCCTTGTCTCCCTTGCCCGTGATGAGGGCCTGAGCGGACCAGCCGTCGTCCAGGTCCTGGCGGTTGAGGCGGGAGATCTCCTCGCGCCTCATCCCGGTGGCGAAGAGGGTGTGGAGGATGGCCTTGTCCCGCAGGATCTCGAGTCGCTTCTCGCGGTTCTCCGGGGACAGGGCCGGAAGAGGGACGTTATTGACATAAAGTATCACCAGGGGGAGGCGACGATCGATGCGGGGGGTCTTGTAGCTCCCCTTCCCCATCACCTCCTGGAGACCGGCACGGATCTGCTCGAAGCTAGTCCCGGGCGAGAGCAACCCGCGCCGTGCGAGGAACCGGAAGAAGGCCCGGGTGCCGGCGACGTAGGTCGCGATGGTGGCCCGGCGGTCCCGGCCGTAGCTGTCGACCAGCCAGCCGTGAAACCTCTCCAGGATCTCCGGCGGCAGGTCCGCGACAAGCGCCTCCGCTGGCGTGGCGTTCTCCCGTAGGAACTCAGTGAATCGCTTCAGCGCTTTGCCGTAGGTCTCCCGGGTCGCCGGCGACTTGCCGGCCATGGCCTCGAGGAACTGGTCGATCTGGGTCTGGATAGCCAGGGGTTGTTCGGGCCGCTGGGAGCCGGTCACAGGCGCCACTCCTTCTCGGGGATAACGAAATCGGGGCTATGCAAGTTAATGTGAATTACATTGCATGAGCATTGTACCGGATCCTGTCCCCCGCCGCAAAGGGGCCCTGACGCGAAGAAGCTGAAAACCCGTAGGAGCCGGCTCCTGCCGGCGACGGCAACTCGTAGGAGCGGCGGACTCTGTAGTAACGGCTTCAGCCGTTCGCGCCTGGTGTCGGTGCCGAGCGAGACACGAACGACTGAAGTCGTTACTACCTATGTGTGCATTCTCGCCGGCAGGAGCCGCTCCTACGGGGACGGATTGCTCCGCCGATGGCGGCCGCCTGCCGAGGATGCAGAGATCCTGTATCGCTCCAACTGGGCTGCGTAGCGGGCGGGCAGCCGGCCCCGCAACAGCGCACCATCGGGGGTGTACTCCTCGGACTCCACGACCCCGCGGCGCCGGAACATGTCCACCAACTCGCTGTCCGCGTACGGGATCCTCACCTCCAGCCACGGCGTCGTGGCGTTCAGGATCTCCTCGACCTTCTGCGTCAGCGCCTCTATGCCCCAGCCCCTTTTTGCCGAGATCAGCACCGTGTCGGGAACCGGCTGCAGGCCGAGGGCCTCCGGGCTCATGGTCTTCAGCGGGTCCTCGCCGTCCCGCCGCTCCTCCGAAGGCAGCAGCCTGTCGGCCTTGTTGAGGACGGTGATGGCCGGCTTCTGCTGGAGCCCCAGGTCCGCCACGATGTCCCCCACTACCCTGGCGTCCTCCTCTACCCGCGAAGAAGTTATGTCAACCACGTGGAGCAGCAGGTCTGCCTCCGACAGCTCCTCCAGCGTCGCCCGGAAGGCGGCCACCAGGGCGGTAGGCAGCTTGGCGATGAAACCCACCGTGTCGCTGACCAGCACCTCCTGCCCCGCCGGCAGCAGCAGCTTCCTGGTGGTCGGGTCCAGGGTTGCGAACAGCTTGTCGGCCACCTCCACCGAGCTGCCCGTCAGCCGGTTCAGCAGCGTGGACTTACCGGCGTTGGTGTAGCCGATCAGCGCTACCTGGGGCAGCTCCCTGGTGCGCCGGGACGCCCGCTGCACCTGCCGGTGCGTGCGGATCGCTTCTATCTCCTTCTCCAGCCTGGTGATCCGCTGCCGCATCCGCCGTCGGTCGAACTCCAATTTCGTCTCGCCGGGGCCCCGGGTTCCAATCCCACCGCCCAGCCTCGATAGCTCGGTCCCGCGCCCCACCAGCCGCGGGAGCAGGTACCGGTACTGGGCCAGTTCCACCTGGACCCGCCCCTCGTGGGTGTGGGCCCTGCTGGCGAAGATGTCCAGGATCAGCAGCGTTCGGTCGATCACCCGCAGCCCCAGAGCCTTCTCCAGCTCCTGCTGCACGTGGGGCCGCAGCTCGTCGTCGAAGATCACCATGTCGCTGGCCATCTCGTGGCAGAGGGCGATAAGCTCCTCCAGCTTGCCCTTCCCTATGTAGTGGCGCGGGTTGGGTTCGTCCATCTTCTGGGTCACTCTGGCTACCGCCTCCACTCCCGCGCTAGCCGCCAGCTGCTCCAGTTCATCCAGGGACGCGCTGAGGTCTAGGGTGGCGCCGGGCAGTTCCACCCCCACCAGCACGGCCCTATCGGGACCGTCTTCCACCAACTGGCCCTCTCGTCGTCTCCCGCCTTCGCGAATCGTCAGGGTGCTGTCCTCCCCATTTGGCCGCCAGAGCGGCCATGTCTCACTGGTAATGATACCGCATACGACAAAAGGGCGAAGCATTCGGCTGCGGCCGAATGCTTCGCCCCTACAACTACAACGTGCGGTGATCGGTGATCCCCTTCGCTATGCCTTCAGTGCCCGCAGTCGCTCCAGGGCCTCGTCCAGCCGGTGGTCCGGCGTGGTGAGGGAGATCCGGAAGAAGCCCTCCCCTGAGGGGCCGAAGCCGACGCCCGGGGTGATCCACACGGCCAGCTCGTTCAGCACTTTCAGGGAGAAGCTGAGGGATGTCTCCCCCTGAGGCACGGCCGCCCAGATGTAGAGACTGGCTCTGGGAACCGGGGCTTCGAGTCCGATCTCCCTGAGGGCGGCGATCACCTTGTCTCGCCGCCGCTGGTAGACCATGTTCCGCTCGGCCATCCAGGACTGGTCGCCCAGGAGGGCGGAAATGCCGGCGTACTGCACCGCCTGGAAGATCCCGCTGTCGATGTTGGTCTTCACCCGCCCCAGAGCGGAGACGGCGGATGCGTTCCCCACCATCATCCCTATCCGCCAGCCGGTCATGTTGTAGCTCTTGGAGAGGGAGTGGAACTCCACGCCCACCTCCTTGGCTCCGGGAACGGCGAGAAAGCTGGTGGACTGGTAGCCGTCGTAGGTCACGTCGGAGTAGGCGTTGTCGTGACACACCAACAGATCGTGCTTCTGGGCGAACTCCACCACCTTCTCGAAGAAGCCCTCCGGCGCGATGGCGCTGGTGGGGTTGTTGGGATAACAGATCCAGAGCAGCTTGGCCCGCTGGAGAACGTCCTCGGGGATGCTCTCGAGGTCCGGCAGGAAGTCGTTCTGGGGCAACAGGGGCATCAGATAGGGGGTGCCTCCGGCCAGCATCGTACCGATGCCGTACACGGGGTAGGCGGGATCGGGGACCAGGGCCACGTCGCCCGGGTCGATGAAGGCCCAGGGGATGTGGGCGATACCCTCCTTGGAGCCGAGGAGCGGCACCACCTCCTTGACCGGGTCCAGCTCCACGCCAAAGCGCCGCCCGTACCAGGTGGCTATGGCCTGCCGCAGCTCATCCAGACCATAGTACTCGGGATAGCGGTGGTTGGCCGGCCGCTCCCCGGCCCGCTTCAACTCCTCCACTACCCAGGACGGCGTGGGGAGATCGGGATCGCCAATGCCCAGGCTGATCACGTCGAACCCAGCCGCCCGCTTCGCCGCGATCTGCCTGTCGGCCTCGGCAAAGAGGTAGGGTGGGAGGTTGGCGATGCGACTCGCCGGCTTGAAAACCCTGGCCCCAGCCCCGTCTGTTGCTACCATCTTTCTTCCTGTCCTCCCTCTGGGTAGGGCCGCCCGCCCGTGAAGGGTCACTCCGTCGGCCCGTTCATGCTTCCTGAAGTCGTGCTGTCCAGGTACTGCTCGATCATCGACGCTGACCGAGAAACCAGGTTGGGACCCGCCTCCAGCCACTGGATCTCCGGTTCCCGCCGCAACCAGGTGTACTGCCGCCGGACGAAGGCGTGGGTCGTCTCCTTCATCCGGCGGACGGCCCCCGCCAGCCCCATCTTCCCGTGAAGGAAGGCAACGGCCTCTCGGTAGACCAGGCCCCGCAGGGGCGGCAGGTCTGGGGAGAAACCCATCTCCAGGACCCGGCGGGTCTCCTCGATCAACCCCGCTTCGATCTGGAGGTCCAGGCGGCGGTCGATCCGCTCGTAGAGCCTGGCCCGGTCGTCGGTGAGCCCCAGCCGCAGGGCCGGTAGCGGGACGCCTCGCCTGCGGCCGATCTGCGAGAAGGGCTCGCCGGAGACCTGGTAGACTTCGAGTGCCCGGATGACCCGGCGGACGTTGGTGGCCGGGATCGCCGCGGCGCCCTCGGGATCCACCTCCCGCAGCCGCTGGTGCAACCGATCCGCCCCTTCCCGGCGGGCGAACTCCTCCAGTTCCCGGCGCAACTCGGGCTGAGGAGGTACCGGCGGGATCTCCAACCGCTCCACCACCGCCTGGACGTAGTGGGGGCTCCCCCCCACCAGGAAGGCGACGCGACCCCGCCGCGCCAGATCCATGAGGACCTGATCGGCGTCTCGGCGGAAATCGGCGACCGAGTAGGGCTCGTCCGGCTCGACCAGGTCGAGGAGATGGTGTCGGACGGCCCCCCGCTCGGCGATGGTCGGCTTGGCGGTGCCGATGTCCAGGTGCCGATAGATCTGCCGGCTGTCGGCGCTGAGGATCTCGGCGCCGAAGCGGGGCGCCAAGTCCAGCGCCACCGCCGATTTTCCAACGGCGGTGGGCCCCGTGATCACCACTATTGGCGGAAAGATCGATGCCAACCTGTCGACCATGGCGAAGCCTCCAACAATTGTCCCACACCGCCGCCTTCCTGTCACGCCACCGAGGGTCATCTTCGACCTTCAGGATGGTACAATCCTGTTCGGCGGTTCGGCAGCGGGGGTGCGCTCCTAAAGAACCGCACCAGAGGTGCCGACATTACCTATGGGTGGAGGTATAGAAATGGCCAGGCACCGCACCCTTCGACGGGCTGTTGCCCTCGATCTTGGCGGGACCCGCTTCAGGGTTGCCGTCGGCACCAGCGAGGGCGAGATCGAGTGGAGGGTTTCCAGGCCGACCGAGGCCGCCCGTGGCCGCGATGCGGTGCTGAAAGATGTTTTCGGCGCTGTCGAAGAAGCTCTCGCCAGCGTGGCCGATCGCAAGACCCTGATGGGATTCGGTATCGGCGCCCCCGGCCCCATTGATCCCTGGACCGGGGTGCTTCACAACCCTCCCAACCTGCCGGGGTGGGAGTCGGTCCCCATACGGCAACTGTTCGAGGAGCGGTATGGTCTCCCGACTAAGGTAGCCAACGATGCCAACCTGGCGGCCGTCGGTGAGCACCGCTTCGGGGCGGGCCGGGGCTTCAGGGACGTGATCTACGTCACGGTGAGCACGGGTATCGGGGGCGGGGTGATCAGCAATAACCAGTTGCTGCTGGGACATTGCGGCTTTGCCGGAGAGGTCGGCCACATGACCATCGACATGCATGGCCCCGTGTGTCCCTGCGGAAACGTAGGATGTCTGGAGGTTCTCGCCTCGGGCACTGCTATCGCCCGCCGAGCCCGTGAGGAGATTCTGGCAGGGCAGGAGACGAGTCTCAAGAGTATTCCCCTCGCCGCGATAACGGCCAAGTCGGTCATGGAAGCGGCTTACGAGGGCGATGTGGTCTCCCAGGAAATCCTGCAGGAGGCGGGGGGCGCCCTGGGGGTGGGCATGGTCAACCTGGCGCACCTGTTCAACCCTCATCGAATAATCATCGGCGGTGGCGTGAGTAACGCCGGGCCCCGCTTGTGGGATCCGATGTTGGAGATAGTCCAGACTCGAACCATGACGGCCTGCCATCGGGATCTGGATATCGTCCCTGCCGGTCTGGCCGACGACGCGGGCCTCCTGGGTGCCGTTGCGCTGGTGACTCTGCTGTAGAAAGGTTGCGGAAAGTGGCTAGGATAGGTTATCCTCCGACCATGGCCTTCCCCGAACAGTTGATCGAGGAGATCGACCGGCGCATCGCCCGCCTCATGCCCGAGGCCGGGAAGCCTTCCCCCCTCTACGGTATGATGAAGTACCACCTCGGATGGGTTGACCAGAGCCTCCAACCAGTTAAGGCGGACTCCGGGAAGCGGATCCGCGCTCGGCTCTGCCTGCTGACCTGTGGTGCGGCTGGAACACAGCCTGAAAGGGCTCTGGCCCCGGCCACCGCCGTCGAGTTGGTCCACAACTTTTCTCTCATCCACGACGACATCCAGGATCGCTCCCAGTATCGCCGTCATCGCAGAACGGTGTGGGACATCTGGGGCGAGGCGCAGGCCATCAATGGGGGCGATGGAATGCTGGTGCTGGCCCAACTGGCCCTGGCCGAGGACGAGGACACCGAACCGCGCCTGGTGGTGAAGGCGCTGCGGGCTCTGAACCACGCCTCCCGCCTGCTGTGCGAGGGGCAGTTCCTCGATCTGGACTACGAAAGCCGCCCCACCGTCAGCCTCGAGGATTACTACTCCATGATCGAGCGGAAAACGGCGGCGCTCCTGGAGACCTCCTGCTTCCTGGGGGCCCTCTACGGCCTGGCAGGCGACGGGGCCCTCGATGCCTACTCCCGCTTCGGCAAGTACCTGGGGCTCGCCTTCCAGATCCAGGACGACTACCTGGGGATCTGGGGGGACCCGACGACCACGGGTAAACCGGCCGCCGCCGACGTGGCCAGCAAGAAGAAGACTCTTCCCCTGCTGTATGCCCTCTCGGCGGCTGCAGATCGTGACCGGGCTCGACTGAAGGAGATCCTGGAGCAGCCTGGAGCTGCAACGGAGACAGAGACGGGGGAAATACTGGGGATCCTGGACCGATGCGGGGCTGCGCAGTATACCGCCGCCGAGGTGGCCCGAACGAGCCAGGTCGCCCTAGAGGCCCTGGCCTCGGCCGAGCCCCAGCCGGCCGAGGGCGACGGGCTGGCCTCCCTGTGCCGGAAGCTGGTGATCCGAGTGAGCTAAGCAGCTGGCCCCAGATAGTCTGCCCTTCGTCACCCCCGCGAAAGCGGGGGTCCAGGACATCACCGCGGAGAGGACCCTGGATGCCCGCGAAGGCGGGCATGACGACGGATTGTGCACA
>JAJZQR010000092.1 GCA_021806765.1 Chloroflexota bacterium | reverse complement strand
CTGAAATTGCACCATAAGGGAGCGTCTTGGCGACGGCCGCAGGAAGGAATCCTTTGTAGGGGTGGGGCACCCCATCGTCATTCCCGCGAAAGCGGGAATCCATTAACCACGCCGGGAGGCTGGATTCCCGCTTCCGCGGGAATGACGGTTTCCAGGCAGCTGTCCCCAAGTTGCTGACACATCCCTTCACCCTTATCAAGCCCGCTTCCCCTTATGGTGCAATCTCAGTACTACTAGCACTATGTTGACGGCGTGGCCCCCGGCTGCTACAGTTGTCGCATCCCCCTGGGCGATCTGCTCGGGTCTCAAGATTCCCCTGGGCCGGCCGGAGGCACCGTCTGCCAGAGCCTCGTGCCCCGTGTAACCGAGCCCTTTTTCCGTTTGCCATGGGTGACCTCCGGTGCCGTCTGGGTCGGCCGGCAGAGAAGCTGCCGGCCGCGCCAACAGGAGGGAGAGGGACGTTGCGACCCAACGTCGTGTTCGTCGGCCGCAGGGACCAGGTGAGAAGAGAGCTGGCATCGCGCCTGGGGCAGCTCTGTGACACGGCCTGCTGGGGCCCCTGGAGATTGGCTGACGTTTTCTGGTCGCCGCCTCGGACTCCCAGATTGGCCATCGTCGACGTTCTGGAGCTGTTCCGTCGAGTCGATGCCTCTCTCCGTCCTCCCCTGCAGCAGCCGTTGCCTGCCATCGTCGTGGTCGGGTTCCGAAGCGACTCGACATCCATCCTGGCCGCATTGAACGAAGGGATTCCCGTCCACATTCTCGAAGACATGGTGGACTCGAGTCTCGCCGAAATGGTGGGCGGGGGCGCGTCGGTGCCCGTACTGTACAGTGGGATGGGCCGTTTGTGCGCCGAGCGGATACACGCTTTCCTGCGCCGGACCTGTGCCGGGCCGACGCTAACCCGACGGGAGTCTCAGGTCCTGGAACTGGTGAGACAGGGTTACGCCAACCCCGAGATTGCGCGCATCCTGGGGATCGATCTCAAGACGGTGAAGAACCACCTCACCCACGTGTACGAGAAGCTCGGCGTCTCCGGCCGGTATGAGGCGATCACGTGCTCCGTGATACCTCCGGCTCCTGCCCTTGGGTCCACCCTACAATTGTGAGATCGCTTGCTGTCGAGGGCTTGCCACCCCCTTCCCCGGCCCTTCCCCCATCCGGGGGGGAAGGGAGATAATCCCCTGCCCTACACCGCGTCCCTGTCTAGCCGTGCCCTTCCCCGTTTGGCGTTGCCCGTGCCCCTGACGGGTCACCGCCGCGAATGGATTCGGCTTCCGGTGGGTTTGGCCGATGTGGAGCGGGGGTCCCAATTTGGAAATTGGGACCCCTTTCTGGGACCAGGGTCCCTGGTGCGTTTTCCCACGGTGGCTATCCTGGCGTCGCAGCCTGGGACGGCTGCATAGCTTCGCCGCTAGAAGCGGTTGCGAAGGGGGAGACACCACGGGACGACTGGGACGATCCATCCGGAAGGCGTTCCTGGGGAAGCTCGCATACCGAGTCGTGTCGGCGCTCACCATCACGAGCCTGCTGCTGGGCTACGTGAGCGGCCCGATGGCGGCCCTGGGAGGTCCGCCGAAGGCGTGGGCTCAGGAGGTTGTGCCGACCCCCACAGCGACCGCTACGGCCACAGCGACCGCCACCGCCTCAGCGTCTCCGACGGCCACTGCCGGGCGAACCTCGACGGCCGCGGCCAGTCCGACGGTGTCGGACACACCCACGGCGACGTCCAGCCCCACCGGTACGGCCGTTGCCACGGTCGATCCCACCGCAACCGTGTCGCCCGCGACCGCTACTCCGACCACTACGGACACTCCCGTTTCCGCAGCGACGGCCACTCCGTCGCCAAGCCCGACGGTGTCCGCGACAGTCCCCACGCCTTCGCTAACGGTCTCGGTAACCCCGGCGACCCCCTCCACCGCTGCTCGAAGGGTGGGCCCTCCCATCGGGGTCCAGCTTGGGCCCAAAGGCGGGACCGCGCGCCTAGCCGACGTGGGAGAACTCCTTCTACCGTCCGATGCTGTCCCGGATTCGTACTGGGTCAACTGGTACCTCGTCGAACCTCGCTTCACCCCGGGCCTCCGTCGCTATCACCCTATCGACCGTCCCATCCAGGTGGAAGCCTACGGAGTTGATGGCAACGCGCACTCGTTGTCCTTGAAGACGCCGGCCACCGTCCGGCTCAAGCTGGATCGGCCGGAGATCCCGAAGTCCGTTCTCGAGAAGCCGGCTCTCCGGCAACTCACTCCGGATGGCTGGCAGCCGGTGTCTTCCTCCTACGACCCTGTGTCCAAGACCCTGTCTGCTGAGATAACGTCGCTGCCCGTCACCCTGATGGCAGTGGATTCCTCGCAGCCGGTCGCCGCCTCCGTTCCCGACCCCAGTGACCCTGCCGCCGTTCAGCTGGACGGCGGCGCCTGGGGTATGGCCGCAGTGGACGGTTCCGGCAACCTGGCCTTCTGGCGCGGGCAGGGTTATCCCACCCGCTGGCTCGACCCGATGGTCGTGGAGTACAGCGCCAATACCCCGGCACTGCTGCGGATTGGCGGTACCCTGGCCCTCTTCTACGCCAAAGCGACCGGAGGGGTGAAGCAGGTCTTCCTGCGAACCTCCACCGACAACGGCACCAGTTGGTCCACTCCCTCCCAACTGACCAGCGAAGCGGTGAACGTGTATCAGATCCAGGCCTCCAGCTACGATGGCACTACTTACCTATTCTGGAGCCGCCAGGATTCCTCGACCCTCCTGCAGTACCGGACCTCTACCGACCTGGCCGGTTGGTCCGCCCCTGCCACGGTAGGTCAGCCCATCGGCATCCTGGCCAGCCGCATCACTCCCACTTTCGACATCAAGCGGCTCAACTCCGGCGCCTGGGGCCTTAGCTGGCTGGATTACCACCCCGAGGAACCCGGGTGGGCCGACTACGACGGGATCTTCTTGGCCACCTCTCCAGATCTCTCCTCCACCGCCTGGTCCAACAAGCAGGTGCTCAATCCCTCGGCCGTCGGCGACAGGTGGCCCGCGGAGATGAGCGTGGGCCAGACGGCCTCCGGCACCATATACGTCAGCTTCAGCATGTACGACTACCCCTGGGACAACTACATGTTCTATCGAACCAGCGACGACGACGGCGCCACCTGGGGACCGAGGGTAGTCTACGGATACGAGCCTTCCAGGACGCCCGACGGGTGGCAGATGGTGGGCTCTCACAACTCCTACCTGGCGCTGGACAGCTACGGCAATCTCCGCTCCTTCTGGGACCAGTCGGCCTACAACCTGTATCCCACCCAGCTCTTCCGCCGGGATCTCCCCTCGGGACCGATCACGCCGATTTCCACCGGTAGCGTGGTGGTTCAGCCCGCTCCGGCCGACGCCCCCTATCTGCTGCCCAGTCACACCGTCACGACCAGCCGCGATCCGGTGATCACGCTGACGGGCAGCTACAGCTACAGCCATACCGACCTGGCCATCTCGGGACGGGGCCCCAGCCCGGTCTTCACCCGGGCCTACAACAGTGGGGACACCCGCGTCGGGGTTCTGGGGCCCGGCTGGACCCACAGCTACGAGATCCGGCTGGTGGATCCGGGCGAGTGGAACGGGGCGCTGCTGCTGGTGGGTTCCCAGGGGAGGGCCGACCGCTACACCCGCAACGCCGACGGCAGCTACACCCCTCCGGCGGGCAGCTACACCGCGCTGGTCAAGAACGCGGACAACAGCTACACCGCCACTCACAAGGACGGCACCGTCTGGTCGTTCGACTCTGCGGGCCGGCTCAGCGGCATCGCCGACCGGTACGGCAACCGCTCGACCCTGACCTACAACGCCGACGGCCAGCTCACCAGCGTCGGCGACCCGTCGGGTCGGGGCTCCCTCGCGCTCACCTACGATCCGGCCACGGGGCGGCTAGCCAGCGTCTCCGACTGGGCGAGCCCGGCCAGGACCATCCAGTACGGGTACGACTCCAGCGGCCGCCTCCAAACGGTGACCGATCGGGAGGGGAAGGTCACCACCTTCGCCTACGATAGCACCAGCTCCCGCCTGACCACCATCACCGACGCCAACAACCACACCGTAGTGACCATGACCTACGACGGCTCGGGTAGAGTCCAGACCCAGAAGGATGCTCGAGGCCTTGCCACCGGCCAGCAGACCACCTTTGGCTACGTTGCCAACGCCGACGGCTCCAAGACGGCCACCGTCACCTACCCGGCCACCTCTCTTGACCCCACCTGGAACCCCCAGGTGATCGACTACTACGACGCGCAGGGCCGGTTGATCAAGCGGATCTCCAAACCCACCTCCAACAGCGCCGAGGACGTGGTGGAGGAGAGAGGCTACGACGCCAACTCCAACGTCATCTGGATCAAGGATGGTCGGGGCAATCTGACGGACCTCGCCTACGACGTGGACTACGCGGGACAGCCCATCCCGGGCAGCCGCGGTAACCTCACCAGGCGGATCGATCCGGCGCCTTCCGCCGGACAGCCCCGGCCGGTGACCCTGTACAGGTACGACTCCAAGGACAACCTGATCCAGGTGATCCCTCCCAGAGGGGTCGCCAGCGACGCCAACGCCAGCCCTATCACCGACTTCAGCGCCGCCATCGACCTCACCTACGCCACGGACATGGCCTACGACGCCACCGGAGCGCAGCTGGAGTCGGTTACCCGCCGCTACACCGATCCCGACCTGGGCCAGCAGACGGCCGTCACCAAGTACGAGTATGGCGACGCCGCGAACCCGGGCCTGATCACGAAGGTGATCCCGCCTCGGGGCAACACCGGCCCCACCCCCGACTACTCCTACGCCACCACCATGACCTACTTCGGGAGCGGGAGCGAGGCCGGGCTGCTGGAGAGCACCACCGATCCCCTGGGAAACGTGACGACTTACGAGTACGACGCCGTGGGGCGGCGCGTTGGCATGGTTGACCCCAACGGCAACGCGCCTGGGGCGAGTCCAAGAGATCATTCCTGGGCGTACGGCTACGACAACGAGGACCGGGTGCGCTTCACGATGGCCCCGGCTCCGGAGGTGACAGGGTCCCGACCGGTGACCGAGTTCCGGTACGACCCGGTGGGCAACCGGACGGTGGTGATCGACGCCAACGGCCAGGTGACGAAGTACCTCTACGACGAGCGGGACAGCCTGAAGGAGGTCCAGCAGAGCCCCAACCCCTGGACCGATCCCAACACCGCGCCCGATCCGGAAATCGTCACCCAGTACCAGTACGACAACGCGGGGAACCTGTCCCGGGTCCTCAGGGCCAGCGGGGACGCCGGTAACGAGCGGGCGACCGACTACGCCTACGACGGACTGAACAGGGTGCGGAAGGAGACCCAGTACCCTCAGTGGCCCTCCACCACCCCCAGCCTGCTGACCCAGTACAGCTATGACCTGGCCGGCAACCGGACCGGTCTGATAGATCCGTTAAGCCAGACCACAACCTTCGGCTACGAGAACCTGAACCGGTTGGTCTCCGTTGGCTACAGCGACGGCCAGACGCCCAACGTGAGCTACTCCTACGACGCCAACGGCAACCGATCCACCATGGCGGACGGTACCGGAACGACCTCCTACAGCTACGACGAGATGGATCGTCTCCTCTCCGTAACCAGCCCGGGACCCAAGACGGTGGGCTACCGCTACGACCTGGACGGCAACCGCACGAAGGTCATCTATCCCGACAGCGCGGCGGTCACCTACAGCTTCGACAGGGGAAGCCGCCTGGAGTCGCTGCTGGACTGGGCCAGCCGGGCGGTGGGTTACCAGTACAACCCCGACGGCAGCCTGAAGGAGACGGCCAACTTCAACGGCACCACGACCGGCTACAGCTACGATAACGCCCTCCGGCTCACCGACCTTTGGAACCAGAAGGGGACCGACACGGTGAGCAGGCACAGCTACACCCTGGACGCCGTGGGCAATCGCCTCAAGGCAGACGAGCTGCTGCCATCCGCTGTCGGTGGGACTGCATCTGCCCCGCTCTCGACCCAACCAGCCGTCGTGACGAGTGCAGCAGTGACGGAGAGCCCCTCAGCTGCAGATCTCTCAGTGAATGTCTCCGAAGGCGCCGCGGGTGCGTCCCCGGGAAGAGCCAAAGGGCAGAGTGTGCTGCCGGGGAGACATCGCCTGCTCATGCCGAGCGTTTCCGGGAGTGCTCCCTCGGCAACGTCCGAGGATGGTGTGGAGGGTGCCCTGGCGCAGGGCGACAACGTCGCGATACTCCCGCCGGCTGCCCCGGTGGGAGCGCCACGGCAGCCACGGCAACAAACGTCGCCGCTGTTGAAGCAGGGGCAGCTGGCTCCGGATCAGACGAGCACCGCGATGGTGGCGGCGACGGCCGCGTCTGCGCAGGGCAGTAGTGTGGCGTGGGGGGATGATTGGTTCGGACAGTTGGGCGACGGCACCACGACAAACCGCGCTGCGCCCCTCCAGGTGACCAGTGTGGCGGGGGTAAGTCGAGTGGCCGGCGGGAGCGACCATAGTCTTGCGGTGAAGAGCGACGGCACCGTGTGGGCCTGGGGCAGCAACGGCTCGGGACAGCTGGGAGCGGGAACGGCCGCTCAGCAGAGTGTTCCCATCCAGGTGACCGGCCTCGAGGGGGTGACCACCGCGGCTGGGGGCGGTTGGCACAGCCTGGCGGTGAAGGGCGACGGCACCGTGTGGGCCTGGGGCTGGAACGGCAATGGCCAGTTGGGGGACGGCACCACGAGCCAGCGCAACTCGCCGGTGCAGGTTGCGGGACTGACCGGGGTCATCGCGGTGGCCGGCGGCGGCTGGCACAGCCTCGCCCTGAAGAGTGACGGCACCGTGTGGGCCTGGGGCTGGAACGGGGCCGGCCAGCTGGGGGACGGCAGTACCACTGACCGATACACGCCGGTGCAGGTAACTGGACTGAGCGGGGTGACGTCCATCGCGGCGGGGGTGTACCACAGCCTTGCTCTGAGGAACGACGGCACCGTGTGGGCGTGGGGCTGGAACGCGAATGGACAGTTGGGCGACGGCACCACGGCACAGCGGAAGACCCCGGTACAGGTGAGCGGGGTCAGTGGGGTGAGCGGCATATCCGCAGGCGCATGGCACAGCCTGGCGACAAAGGGCGATCAGACTGCCTGGGCATGGGGCTGGAACGGGGACGGTCAGCTGGGGGACGGCTCCACTACTGACCGGGCTAGCCCGGTTCAGGTGGCCGGCCTCACGGGGGTTGTGGCCGTTGCTGGAGCCCAGTGGCACAGCCTCGCTCTGAGGAGCGACGGGACGGTCTGGGCCTGGGGCTGGAACGGATACGGGCAGTTGAGCATCGGCAGCCGAAACTCCCATTACACACCCGTCCAGGTCGGTGGGCTTGGTTTGGTTTCCGGTATCGCGACCGGCTTCTACCACAATCTGGTCCTCCAGGGCGACGGCACCCTCTGGGCCTGGGGGGACGACTACTGGGGCGAGTTGGGCGACGGCACCACGACGAAGCGGAGCGTGGCATCGCCCGTCGGCGCGATGTCTGGGGTGACTGCCATCGCCGCAGGCGGGTGGCACAGCCTGGCTCTGAAGAACGACGGCACCGCCTGGGGCTGGGGAGGCAACTGGGCGGGCCAACTGGCGGATGGAACGACTACTGATCGCTACCTGCCCGTGCAGGTGAGCGGCCTGAGTGACCTGGTGGCGATTGTGGCTGGGGCCTACCACAGCCTGGCGGCGAGGGCGGATGGCACCGTGTGGGCCTGGGGAGCGAGCCAGTACGGGCAGCTGGGCGATGGGACGACGTCCAACCGCAGCCTGCCGGTACGGTCCGGCACTCTGACCGGAGTAGCGGCCGTGGCGGCAGGTGGGTGGCACAGCCTGGCGGTGCGGAACGACGGGACGGTCTGGGGCTGGGGGTACAACCTGTACGGTCAGTTGGGGGACGGTAGCACGACGGACAGGTACATCCCAACCCAGGTGACGGGGCTTGGCGGGGCCAAGGCCGTTGCCGCAGGTTTCTACCACAGCTTGGCATTGAAGGACGACGGCACCGTCTGGGCTTGGGGGAGCAACACCGCGGGCCAATTGGGGGACGGCAGCACGACCAATCGCAGCACCCCCGTGCAGGTGAGCGGGATAAGCGGGGCGGTCGCGATCGCCGCAGCGGGCAACTTCAGCCTGGCACTGAGGAACGACGGGACTGTGTGGGCCTGGGGAGGGAACTTGGACGGCCAGTTGGGCGACGGGACGACGACCAACCGGCCCACTCCCGTGCAGGTCAGCGGTCTCACCGGTGTAACCGCCATCGCCGCGGGCGGCTACCACAGCCTGGCTGTGAAGAACGATGGCACGGTATGGTCCTGGGGGCTCAACGACTGGGGCGAGTTGGGACTCGGGAGCATCAGGGAGCAGCACATTACCCCGACGCAGGTGGTGGGTGCCGGCGGCATGACGGTGGTTGCTGCGGGCCTCTACCACAGTCTGGCCGCCAACGCGATCAGCCGGACGGCCACTACGATCTACGGCTACGACCGGCTCTACCGCCTGACGAGCGTGGATGCTCCCAGCGGCCCTACGAGCTACGTCTACGACCCGGCGGGCAACCGATCGAGCATGACCCAGGGGACCCAAACGGGCTATAGCTACGACCGGGCCGACAGGATAACCTCGGCGGGGACCGTGAGCTACACGGTGGACGCCAACGGGAACCTGGTGGCGAGGGGTGCGGACAGCTTCGGGTACGACCAGGCGAACCGGCTGAGGAGCGCCACGGTGGGGAGCACCAGCGCTACCTACGCCTACGACGGTGACGGCAAGCGAGCCAGCAAGACCGTGGGGGCAGCTACCACCAGCTACGTCTACGACGTGAACGCCTCGTTGCCGGTGCTGCTCGACGACGGCACCCGGAAGTACGTCTGGGGTCTGGGCCTCGCCTTCGCTGTGGACACGAGTGGCAACCCCATCGTCTACCACACCGACGGCCTCGGCTCGGTCCGCGCCCTCACCGACACCTCGGGCAACGTGGTGCAGACCTACCGGTACGACGAGTACGGCAACCTCGCCTCCAGCCAGGGGAGCGTCGATCAGCCCTTCAGGTACACTGGCGAGCAGTACGATCCCGAGACGGGGCTGGTGTACTTGAGGGCGAGGATGTACGACCCGGGAAGCGGGAGGTTCATAGGGCGGGACCCGGCACCGGGTGTTGTCGAGGAGCCGAGCACTCTGAGCCGGTACACGTATGCCTATCAGAACCCCATCCTGCTCACGGACCCAAGTGGACAGACAGTTACGGTTGGAAAGAACTCAATACTCCGTGATCCATTGATGCTCGCTGCCACAACATCAAACAACCCCGTGGGGCCATTGGTTGCTGCTGTCAGCATGGCTGCAGCCAGAGTCGCTCCCCAGGTTTCTCAACAATTGGGGATCCAGGGCGAGAAGTTGGCCGACATCGTGAAGAACACGGTCCGAATCGAATCGGTTACGGGGACCGCGAAGTACCGAGTGCCCGACATATTGGATGAAACAGCCAAGATCATTGGTGACGTGAAGAACGTCGCATATCTCGCGAATCGTAGCCAGCTGAAGGACTTCGTAGAATATGCCAAGGCGAACGACTTCACGATGATACTCAAGGTGAGGGAGAATACCACTCTGTCGTCTTCACTCCAGAGACTGGTGGATGACGGTATCATAACTCTTCAAAGAGTCATCCCGTGATGCCCGACGATGCAGCAGCCGTGGTTCTGATAATGGATCTGAGACATTGCAGGCAACTGACGACCATCCATGATCACAGGAGGCGATATGGACCACTCACAGCCTGAGGCTAGGCAAGCCGAGGATCAGCGTCGACAAAGAGCTGTCGCCGAGAACCTGAAGGCTGCATCGCCTGTGGTGCAGGAACTCAGGGCGGCTGGCTTCCCCGTGGAGCACATAGCAGATCTCTTTAACAGGAAGATGGACTATAGGAGGGCCATCACGATTCTCTTGCGATGGCTTCCACTCGTGGACAACAAGGCCGTCAAGCAGGATATCGTACGTGCACTCTCGGTGAAATGGGCGAGACCGAGCGCGGCAAAGACTCTCGTGGATGAGTTCCTGGCGGCCGATAGTAAGTCCGATGGCAGCCTCAAATGGGCTATCGGCAATGCGCTGTCGGTGGTGGCCGACGACACCGTTTTCGACGATCTCGTTGCCATAGCGTGCGATCAGGCCCAGGGGCGTGCAAGAGAGATGGTGGTGGTTGCCCTGGGGAACATGCGGGACCCGAGGGCCGCCGGCGTACTTATGGGGCTCCTGGACGACCAGGAAGTTGCCGGACACGCCATCATCGCCCTTGGCAAGCTCAGGCCATCGGGAGCCAGGCAGAGGTTGGAGCGGTTTCTCGGTGACCCCAGAGCCTGGGTACGTACCGAGGCAAGGCGTGCCGTGGCGAAGATTGACAGGACAGCCCAAGATCAGTGATCGCGAGGAGCCCTGCCACATCGACTACCACATCCACGACGGTAAGCTCGTGGATCTGTAGCCGAGGCTGATAACCCCGTCTAGCGCGATGTGCCGGGGAGGGTATTCACCCTCCCCGGCAGCCTGTCATATCCTTGGCTTTGAGAGGGACGCTCAAAGCGGACTATGCCCGCGCGAAGCCGGTGGCCACGGCGATCCCTCCCAGCAGGCCGGCATCGTCGCCTAGCGCGGCTGGGAGGATCTCCAGCCCTCGCCTGCACGACTCCATGGCCCGGTTCTGCACCGTCCCGCGGATGGCGTCCCACAGGATCGGGCCGGCGTTCAGGCTCACGCCCCCGCCCAGGATCACCTTCTGAGGATTGAACAGGTGGGCGAGGTTCACGATGCCGACTCCCAGGGCGACCCCGCCGTCGTGGATCAGCCGGCGGCAGGCGAAGTCGCCGTGAGTGGCGTACTCCGTGACCTTCTTGCCGGTGATCTCGTCGAGGGGGACCCTCGACTACGATGAGTACGGGAACATCACCTCTAGCCAGGGAAGTATCACGCAGCCCTTCCAATACACAGGCGAGCAGTACGACCCCGAGACGGGGCTGGTGTACCTGAGGGCGAGGTACTATGAGCCTACTCAGTCTCAGAAAGTGGACTGCACGATCGATATGCCGAGTCACATTTTGGATACTGTCGATTGGAAAGAGCAGAGACCAGGCGGTCAGGTTCGGACACCGCAGTTGGACAGCTATTGCTGAACACGACTGGGACAAAGCACTGTTCTATGCCAACGCAGCGATTTCGTCGGATCCCGACTGGCCAGACGGGTATCGGATGCTAGGGCTGGGGTTTGAAGGCATGGGCGACAAGGCGAGGGCTAGGGATGCCTACCAACGTGGTCTGAGGGTCGCGCCCGGAGATCGACAACTGCTGCGATCACTTGGGGATGTGGAGTTCGAGATGGGTCGCACAGCCGAGGCTGAAACGGCCTACTCTCGAGCACTGAGGGGTGCACCCACCGATCGCGCGACGCTCGGTAAGCTGGCTCTGGTGAAGATAGGCAAGGGTCAGCTTCCCGAGGCCGCCGAATTGCTGCAGAGGATCCTCACACTGGAGCCGGATGACGTCGCGACGAAGGACGTTCTCGGTCAAGTGGGGTACCGGATGGGAGATGTAGAGGGGGCGATATCGATGCTGAGTGGCGTGGCGCAGTGCGGCACGATGACCCCCTTGGGCCACTATCACCTGGCGCTTGCCCTCAGGGACTCCGGGAGGCTGGAGGAAGCCAGAGAGGAGGCTCGTCGAGGGGTAGGACTCGATCCAACTAATTTGAAGTACAAGGATCTTCTGCGCAAGTTGGAGACTCCGAGCGACGGATGACGAGTCTGCTGCGAGGATCAGTTGGAGTCGCGGGTCGCCGCCATGGAGTGTCGCTGTGATGGTGGCGGCACCCTCCGCGACCACCCCATCTGCGATCCGTGCCCATAGCGAGCTCTTTCGGCTCACCACCGTCGCATTGCCATTGGCAAAACGGGCTATAGCTACGACCGGGCCGACAGGATAGCCTCTGCCGGGACTGTGAGCTACACGGTGGACGCCAACGGGAACCTGGTGGCGAGGGGGGCGGACGGCTTCGGCTACGACCAGGCGAACCGGCTGAAGACGGCCACGGTGGGCAGCACGAGCGCCAGCTACGCCTACGACGGGGACGGGAAGCGCACCTCGAAAACCGTGGGGGCTGCGACAACCAGCTACGTCTACGACGTGAACGCGAGCCTACCCGTGCTGCTGGACGACGGCACCCGCAAGTACGTCTGGGGCCTGGGCCTGGCCTACGCCGTCGACTCTTCGGGCAACCCCGTCGTCTACCACACCGACGGCCTCGGCTCGGTGCGGGCCCTCACAGATGCCGCCGGCAACGTCGTCCAGAGCTACCGGTACGGCAACGCGATGATCGTGATGCGACCCCCTTCCCCTGCCCCTTCCCCCATGAAAGGGGGAAGGGGTGTGGTGCCTGGCGGGGGCCGATGATAGTGAGCCCATGGGATCCGCAAGCCTTCCCCCTGTAGAATGGGGAAGAGGTGTGGTGCAGGGGGACGGTCGTTACAGGCTTGAGGAGGAGAAGTCGTGCCGGAGGACTTCGCCGAGACAGCGCAGACTCGGGATCGCTGGGACGTGCCGGAGTCGCTGCGCGCCAAGATGGTCGAGGTCGCCAGGGAGTTAAGAAAGAGGCCCACTCCCAGCGAAGCGATCCTGTGGGAGGCCATTCGCAGCAAGCAGCTATGTGGCCGCAGGTTCCGGCGACAGCAGCCAATCGGTCCCTTTGTGGTGGATTTCTTCTGCTCCTGCGAGCGACTCATAGTAGAGGTGGATGGTGCCGTTC
Source organism: Chloroflexota bacterium (assembly GCA_021806765.1). Next base: position 4,989 of record JAJZQR010000092.1, on the reverse strand, counting down.
ATGAGTCGCAGCGCGAAGCCGACCTGCATCGTCAGTGCCTCCTGGAGAGTCTGGGCCTGCGCTTCCTTCGCTTCAGTTCCGAGCAGGTCGAAGACGACCTGCCTTCGGTGTTGGCTGCCATCGTCAGTGCTTTCGCCTCCCCCCACCCGTGAGATGGACCTTGTAGCCTTCATCCCCTTCCCCCCTCGTGGGGGAAGGGGATGGGGAAAGGGGGTTTTACCCCTCCGCCCGGTGCTTCAGTTGCTCGGCCAGGTCGGCGATACGCTCCGGATTCACCTTGTCGGTGAAGCCGTCGAACGTTAGGCTGATCCAGGGCTTGTGGTCGAACTTCCTGGAGATCTCCTGGGCCAGGGCGGCCACGATCCCGCCGGGCATGCAGCCGTGGGGCATCACCGAGATCACCCCGGCAAAGTGGGGGTCGGCCATCTGCCGGACGCCGCTGCCCAGGGAGAGGATCGCCTCGCTCCCGTTGCGGCTCGGCAGGTACCGGCCGGAGGCCGCCAGCAGATCCCGGGTGCTCGGCTCCCGTTCGTGGATCACGGCCTCGAACCAGGAGGCTACCTTCCTCTCGTAGTAGTCGGTGGCCAGCTTCCGCAGCGCCCCTTTGAGGGTGCGGCCCGCCTCCCGGTTGGCCCAGCCATCCTCCAGGTTCCGCATGGTGGTGTACTTGAGCCACTCCGACATGGGGGCCACCTCGGCCTCCAGTCCGTTGGCCTCGCACAGGGCCACCAGGTCCTGATTGCAGAAGCGGTTGGCCCGTAGGTAGATCTCTCCGTTGATCCCCACCCTGGGCCGTCGGGGCAGGGCAGGATCCCGCAGCTCTCCGAAGGTGGCCGTGGCCTCCCGCATCAGCGGCTCCAGAGTGCGCCGGCCCTCGATTGCGGCGACCAGCTCCGCCACGAAATGCTGGTACGCCTCGTTGGTCTCCCCCGGGCGCCGTTCGTAGGGGCGGGTGGTCCAGAGCAGCTTCTGCAGCTGGTCGGCGGCCAGGACCCCCTGCCAGGCCAGCAGCTCGAAGCGGGGACCCAGGCCGAGATCGGAGTAGGCGTTGTTGGAGACGGTGGTCATGACCTCCAGCTGGATGCCCCGCTCGTCCAGGATCTTCTGCTGCTCCTGGGCGTACTTGCCCAGGCGGCAGGGACCGAAGGAGCCGGCCATCATGGCCCGGGACCGTGGGGGGATGGAGCCCTCCTCGGCCATCCGGAGGAACACCCCCAGGGTGTCCCGGAAGGGGAGACACTCCTTGCCGTTCGTCACGTCGCGGCTGAGGGCCATGCTCCTCTCGTCGGACTCAGGCAGCACCTGGGCCTTCACCCCGAAGGAGCGCATGGCCGCCGCCAGAACCTCGGCGTGATCCGACATGCGGGCGATCAGCACGTGCTGGCCCGAGCGCACCGAAGAGGGAACGCGCCGGGTGTACCTCTCCGGCGTTCCGGCCAGCTGCAGGCCCGAGCGGCTGTAACCGCGGATGGTGTCCACCATGGCTTCCAACCGGGTGATGTAGCCGGCCTCGGCGGCGTGCTCGTCCAGCTCGATCTGGCCCAGCGGCTTGCCGCCCATGATGTCCTCGACGACGTTCTGGATGATGGAGTTGGGACCGCAACCGAAGTTGGATAGGAAGAGGCCGAACAGCTGCGGGTGCTCGGCGACCAGCTTCGCGGCGGCCAGCAGCTTCCGCTCGTAGTTCCAGTAGGGGCGGTCGGAGATCTGCCGCACGTCCACCTGGTCCAGGGGCAGGTAGTCCAGCGGAATGGGCACGACGCCCAGCTTCCTCAGCTCCTGGGCCATGCCGAGGTTGGCGCCCGCATCCTGGGCGTTGTAGGCGCGGGCCATCAGGACGACGCCGATGGCCTTCGGGTCGGCCTCCAGGTCGTCGAGGACTCTGCGCCCCGCCGTGGTGAGCTGTGCCTCGAATCGGCGCTGGAAGGCCAGCGCCATGCGGGCGGCCTCGGTGCCCTTCTCCCGGCTGAAACCCAGCCGCTGGGCGATCTCAGAGAAGCTGCGGATCACCGAGTCGTCGCCTCGGGACAGATCGATGATGAGGTCCAGCAGCCGGTCCCCCAGGCCGAAGACGGAGCGAACGATGTAGGGGGCCGCCTGAACCAGCGGGCAGGAGTAGCGCTGATCCTCGTCTCCCTTCCTCTCGCCCATCCTTATGGCGTTCGGGATCAGGACGAACTCGGCGCCCTCCCGCAGCAGCTCGGCCACGTGGCCATGGAGCAGCTTGATGGGGAAGCAGCTGTCGGTGTAAGCCAGCTCCAGCGACTTCTCGATCACCCTCTGGTTGGTGGGCGAGGAGTATCGCACCCGGACTCCGAGGGCGTTGAGGAATCCCGTCAGCAGGGGAGCCAGGTCCAGAGCCATCAGGGCCCGGGGCACGCCCACTACCGGCCCGGTGCCGGTGGATGGATCGTAGCCGGCCAGCAGCAGCCTTTCCCGCTCGTCGAAGGGGGTGGGGTGGTTCTGAGGACTGAGGGCTGAGGACTGAGGACTGCGTGCCGGGTCCTGAGCCCCGAGTCCTGAGTCCTGAGTGATGAGTGATGAGTGATGAGTGATGGGTGAGCCCTCAACCTGACCCTCTTCTAGAGGGAAAGGGGAGGAATTGGGGGCCTCTTCCGGAGGGAGAGGGGAGGAATCGGGAGTCTGTCCTACAGGAAGAGGGGAATCCTTCCCCGTGTCCCCGCGTCCCCCGGTCTCCGCGTCTCCCTGTCTCCCCGTCCCCCCGTCTCCCTTTCGCCCCGTCCCCCCGTCACGCTGGGCCTTGGAGTCGAACAGGTCGCATCGGGACCCGTAGAACAGCCGGTCTCCCGTGTTCGTGACCATGGAGCTGATGGCGCAGCTGTTCTCGCAGCGGTGACAGGTGAAGTTGGTGAGCCGGTAGGTGGCTCGAGCCACCGCGTCGAAGCCCTTGAACCGGGAACGCTCCCCTTCCGGCATCGCCTCCAGGGCCAGGAGGGCCGCGCCGATGGCTCCCGTGACCTCCTTGTGCTGGGGCACCACCAGGGTTTTCCCGGGGAACTCCGCCTTGAAGGCCGAAACCGCCGCGTCGTTGTAGAAGACGGCGCCGGTCAGGAAGATCCTGTCCCCCACCCGGCGGGTGCCCACCACCTTGGAGCGGTAGTTCTTGGCCAGGGAGGTGGAGAGGCTGGAGACGATGACGTCCAGCGTCACTCCCGCGTGCTGGGCCGAGGTGACGGCCTGGCTCATGAAGGCGGTGCACTTCTCGCCCAGGTCCAGTTGGCTGTCCGCGGTGAAGGCGAGGCGGGCGAACTCGCCGGTGCGGGTGGAGACCCCCAGCTGCTCTGCCAGTTCGTCGATGAAGCTGCCGGTCCCCGCCGCGCAGGCTTTGTTCATCTGGTAGTCCAGGACGGTGCCATTCTCCAGGTAGACGTACTTGGAGTCCTGGCCTCCCAGCTCGAAGACGGTGTTCACCTGGGGATCGATGTGGAGCGCCGCTCGAGTCTGGGCGGTGATCTCGTTCTTGATCAGGTCGGCGCCGATGAAGTTGCCCACCAGGTAGCGACCCGAGCCGGTCACTCCTGCGGCCCTCACCTTCACCCTCCCCTCGACCTGGGGGACCAGATTGCCCATGACCTGCTTGATGGCCTCCAGCGGCTGACCGGCCGTCATCACGTAGCTCTTGGCCAGCACCCGGCCCTCCAGGTCGATCACCGCGGCCTTGGTGCTGGTGGATCCCACGTCCACTCCTAGGGCGACGTCGATCGCCTGCTCGCCCAGCTGTACCGGCGCCCAGCCGTCCGACGAGACGGAGACCTCCAACCGGCGGGGCAGGGAGAACAGCTGGTCGTCGTGGCCCGCGGGGGGATAGAGGCCGGCCGGGCGAGTGGCGGACCTCCTCGCCAGGAGGGCGGCGCCCAGGGCATCCCGATTGGCGTGTTCGGGGGGGACGATCACCTCCACGCCCCCCAGCACAGCCGAGAGGGCGCGCACCACTCCCTGGTTGGCGGCTACCCCGCCGATACAGTACACCGGCGGCTCGAAGCTATCCCGCCACTGGGCCACGATCATGCGGGCGACGCTGTCGGACAGCCCCGCCAGCATGGCGGAGATGGGCCACCCCTTCTGCTGCAGGTGGATCAGGTCCGACTTGGCGAAGACGCTGCAGCGGGCTGCGATGCGGGGCGGGGCCTCCTTCCACTCCAGGGCCATGGGGCCGAAGGCCTCGATGGCGATGCCGAGGCGGGATGCTTGCTGCTCCAGGAACCGGCCCGTGCCGGCCGCGCAGAGGGGCGAACGGCTTACTCGCCAGGGCTTTTCCAGCCCTCCGGAGAGGCCGATCACCAGGGCTGTCTGCCCGCCGATGGCGACGATGGTCCTGGGGTCCGGCCGATCCGAGAGGAGGCCCGTGATGGCGGCGTAGGGGGAGCTGAACCGCTGCCACCCCTCCTGGCCGCCGTAGATGTGGCGTCCAGAGCCGGTTACCCCGGCCCCGCCGATGCTGTCCAGGGGGATGTGGCTGCCGAGCCGCTCGAAGAGGGCCGACACCGCCGAGGCCGGCCCCTTGTAGATCCGCTGGCTGTCGAAGAGAACCGGGTGGCCCTCTTCGGTGACCACCGCCACTCGGACGTTTACCGAACCGATGTCCAGCCCAAGATACAATCTATCGTCCATGGCTGCCCCATCCACCTGTTGGCCTCGTGTGGGTATCCGGTGCGCGGGAGCGGGGCCTAAGCACCTGGCCCCAGATAGTCTGCCCTTCGTCACCCCCGCGAAAGCGGGGGTCCAGACCACCACTGCGCACCAAGCATCCTGGATGCCCGCTTTCGCGGGCATGACGATCTGGTTGTGCACCCAGTCTCAGGCCAGATGCCTAGCGCCGGTGCTCCAGCGAACCGCTACAGAGCCCGGCAAGCAGTTTGTACTTGCCGGGCAGCCCATTATAGCAGCGAGATGGCAACCGCGGCATGTTGGGTTGGAAGAGACGTGGTTGTCACCTATACTGTTGGCGAGCTAGCGCGGAGGTCGAGG
>JAJZQR010000455.1 GCA_021806765.1 Chloroflexota bacterium | reverse complement strand
AACCCCGCCAGAGGGGGCGAAGCCCCTCTGGACTCCCCATTTGGAGCAAAGTGTGGCACGGTTTGCAGTGCTGGCAACTCTGGACACCAAGTCCCTGGAGGCCGCCTTCGTGGCGGAGTTGATCCGCGCCCGCGGCCACCAGGTCAGGGTTGTGGACGTAGGGGTGCTGGGAGGTTCCCCCCTGACCCCCGACGTCGCCAAAGAGCAGGTGATGGAGGCAGCCGGGATGGCCCCCTCCACCCTGCTGGAGCTTCGCCGCGACCAGATCATGGAGACCATGGGGCGGGGGGCGGGGATCACCCTCCGCCGGTGGTGGCAGGCGGGCGAACTGGACGGGGTCCTGGCCGTGGGCGGCAACCAGGGGACGGCCATAGCCGCCATAGCCCTGGAAGGCCTGCCCATCGGGTTGCCCAAGTTGATCGTGTCCACCGTGGCCTCCGGCAACATCCGCCCCTACATCCGCCACCGGGACGTGGCCATGATCTTCTCCGTGGCCGACCTGCTGGGTGGCCCCAACACCATTACCCGTACCATCCTGTCCAACGCGGCTGGAGCCCTGGTGGGCATGGCAGAGATGGGCATCCCCATGCGCAGGAAATCGGACAGGCCGGTGGTGGCCATCACAGCCCTGGGAAACACCAACCCGGTCGTCACTCGCGCCTCGGAGCTGTTGGAGGATCTGGGGTACGAAGTTGTGGCCTTTCACGCCTCCGGTGCCTGTGGGTCCGCCATGGAGGAACTGATCGACGACGGTCTGATCGACGGGGTGCTGGACCTGACCACCCACGAACTGATAGGAGATGTACTGGGTGACGACATCTACGCACCTACCCGACCAGGTCGCCTGGAAGCGGCAGGTCGCAGGGGGATTCCCCAGGTCGTGGCGCCGGGAGGGTTGGAATACTTCTGCTTCGGCCCCCTGGAAACGGTGCCTCCCAAGTATCTGGGACGGCCCATCCACCACCACAATCCCTACAACATGAACGTTCGCACCACTCGAGAGGAGATGGAGAAACTGGGGCTGGCCGTGGCCGGCAGGCTGAACCGGTCTCGAGGACCGGTGACCTTCCTGCTGCCGCTGCGAGGCTGGAGTATCATCGCTGCCCCCGGCGGCCTGCTCTACGACCCCGAGGCCAATCAGGGCTTCATCACTACCCTCAAGAGCCATCTGGATCCCACAGTCCACCTCATAGAGATGGACACGGTGATCAACGACCCCGCGGTGGCAGACCGAGCCGTGCAGATCCTCCATGAGGAGATGAGGGAGATTCGTTCATCGTCATCCTGAGCGGAAGGTGTGTCCGCGTAGAGACGCGACATGTCGCGTCTCTACCGCTCGATATGCTTCGCTGGCGCTCAGCATGACACAGGATGCAGATGAGGAGACAGTCCCAATGCTCGGAAGGATTGGGGATTCCCCCGAGAGAATCGGCTCTATTTACGGTTACACCAAGGTCGGTATCGTCCACTTCAAGGCCTTTCCAGACACGGTAAGGGGTGAGGGAGCCATAGTGGAGACCCTGGCGAAGATCGCCGAGGACGACTTCTTCACGGCCGTGGAAGTGGGCTGGATGAAGGACGTTCGGGTGCGAAACCAGGCCCGCAACCTGCTGGAAGAGGCCCACCTGGCCGTCTACTACGCCACCCAGCCCGCCATGCTGTCCCAGAAGCTGAACCTGAACGCCCTGGACCCGTCGGAACGGCGCAAGGCCATCAACCAGGTGAAGAACTGCATCAACGAGGCCTACGACCTGGGGGCCAGGGCCGTGAGGGTGCTCGCCGGCAAGGACCCCGGGCCCGAGAAGCGGCCCGAGGCGATGAAGCTGCTGGTCGACTCCATCCACCAGGTCTGCGAGTATGCCAAAGAGGAAGGGAACATCCTCATCACCCTGAAGATCTTCGACCGGGATATCGACAAGGAGAGCCTGATCGGACCCTTCACCGACGCCCTGGCTATCGCTCAGGAGGTGGCCAGGGAACAACCTCGTTTCGGGCTGCTGGCAGACCTGTCTCACTTTCCACTCCTCCGAGAGAAGCCCGAGGAGTCTGTTCCCCTGGTGAAACAGTATCTCAGGCACGCCCACATCGGGAACTGCATCATGCAGGATCGTCGCCACCCAGCCTATGGCGATCTACAGCCCAGATTCGGGATAGCGGGAGGCGAGATCGACACCGAGGACGTAGCCAACTACTTCGAGGTGTTGTGGGATAATGGATTCTTCCATCAAGAGGAGATGCCCGTCATCAGCGCTGAGGTGCGACCGCTGCTGGCCGGGGAGAAAGAAGAGGTGATATTAGCAAACTCCAAACGTGTGTTTAAGGAAGCCTGGGCCCTGTTCCAACGACGCCGCTCGCTCTGATGGCATCGAACCACGAAGACACGAAGATCACCGAGCCAGAGTTGGAGATCTCCGTGCGCTCCGTGTCTCCGTGGTTTGTCTGCCGAGTAGCCGGGCATACTCACCGACCTAACGATACAGACACTGAAAACCTTGGGGAATAGCGAAGAAGGAGAGGGACTATGAGAACTCGCCTGGATCCCAAGCTGTCGCTCGTCTTCGGGCTCGTCGCCGCCGGAATACTGCTGATCACTGTCGGTTGCCAATCAACACCGGCTGCCAGTCCTACGGCAGCGAAGCCCGCGGCCCCTGCATCGACCCAAGCGGCCGCCCCAACCACCGCTGCTCCCGCCGCAACCGCGGCCCCCGCGGCAGCACCCACTCAGGCCGCCGCTCCGGCCGCCAAGGTGGACTACCCCACCCGTCCCATAGAGATGCTCGTCCCCTTCGGAGCCGGGGGCGCCGCCGACGTGGCGGCCCGCAAGATCGCGGCGATGGTGGAGAAAGACCTGGGCCAGCCGATCTCCATCTCCAATGTCACGGGCGCCGGAGGAGCTGTAGCCTATCAGCAGGTGAAGAACTCCAAGCCCGACGGCTACAAGCTGCTCTGGACCTCCGCCGCCATGGCGACCCTGCCTGCCCAGGGCAACATCGACTTCGGCTACGAGGCCTTCGACCACGTGGCGCTGGTATCGGCAGAGACAGTAACCCTGACCGTGGCTGCCGACTCACCTTGGAAGACCCTGAAGGACTTCCTGGCCGACGCCAAGACCCGATCCAAGCCGATGACCGTCGGTAACTCCGGGCTGGGCAGCTTCACCCACCTTTCGGCTGCGGCCATAGCCAGCGCCGCAGGCGTC